>CAMCBT010000027.1 GCA_945873115.1 uncultured Mitsuokella sp.
TCGACAAGGAGACGGTGGACTTCGCGCCGAACTACGATGAGTCGCTGAAGGAGCCCACGGTACTCCCGGCGAAGTTCCCCCAGCTCCTCGTGAACGGCACGGCGGGCATCGCCGTGGGCATGGCGACGAATATCCCGCCCCACAATATGTGCGAGGTCATCGACGGCACCCTCATGCTCATCGACAACCCGGATGCCTCTGTCGAGGATCTCATGACCGTCATAAAGGGGCCGGACTTCCCCACGGGCGGCCTCGTCTTGGGTGCTGAGGGCATTCGCCAGGCCTACACCACGGGTCGGGGCATCATCAAGATGCGGGCGGATTGCCACATCGAGACGCTGTCCAATGGCAAGCCCCGCATCGTGGTGACGGAGCTGCCGTACCAGGTGAACAAGGCCCGCCTCGTGGAGAAGATTGCCGAGCTCGTTCGGGACAAGCAGATCGAGGGCATCACGGCCCTCAACGATGAGTCGGATCGCACGGGCATGCGCATCGTCATCGACCTGCGTCGGGATGCCAATGCCAATGTGATACTCAACCAGCTCTACAAGCACACCCAGCTCCAGGACAGCTTCGGCGTCATCATGCTGGCCCTGGTGGACGGCAAGCCCGAGGTGCTGAACCTCAAGCAGGTGCTCCACCACTACATCATCCATCAGGAGGATGTCATCACCCGCCGCACGAAGTACGAGCTGGCAAAGGCGGAGGCCCGCGCCCATATCCTCGAAGGCCTCACCATCGCCCTCGACCATCTGGATGCGGTCATCACCACCATCCGGGAAAGCCGCACGGCAGACATCGCCCGCACGGCCCTCATGGAGGGCTTCAAGCTCAGCGAGAAGCAGGCCCAGGCCATCCTCGACCTCCGTCTCCAGCGCCTCACCGGCCTGGAGCGGGAGAAAATCGAGGAGGAGTACCAAGAGGTGCTGGCCGCCATCGAGGAGTATAAGGCAATCCTCGCGGACGAGCTGAAGATCCTCGCCATCGTGAAGAAGGAGCTGACGGAGGTCAAGGAGAAGTACGGCGATGCCCGCCGCACGCGCCTCACCATCGACACCAGCGAAATCGACGTGGAGGACCTCATCGCCGAGGAGGATGTGGTCATAACCCTGACCCACAACAACTACATCAAGCGCATCCCGCTAGATACCTACCGCCGGCAGAATCGGGGCGGCAAGGGCGTGAAGGGCATGGGGACGAAGGAGACGGACTTCGTGGAAAATCTCCTCATCACCACCACCCACCACACCATCCTCTTCTTCACAAATAGGGGCCGGGTCTACCATCTGAAGGCCTACGAGATCGCCGAGTCCAGCCGGGCGGCAAAGGGCACGGCCATCGTGAACCTCCTGCAGCTCCAGGGGGGCGAGACCATCACTGCCATCATCCAGGTGAAGGGCTACAACCCGGAGGACTACCTCTTCCTCGCCACGAAGAAGGGCATCGTGAAGAAGACGAGCCTGACGGAGTTCCAGAACATCCGCCGGGGCGGCCTCTTCGCCATGAACCTGGACGAGGACGACGAGCTCATCGGCGTGAAGTTCACCAATGGGCAGCATGACGTCATCCTCGGCACCAAGTGGGGCATGGCCATCGTCTTTGACGAGGACGATGTCCGGGCCATGGGCCGCACGGCCCGCGGCGTCCGGGGCATCCGCCTCGTGGACGGGGACGAGGTCATCGCCATGGACACCCTCACGCCGAATGCGGAGGTGCTCACCGTCACGGCCGAGGGCTACGGCAAGCGCACCCGTGCTACGGAGTACCGCACCCAGGCAAGGGCCGGCAAGGGCATCATCAACCTGAAGGTCACGGAAAAAACCGGTGATGTCATCGGCCTCCGGGTGGTCCACGAGAGCCAGGAGCTCATGCTCATCACGGAGGAGGGCATCGTCATCCGGACGAATATCGCCGACATCTCCGTCATCAGCCGCAACACCCAGGGCGTCCGCCTCATGAACACGGCGGAAGACGACAAGGTCGCCTCCATGGCCGTCATGGAGCAAAAGGACGAGTAAACTCTAGGTTCCCAATTTCCATCAAAGAAAGGTCACCGCAGCGATGTGGTGGCCTTTTTTCAGAAAAGCTACGAAATCCTATGGTATGCTGAAGTAAATCCGGAAAAGAAAGGATGATACCTATGTCATTCATGCTCATACTCATCATGGTGGCGAATGTCGCCATCAGCTTCTTCAATGCCCGCAGCGCCGGCCAGGTCTGGGCCGAGAGCCGCGCCCTCGGCGGGTGGATCCGACTCCTTGCCTGGTGCGCCGCCATCCAGTCCGCCATTGGCTTTACAATGGTCTACCTCATCGTGGTGGGCTACGTGGCCCTCTCCGCGGGCTACCTCTCCTCGCAGCTCTTCAATAGCCTCATGAGCCTCGTCTACCTCATGATCATCGTCCCTGCCATCGGCACGGGCCTCATCATCACCATCCAGTCCTGGATCGCCGCCTTCCGGGAGAAATCCCTCATGAATATCGGCGTGGCCGGCTGGAACACCTTCGCGACGGTCTACAACACCTACAACGCCGTCCAGTCCTTCGGCCCCGCATTGGACAGTGTCACGGAGAGCCTCGGCGGTCTTTTCGACTCGGACAGCGACTCCGACAGCCAGGCCTACCGGGTCATCCTGCTTGCCGCCATCGTGCTCCTGGCGGGCGTCATGACCACCACCGTCATCGTCCGCCGCTACACCGCGTCGCTCCCGGTCTCGGAGGAGGTACGAAACGCCGGCATGCGCGACCTCTCCATGCGGTAAAAACGAATCCAAAGCAAGGTCCCGAAGCCCATCTTCGGGGCTGTTTTTGTGCATGAGGTCGCTCTGCGCCCATATCGCCTGACAAATCCATGTTTTTTTTGAAGCTCGTTATCTCTTAGTTATTTGACTTATCCCTTAAAACCTCGCGTTCGAGCTTTGTACAGGGGATATGTACCGGGTGGATTTGCAGGCTGAAGGATATGTAGGCGATGAGCTGAGCGGAAATACGTTCCTTTCGTGATTGTCCCGAATAAGAATTGAGGTGTATGGGATTGCAGCTAAATGAATTGCATGTGGGCGAGTGCGCTACCATCGGGCATGTGGGGGGATCGGGGGCGCTTCGGCAGCATTTTCTCGATATGGGGATGATACCGGGGGCGAAGATAACGCTGGTGAAGTTCGCGCCTATGGGCGACCCCATCGAGTTTCGCATCCATGACTATGAGCTGACGCTCCGGGTGGAGGATGCGAAGAAAATATCCATCCGGGCATGTGACCTTTCCGCCCAGCAGGAGGCGGCACCCCGGGACTTTTCCCCGGCGGAGCACCCAGGCCTCGGCGAGGGAGGACGCTACCATGTGCGGGAGGGGGAGAACCCGCTGCCGGAGGGGGCGCTTCTGACCTTTGCTCTCGCCGGCAACCAGAACTGCGGCAAGACGACGCTCTTTAACCAGCTGACGGGTTCCAAGCAGCATGTGGGAAACTTCCCCGGGGTCACGGTGACCCAGAAGAGCGGCAGCATCCGGGGACACGAGCATACGCTCCTGACAGATCTGCCGGGCATCTACTCTATGTCCCCCTACACGGAGGAGGAAATCGTCTCGAGGGAGTTCATCCTGCGGGAGCGCCCCACCGGCATCATCAACATCGTGGACGCGACGAATATCGAGCGGAACCTCTACCTCACGCTGCAGCTCATGGAGCTGGACCGGCCCATGGTGCTGGCCCTCAACATGATGGACGAGCTCACGGGCAATGGGGGCTCTGTGGATATCAACGCCATGGAGGCGCGCCTGGGCATCCCGGTGGTGCCCATCTCCGCCGCGAAGGGGGAGGGCATCGAGGAGCTCCTGGCCCATGCCCTCCATGTGGCCCACTATCAGGAGAGGCCGGGGCGGCTGGACTTCTGCTCCGAGTCGGAGCACGGGGGTGCGGTGCATCGCTGCCTCCACGCCATCATGCACCTCATCGAGGACCATGCGGCGGCGGCCTATATTCCCCTGCGGTTTGCGGCGACGAAGCTCATCGAGGGGGATGGGCGGGTGCTCTCGGCCCTGCAGCTGGAGCAGAATGAGCAGGAGATGCTGGAGCATATCATCACCCAGCTGGAAAAGGAGCGGGGCCTCGATCGGGCGGCGGCCATTGCGGATATGCGCTTCTCCTTTATCGAGGAACTGGTGGGGGCCACCTTCCACAAGGCGCGGGAGAGCCGCCAGCATGAGAGGAGCCGTCGCATCGACCGGGTGCTGACGGGAAAGCATACGGCGATTCCCATGTTCCTTATCATCATGAGCCTCGTGTTCTTCCTGACCTTCAATGTGTTGGGGGCTGCGCTCCAAGAGCTGGTGGCGACAGGGATAGGCCTGCTGCAGGAGGCGGTGGACAATCTCCTCACGGCTGCGGGGGTCAATGCGGCCATGCATTCCCTCGTTATCGATGGCATCTTCCAGGGGGTGGGCACGGTGCTCTCCTTCCTGCCCATCATCGTGACCCTCTTTTTCTTTTTGTCCCTGCTGGAGGACACGGGCTACATGGCCCGCATCGCCTTCGTCATGGATCAGTGGCTGCGGAAAATCGGCCTTTCGGGCCGTAGCATCGTGCCGCTCCTCATTGGCTTCGGCTGCTCCGTGCCCGCCATCATGGCGACCAGGACGCTGCCCTCGGAGAGGGACCGGCGCATGACGATCCTTCTGACGCCCTTCATGAGCTGCTCGGCGAAGCTGCCCATCTACGGCCTCCTCACCGCCGCCTTCTTCGGCAGCTACGGTGCGCTCCCCATGGTGCTCCTCTACTTCGGCGGCATGGCGGTGGGGGTGCTCTTCGCCTATCTCGGGAAAAACACCCTCTTTAAAGGTGAGGCGGTGCCCTTCGTCATGGAGCTGCCGAACTATCGGATGCCAAGCGCGAGAAATGTTCTGCAGCTCCTCTGGGAAAAGTCGGCGGACTTCCTCTCCCGGGCCTTTTCCATCATCTTTGTGGCGACGCTGGTGGTCTGGTTCCTGGAGACCTTCGACTTCCGCCTGGATATGGTGGCGGACTCCTCGGAGAGCATCCTGGCGGCACTGGCCAGCTGGATTGCCCCCGTCTTTTCGCCCCTGGGCTTTGCCGATTGGCGCATCGTGACGGCGCTTCTCTCGGGCTTTCTCGCCAAGGAGACCATCGTGGCGACGCTGGGCATCCTCTTTGGCACCCAGTCCCTCTCTACGGTCCTGACGCCCCTTGCCGCCGCGTCGCTTTTGACCTTTTGCCTGCTCTATACCCCCTGCGTGGCAGCCATCACGTCGGTAAAGCGGGAGCTGGGTACCCGCTGGGCCCTCGTTGTCGTTTTCCTCCAGTGCCTCATCGCCTGGATCATGGCCTTCCTCGTCCACACCATCGGGACGTTGCTTTTCTAGGCCGGCCGCTTTTCAAAAGATAGCTTGCAGCACACAAAGACCCCCGCCTATTTACAGGGCGGGGGTCTTATAGTATACTATGCAAAGCCACCATACGGTAGGCGGTTGTTTCCGCCTCGCAGAAAGGTCGATATTCATCGTTTTCCCTTGAATATCTTCTGAAAGCGAGGGGATAACTCGTGGAGTCCTTGGATTTGACTTTGATTTTAATCCTCATGATTCTCGTTGTTCTAAAAAAATAACCGCCCTATGTTTTCCAGACTCAAAGCGGTTATCTTTCCGTTAGCCCATCGAGCGAGGCGACAGCCGTCTATCGGTGGCTTTTTCTATGCTTAGTATACTATGTCTTTCCATATTTTTCAAGACAAATATCAGGGCTCTTGTTTTTCCTCGCCCTTCAGGAAGTGCTCCTTTGCAAAGGTCATGTCCTGGACGAGCTCCATGGTGCCTACGTAGGCGCCTTTTTTGTCTCGGACGGCCATGTATTTCACGAGGAAGGGGCGGCCGCCCCGGTCCATCCAGATGGCCACCTCGTCCCGGCGCTTGTTTTTGAAGTCGTCGATGATGTTTCGGACGATGGGCTCCACCTTCGGGGGGTGGCAGGAGTAGACCTCCCGGCCGAGGGCGGCCAGGGGGCGCTTGAAGACCTTCGGGCCTTCGTTGAAGAAGCGGTTGATGTCATTGGCATCCACGAAGGTGATTTCCAGCGGAATGGTATTGAGAAGCGCCGTGAGCTGGGGCACGGTGAAGGAGCCGCCGCCGAGGACGATGTCCCCCTCGCCTGCCGCCACCGGAGCCTCGGAGTCAGCCGCGAGAGCCTGCTCGGCCTCCTCCCAGGTTTCCTTTTCCACGCCGAAGCAGGGGGCGTAGTCCAACATATCCCGATAGACGCCCTGCCATTCCTCCTCCGTCAGGGTGACGGCGCAGATGGGGTAGAGGATGTTCTCCTCCTTTGCGATCATCTCCTCGGCCCGGGTCAGGACGGCCTCCAGGCGCACATGCCAGGCATCGTCGTGGCTGCGGCTCTTGGCGAGGGCGGAGATTTCCTGTCGGATCTCCACGTCGAGGGCCCACATGACGTTCGAGGGCCCGGTGATGTCGTGATTTGTGGCGAGGATGGGGTAGAGGAGGTCGCCCTTCTTGTGGTAGTGGGCACCGATTTCCTTCAGTGGGGCAAGCGTACTGTCCTCGCCGGATTTTGCGGCCTCCAGGAGACCCTTCAGGGCCTCGTTCTCCTTGTAGAGGATGGAGAGGGGGTGGCCCGTCACGGCCGCGAGAGCCCTTGCCTGCTCGCTCCTGTCCTCCGGCGTGGATTTCTGGACCTTCGGGCTCTCGGAGGCGCAGCCGGTCTTCTGATGGAAGAGGGCGGAGTGGACGTCGCAGAGGCGGCGGACCTCCTCCACGGGGACGCCGTCCTTCATGAGGGACTGCTCCGCCTGCATGATTTCTTGGGGCTCCACGGAGGAGAAGTTCTCCACGAAGTCCTGCCGGACGGCTTCAAGCTCCTCGCCGGAGCCCAGCCGCTTCAGGTAGCTCTTGAGCTTGTCGAGGCGGCCCTCATCCATGGACTCGAGGGCGATGGCGGGTTTTTCGGGTGCTTTACTTTCCTGCGCCTTTGGGGTCTCCTCCTTTGTCTCCGGCTTCTCGGCCAAAATGGCCGGCATGGCCCCCGTCAGGGAGAATCCCTCCTGCATGAGACGGGCGACGACGGCCATCATGTCGATGCCCTTCATGGTGGCGCCCTTGGGGATGGTCATGAATTTTCCCACGGAGTGGCGCATGGCCGTATTCGTGATTTCCGTGAAGCCCAGGTCCTTCAGGATGTCGATGAGTTCCGGGTATTTCTTCGTGAGCTTGTAGACGCTTTTCGAGAGGTCGAGTTCCTTTGCCATGTGGGGTGCTCCTTTATCGTGCATTTTATCGGTGAAAATCTCTAGTAATTGATTGTAGTATACAAAAGAAAAAAAAGAAAATCCGTTGCAATTGTAACGGATTTTCTTCGTTTGGAAAAGGTCTTTTCGAGGATTCTTCAAAATTATTGGGTTTTGCCGCCGCCGCCGCCCTGGGTGGGGACGGCGGTGTCGACGGCGGGGGCGGGAGCTGTCTCCCTGGGGGCCGAGGCCGGCTCTCGCTGGGGTGCGCTCTCCCGGATGGCGGGGGCCTGGTCGGTCTTTTCGGAGGAGGAAGAGGAATCCGAGCGCTTTGTCTCCTTCTGGGAGGAGCTCTTCTTCTCGCCGGTGCTGCCGGAGCGCTTGCCCGAGGTGTAGGAGCTGGCCTTTCCGATGGAGTGGTCGGAGGCGGGCACCTCCTTTGCAGTGGAGGGGATGGAGTTCTTGTACTCCAGCTCCGTGCGGCTGAGGTCCGACTGGGCCTGGGCACTCATGGTGATGCCAAGGGTGTCGGCGATGGAGCTCCGGAGCTCTTTGATGCTGGGGATCCAGTAGCTGACCCCATCGATGTAGAGGGGCTTTCCCGGCACCATGTCCGTCTTGAGCCCGTTCTTCTGGGATTCCTTCAGGGTGCCGACAAACTCCAGAATCTGCCGGAGGCTCATGTCCGTCTTGATGGAGCCCATGACCTCCTTGATGATGGAGGGGAGGCTCGTGATGATGGAGGGGGAGACAAGCTTGTCCATGCAGGCCTTCATGAACTTCTGCTGGCGACGGATGCGGCCGATGTCGCCCTCCTCGTCCCGGTAGCGGACGTAGGTGACGGCCGTCTTGCCGTCCATGTGCTGGGGGCCCGGCTTCAGGTCGATGAGGAGGCCCCCGTCGTCATCCCAGGGATCCTCGTAGTACATGCGCTTTTCCACGTCGATGTCGATGCCCCCCAGGGCATCGATAATCTTCACGAAGGACTTGGTGTTGATGATGACGTAGTGGTCGATGTTGAGCCCCAGGAAGTCCTCCACCGTCCGCTGGGTGAGCTTCTCGCCCCCATAGGCATAGGCGGCGTTTATCTTGTCCCAGCCGTGGCCCTTTATCTTCACCCGGGTATCCCGGGGGACGGAGAGCAGTGAGGCCTGGTCGTTCTTCGGGTCCAGGGCCGCCACCATGAGGGTGTCGCTGCGGCCCACGTCGTCGTCCCGCTCGTCCACCCCCATGATCATGATGGTGGCCTTGTCGTGGGCCACGAGGAGCCCCTCCTCTGCAGGGGCCTCACCCCTTTTGTCCAGAAGCCCGGAGGAGGCGAAGAGTGCCCCGAGGCCTGCGGCGAGGAAGAAGATGACCACCATGACCACATAGGCCCAGGTACGGCTCTTCTTCTTGCGCTCTGCCCGGCGCGAAGCTGGCGGTTCCTTTTGCAAGTTCATACCCTCTTTTTCATTCGGTCGAATTTTAACGGTTCATTCATGTGATATACAAACAGCACTATTATACTGGATAGTGCAGGAAAATACCAGTGTACAAGCGTTTCAACTTTAGCGCGGTTCAATGAAAATCGGCGGGAAGGACAGGGAAGCATGGCAGTAGAAATCGAGCGGAAATTCCGCATTGCAAAGGACTGGAAGCCGGAGGGGAAGGGCACGCGAATCGCCCAGGGGTATCTCTCGGAGACCCCGGACCGGACGGTGCGCATCCGGCGACGGGGGAAGGAATTCTTCCTCACGGTGAAGGGGCGGACAGACGGCATCAGCCGGCTGGAGTTCGAGTATACCATCCCTATGGAGGATGGCAAGGCGCTCCTCTCCCTCTGCCCCCTCATCATCGAAAAGGACCGCTACGAGGTGGAGGCAGGGGGGAGCCTCTGGGAGGTGGATGTATTCCACGGGGAAAACGAGGGACTGCGCATTGCGGAAATCGAGCTTGCCTCCGAGGACGCCCCCTTTTCCCGCCCCGATTGGCTCGCGGAGGAGGTCACGGGGGACGTGCGCTACTACAATGCGGAGCTGGCCAGGCACCCCTATCGGATGTGGAAAAGCGAGGAATAGCTAGGACAAAAGTAATCCACAAAATCCTGTGGCATTGCTGTGGACACGCTCCACGAAATCTTGTATACACGGGAAAGGACGAGGACAGATATAGGGTTATCCACGGAGTTATCCACATTATCCACTGTTTTGGGGCCGTTTTGCAAAAAAATCCTTGCACATTTTCCACAAATGCGTATATTATTGTAGGAAATGCAAAAAGAAGCGTTTTTCGTCTGGAGTTATCCACAACTGTGGATGAAAGTGTGGATAACCAAACATAGAAGAACGCAGAGAAATGGGCAGTCGGGAAGAGAATCCCATGAGGAGGAATACTTATGCTGAATGAAGAAATCGTCGAGACCATGATCCAGATGGCAACGGATGCCATTCGAAATGCCTACGCCCCCTATAACGGGGTGAAGACCGGTGCCTGTGTGCTGGCAAGCGACGGCACCCTCTACACGGGCTGCAGCGTGGAGAACATCTCCCAGCAGCTCTACACGGCGGCGGAGCAGGTGGCCCTATACAAGGCCATCTCTGACGGCAAGCGGGACTTCGACGGGGTGGCCGTCATCGGCCACACGGAAAAGCCCTTCATCCCAAACGGCGCCGTCTGCCAGATCCTGGCGGAGTTCCACGTGCCGGAGGTGGTCATGGCGACGACGAAGGGCGACCACAAGATCGTGACCCTATCGGAGCTCGCCCCCTACGCGGAGGAACGCGTCGAGATGATGCAGCTCGCCCGTCAGGAAGCGGAAAGCGAATAAAAAGCAAAAGGGGTTCCTTCCGGTTTTGCCCGGAAGGAACCCTTTTCCTATGCGCTTTTATGCCTCCGCCTTGGCGAGGAACTTCTTGCTCTCCACGGCGAAGCGCTCGTGGGTGCCACTGCCGATTTCCCCCTTGTCATCGTAGGCGGTGACGGTGAAGGTGAACTTCCGTCCGTCTATGCCGGTGAGAAGCGCCTCGGCCCGCACCTGGCGTCCCACAGCCGTCGCCCGCTTGTGGGCGATGGAGAGCGATATCCCCACCGTCGTCCAGCCCTCGGGCATCTCCTTTTCCAATAGATCCGTCGCCGCCTTCTCCATGAGGCAGGTCATGGCCGGCGTGGCATAGACGGGCAGGGATCCGCTCCCCATGGCCCTCGCCGTATTCTTCTCTGTCACGCTCTCGCGCACTTCATTTTTGCTGCCCGCAGAAATTCCATCAAATGTCATGTTACCCCCATCCTTTCAACCATGTGTGAAAATGAAAAACCTATCACTAGGATATACCTGCTGTCAAGGGAAAGGCATAGAATCTTCGAAGGGAAGTCCGTTTTACTATGAAACCCCAAGAAGTCAAGCCGTAGGCGCAGACTGATTGGCTGGTTTCTTGCAAGGGCGGCGCACAATGTCCACAAAGTGGACGTTTGTGCGTGTAGTTTGTGTATCCTGCACTCACCGGGTCTCCAGGGTGCTGTGTTTCTCGCCGTTTTGCTTGTACTTCAGCACCGTGTCGAGATTTACGTTTTCCATGGCGTGGAAGATATTGCCGGGGACCTGGGGGTTCTTTTTGGCGAGGGCTGCGATGAGGTGCTTCACCTCCAGCCGCTTGGAGTCGGTGGTGCCGTCCGTGTGGCAGGTGGAGCAAGTCTCCGTGAATTTGCAGGCACATTGGAGGAAGGATAGGCCATTGTCGTCCCGCCAGGCCTTGATGTCCGCCTCGTGGATGCGGTAGAGGGGGCGGATGAGCTCCATGCCGGGGCAGCTGGTGCTGCGGACTCTCGGCATCATGGTGCGGATGGCGCCGGAGTAGAGCATGCTCATGAGGTTCGTCTCGATGACATCGTCGAAGTGGTGGCCGAGGGCAATCTTGTTGCAGCCTAGAGCCTGGGCCCTGCGGTAGAGGTAGCCCCGGCGCATCTTCGCGCAGAGGTAGCAGGGACTGTCCTTTACTTCGAAGACGGATTCGAAGATATCCGTGGAGAAGAAGGTAAGCGGCACCGAAAGAAGCCTGGCATTTTCCTCCAGGATGCGGCGGTTCAGCTCGT
Source organism: uncultured Mitsuokella sp. (assembly GCA_945873115.1). GTDB lineage: Bacteria > Bacillota > Negativicutes > Selenomonadales > Selenomonadaceae > AWVT01. Next base: position 11,319 of record CAMCBT010000027.1, read on the forward strand.
TGTAGCCCGGATCCATGCAGAGGAAGACCAGCTCAAAGGGGAACTTGTTGTGGCGTTTGAGCTCCTGGAAGAGCTTTGCCATGAGCATGGAGTCCTTGCCACCGGAGATGCAGACGGCGATTTTGTCCCCCGGGCGCACCAGGTCGTAGCCTGCGATGGTCTCCACGAAGCGGCCCCAGATTTTCCGCTTGTACTTTTTCCGGAGCGTCCCCTCAATCTGTTTGCGCCGGGTGTCGTCCTTTGCCGCCTCGTCTGCCTCCCGCCGGATTTTCCGCTGGAGCCACAGGGAGTAGCCCCCCGCAAGGGACACGGCACGGTAGCCCTGCTCCTGAAGATTCGCCGCAAGGCCCAGGCTGATTTTTCCCCACATGCAGATGAGCACGATGAGCCGACCCTCCGGCAGGTCATAGCCCCCCTGCTGGAGCTCCAAAGGATTCAGGTTCACCGCCCCCGGAAGGGATCCCAGCCCAAAGGCCGCCGCATCACGGATATCCACCAGATAGCAGTCCCCCGCCCGCTCCAGCTCCTCCACCGAAATCTCCCGCTTCTCCAACGCCTGCAGCTCCCTTCCTGCTAAAACTATAGTATATGAGGGCACCTCTAAAAACCTATAGCACCTCATCTCCTTACAGCTAAGACATCACAGTTTTTAGAGGTGTCCATGAGTCGAATCGTACTTTTCAGCCCAGGGCTGTGTCGAGGGCCATCATGAGGGTGAAGCCGAAGGAGAAGGCCACGACACCCACATTGGAGTGCTCCCCCGTACTCATCTCCGGGATGAGCTCCTCCACCACCACGTAGAGCATGGCACCGGCGGCGAAGGCGAGAAAGTAGGGGAGAAGCGGCAATATGACGGAGGCGAAGGCGATGGTCAGCGCACCGCCGATGGGCTCCACCACGCCGGAGAGGATGCCCATGATACAGGCCTTGTGGCGGTTCATGCCATTCGTGGCGAGCGGCATGGAGATGATGGCTCCCTCCGGGAAATTCTGGATGGCGATGCCGAGCGACAGGGCGAAGGCCGCCCCCATGGTGATGTCGGAGGCCCCCGTCATCCAGCCTGCCAGCACCACGCCCACGGCCATGCCCTCCGGGATGTTGTGAAGCGTCACCGCCAGCACCAGCATGGTATTCTTCGAGAGCTTCTGGAGCATGCCTTCCGGCCCCTCCGCCTTCTTCGCGTGGAGATGGAGATGGGGGATGATGTGGTCGAGGGCCAGCAGGAAGAGGGTGCCCGCCCAGAAGCCGATGATGGCGGGAATACTCATAGCAAAGCCCTCCCCTCCCGTCTCCTCCATGGCGGGGATGAGGAGGCTCCATACAGAGGCCGCCACCATGATGCCTGACGCAAAGCCCGTCAGGCCTTTTTGGACTTTTGGCGGGAGCTCTCCCCGGAGAAAATAGACACAGGCCGCGCCGAGGCTTGTGCCGAGAAAGGGGATGAAGAGCCCCTGCAATACTTCTATAGACAAGAGAATACCTCCTTCTGAACTTTAAGAATTTTTTTCATTATATAGAATTTGGCGGGCCCGTGCAAGGATAAAGGTCACAATCCTCTCTTCTCTCTTGTGGGAAAGGGGCGGCTATGCTATATTTCAATAGTAGACTGCACGCGCAAACGTCCCCTTGCGGGGCTTGTGCATCGCCCTTGCATGAGAATATCAAAGCTCTGCGCCCTTCGGGCTTGATTCTTGGGTTCTCGCAGCAGAATCTGGAGCGAATGCTCCGCTCGTCGATGGAGGAATCATTTTGGAAGACCTGCCAACCATCCAGCAGCTCGACTGCTTTATCCACTACGGCCACGCCGGCAATTTTACGACGGCGGCCCGGGAGGTGAGCATCACCCAGTCCGCCTTCAGCACCCAGATCAAGAAGCTGGAGCAGACCCTGGGGGTCGAGCTCATCCACCGGTCGAAGCGCGGCAGCGAGCTCACGCCGGCGGGGGAGCGGTTCCTGCCGAAGGCCAGGGCCTGGCTGGAGGAGCTGCGGGAGTGTATCTACGAGCTCCGGATGGAGGAGGGGAAGGGAGCTGTCGAGCTCAATGTGGGCATCCTCCGGATGCTGGGGGATGTGCAGATGAACGCCCACATCGCCCACTTCGAGCGGGAAAACGACCGCATCCGGTTCAACGTCTTCGACTTGGAGGAGGATCAGCTGGAGGTGGCGCTTCTCGACGGACGCATCGACGTGGCCTCCACGTACCTGCCGCCGGAGGGGAGCAGCACCTCCTTCGAGGGCTTCGAGCTGAAGCATTTTTGCTGGGACACCATGGTCTTCTACGGCCCCCTGCTGGAGCTTTCGGCAGAGCCCCTCTCCCGGGAGGCACTGGCGGCCTTTCCCATGGTTCACTACGCCCAGCAATGCTATATGAACAGCCTCATGGAGAACTATCTGGCGGATCTCCCCATGAAGGCCAGTGGGGCGCACCTTTCCACCCCCTATGCCATGATGATGTTCTGCGAGGAAAATCCCTCCGGGGCCCTGCTGCCGGAGCGGCTGCTTCGCGCTATGGGGAGGACAGAGGGCTGGGCGCCGCTTTTGGAGCCCCTCCAGTGCGATGCCTGCCTCATCTATCGAAAAAAAAATCCGAAGAAAAATGCCATCCGTGTCTACGTTTCCCACGTTTTGCAGTCCTTTCAGGACAAGGGGCACAAAGGGTGACGCAATCGCGAAGAAATATTGGGTGTTATCGAAAAAAGCGATATCACCCATCTTTTTTTTACGCTATACATTTTTATCAGCAGCTCCTATAATCAAGAACCATACATATTCTCTAGGTCAAGAAAAGAAAGGACTGTATCACATTCATGATAGCACGTGAAAAGCTCTGGACAAAGGGCTTCCTGCTCGACACCCTCATCAACTTCCTCATCTACATCATCTACTACATGCTCATGGTCATCATCGCATCGGAGGCCATCCACTCCCTCAATGCGTCCATGAGCGAGGCGGGCCTCGCCTCCGGCATCTTCATCTTGGGCACACTTCTCGCCCGCGTCTTCGCCGGACGCTCCATCGAGCTCTACGGCCGGAAGAAAATGCTCTACTTCGGCATCCTTTTCTACCTGGCTACCACGGGGATGTACTTCCTCATCCATTCGTTGCCCATGCTCTTCCTGGTCCGTGCGCTGAACGGCATCGGCTACGGCATCGCCTCCACGGCCACCAGCACCATCGTCTCTACGATGATTCCCGTGAGCCGCCGGGGCGAGGGTGTCAACTACTACGCCCTCTCCATGAGCCTCGCTGCTGCCATCGGCCCCTTCATCGGCATGAAGCTTCAGCAGCTGGTGCCCTTCGAGGACATCATCATCTTCTCCCTCGCCATGGTGGCCGTCTGCTTCGTGGCCGTCGCCTTCATGCACGTCCAGGAGTTCGAGCTCACAGAGGAGCACCGCCGGGAGCTCTCCGAGTGGCATATCGCCAACTTCCTGGAGCCGAAGGTGGCTGCCATCTCCATCGTCGCCTTTTTTGTGGCGGTGGCCTACTCCAGCGTTCTCACGTTCCTGGCCTCCTACGCGGAGTCCCTCGACCTCATGACGGCGGGCACCCTCTTCTTCGTGGTCTATGCCCTCGTTATCACCCTCGCCCGCCCGGTGGCCGGCGTCATGTTTGACCGGAAGGGCGAGGACTTCGTCATGTATCCGACGTATGCCTGTCTCGCCATCGGCCTCGCGCTCCTCGCCATCACCACCCAGAGCTGGATGATGCTGCTGGCCGGCGTCTTCGTGGGCCTCGGCTACGGCACCTTCATGTCGAACGGCCAGGCCATCTGCATCCATCTCGTGAAGGAGGTGCGCATTGGCGTCGCCGTCTCCACCTACTTCGTGGCCCTGGACCTCGGCCTCGGCGTGGGGCCCTACGTCCTCGGCGCCCTGAAGGAGACGCTTGGCTTCTCGGGCATCTACTTCGTGGCCGGCGCCACCGCCGTCTTCTGCGCGGCCCTCTACTACCTCCTCTACGCCGCCCGTCGGGACGCAAGGGCAAAGGCTGCGGCCGCCGCTGCTGCCGGCGAGACCCTCGTGCAGGAGCAGAAGGAAGAGTTCGCCTGATAGCTTGCTAGTCACATCCTTTCTCATATACTTTTGGAAAATGGGGCAAAACGCCCTGTTTTCCAATTTTTTTATTCAGAGTCCCGGAGGCGCTGAAAATCGTTTATGGGCAGGCGACGGTGGATAGAGCAATGGAAGAACTCGGAAAGTTTCTTGCCAAGTACAAAAAGCGGTACAAGAACCTGCGCCTCGTCTTTGAGGAAAACGAGAGCCTATCATAGCCTTGAAAAATCCTGTTTGATATAGTATGATTATTTAGAAAAACTATATTGGTTCACGAACCCTATAGGAGGCAACCGGGCGGGAATGAGCTTTTGTTCCCGCTATTCGGTATTGCAGTCTCAAAGGATGTAAGGGATTGGCAAAAAGCAGGGGAGTAGGATTCCGCTGCGGAAGTGTAACTATCAGGAGGAGAAGAATGACGAACAAGCTATATGCCCTGGTGGGCCCTCATGGCGCAGGCAAGGCCACCATCATCGAGGCCCTTCGGGACATGGGGATGCACTACATCTCCCACCACACCACCTACAAGTTCCACAAGGGGGACAAGTACAAAGACCTGTGCATCCCTGTCTCCCGGGAGGACTTCCCGCGGGAGAATTATCTTGTGCGCTTCACCCACAAGGGAGGCTACTTCGGCCTGAAGAAGCCGGACATCCTGGATGCCCTCAATAACCACGGGGTAAGCGTCACCATCCTGGAGCAGAACGGCATCCGCCAGCTCCGCAACTTCCTCCACGAGAGCCTTGTGACCATCTACCTGATGGTGGACTACATGACCATCGTGGAGCGCCTCGTGAAGCTGGGCTACAAGAACCAGGAGATGCGCTACCACCTCCAGTACGCCGACAACAACAACGAGTTCGACGCCTGGAAGATCTGCGACCACGTGGTGAAGAACACCGGCGAGATGGACGTGACCCTGCGCCAGATCCTCGCCATCATGGACCTGGATCGCCCGCTATACCCGGAGGAGCTCCAGCGCCGCCTGGGCTGAAGCCGGCGGAGCGTACAGAGCCGGATGGCTCTTGTATTCCAGAACCAAAAGAAGCTGTTTCCTTAAAAAGGGGAAACAGCTTCTTGTCATATGCGGATATACCTTGTACCGCGGCCGCTGCCCTGGAGGTATTCCTCCTCGGCAAGACCTGCCGGCAGGGAGTCTGGCGATGTGAGATAGGGATTTCAAGCAAAAAGGCGGCGGCTATAGCCGTCGCCTGTACTTTCAATGGTGGAGACGAAGAGGATTGAACTCTCGACCTCTCGGATGCGAACCGAACGCTCTCCCAGCTGAGCTACGTCCCCAAGACGCTATATAGTATAGCGGGTTTCCCTTTCTTTTGCAAGGTTTTTTTTCATTTCGTGCCCTTTTGGAGGGATTTTCTGGGCGCTGCGCCATTCTAGGAGAGGGGATGGAGAAAAATTTCAGAATTTGTTCAGAAAATAATGGGTCTTGGCAGGAGTTTTGTGACTTAGTGACGAATAACAAGGGAAATGCGGGAATATGTGGCTTTTGCCGGCGTGTTTCCAATGCAATAATCTATTTCTATGGCGAAGCACCTGAATCATAACTTTTTAGGCTGCCCGGTGCGTCGCTTGCAGGGCGCACGGATACGCGCGGGGCAGGAATTGTGTATCTATCGGCCGGATGGGGGAGCCCATCGCGGCATACAAGGAGGGTACAAACGTGGACAAACGAGAAACGATGTGGGATGTATATCTGCGCCACGGCATGAGCCGCCGCAGCTTCATCAAGGGCTGCGTGGCACTCACATCCCTGATGGGACTCAGCACGGATGCGGTGTCGAAAGTGGTGGAGGCGGCGGAAAAGAAGCCGCTGCCGGTGGTCATCTGGCTCCATGGCCATGAGTGCACGGGCTGCGACGAGTCCTTCATCCGCTCGGCCTCACCCTTTGCCTCGGACCTGGTTCTGAGCCAGATTTCCCTGGAGTACAGCCACCTTCTGAGCGCGGCCTCCGGCGAGCCCTTCGAGGCCCATCTGAAAGAGATCACACAGAAGTACAAGGGACAGTACATCCTCGCGGTGGAGGGTGCTGTCTCCACCAGCGACAACGGCACCTACTGCATGTCGGGCGGACGTCCCTTTACCCAAACCCTGCAGGAGGTGGCAAAGGGGGCTGCGGCCATCATCGCCTACGGTACCTGCGCCACGGCTGGCGGCATCCAGGCGGCAAACCCGAACCCCACAGGGTCATCGGGCATCGCCCCCTTCATCGGCAGCGTGCCCCTCGTGAAGGTGCCGGGCTGCCCGCCGATTCCGGAGGTCATGACGGGCGTCGTCATGCACATTGCTTTCTTCGGCTCCCTGCCTCCCCTCGATGGCGAGGGCCGTCCGAAGCAGTTCTTCGGCAACCGCATTCACGACACCTGCTACCGCCGTCCCTTCTTCGACGCGGGCATGTTCGCGGAAAACTACGACGATGCGGGCTCCCGGGCGGGCTGGTGCCTCTACAAGCTGGGCTGCCGTGGGCCGGAGACGTATGCCTCCTGCGGCAATCTCCGCTGGTTCCAGGGGATGAGCTATCCCATCCAGTCCGGCGCCCCCTGCATCGGCTGCACGAATGCGGGCTTCTGGGACAACGTGCCCTTCTCGAAGCGGCTACCGGGCTATGGAAAGTTCGGCAATGCGGATAAGATCGGCCTCGGGGTCGGTGCCGCAGCCGTGGTGGGCGTGGCAGCCCATGCGGTGGGCTCCCTCGTGCAGAAGCAGAAGCGCGAGGAAGCGGAGGCAAAGAAGAAGGCCGAGCAGAAGGCGTCCGAGTGAGGAGGGGAGCGCATAAATGAAACACGTAGTAATCGATCCAATCACAAGAATTGAGGGCCATCTCCGCACGGAGGTCACGGTGGATGATGCCGGAAAAGTGACGGAGGCCCTCTCCTCCGGCACGGCCTGGCGCGGCCTGGAGCTCGTCATGGACGGCCGGGACCCCCGGGATGCCTGGGCTTATATCCAGCGCATCTGCGGCGTCTGCACCTCGGCCCATGCCCTGGCCTCCCTTCGGGCGGTGGAGGATGCCCTCGGCATCCGCATCCCGAAGAATGCGAATTATATCCGCAACATCATGGCGGCGGCCCTCTCGGTCCAGGACCACGTGGTTCACTTCTACCACCTCCATGCCCTGGACTGGGTGAGCCCGGTGGAGGCTCTCGCCGCCGACCCCATCGCCACGGCGAACCTCGCCTCCACGGTCCAGCGTAGCTACACCCTGCCCTTTGCGGCACCGAATGTGAGCAATACGGAGGCCTATGACCACGACGCGGCCCCCTCCTCGCCGGAGTACTTCGCCGGCATCAAGGCGAAGGTCCAGGCCATCGTGGAGAGCGGCCAGCTGGGCATCTTCGCGGCCAACTGGTGGGATCATCCCGACTACAAGCTGCTGCCCCCCGAGGTGCACCTCATGGCTGTCGCCCACTACCTCGACCTCCTTGATAAGCATCGGGAGCTGGTGGTGCCCCAGGTGGTCTTCGGCGGCAAGAACCCGCACCCCCACTATGTCATGGGCGGCGTATCCTGCGCCATCTCCATGAATGATGGCAATGCCCCCATCAACACGGCTCGTCTCGGCATCGTGGATCGGGCTGTCAATGTGGCCCGGGATATCTGCCGCTCCATCTACGTGCCGGACGCCCTCGCCATCGGCACCGCCTACGTGAAGGCGGGCCGGGTGGACGGCGGCGGCCTCGCCAAGACCCGGGTTCTGGGCTTTGGTGCATACCCCATCGAGCCCTATTCCGGCACGAAAGACGGCGACTACTTCAATAACCTCCTCATCCGCTGCAACGGCGTGGTGGAGAACTTTGCGGGCGGCGTCGGCGCGGCCCAGTACTTCGAGGTCAATGAGGAGGACTTCACCTCCCCGGACGGCTTCACGGAGAGCGTGGATCATGCCTGGTACGAGTATCCGGGGGCCAAGGGAGACCTCAATCCCTGGGAGGGCGTGACGAAGGCCAAGTACACGGGTCCGAAGGTGGGCACCGCCACCGACTGGAAGGAGCTGGACGAGAACGGCAAGTACTCCTGGCTCAAGACGCCGAAATGGCGCGGCAAGCTCTGCGAGGTGGGCCCGCTCGCCCGCTACATCATCATCTACACGAAGGCGGCAAAGGGCGCACTTGGCACCCTCACCTGGGCAGAGCAGATCATGCTCGATCAGATCGGTGCCGTGTCGAAGGTGCTGGGCCTCGCGCCGGAGGTCTGGATGCCCACTATGGTGGGCCGCACGGCTACCCGGGCTCTCGAGGCCCAGGTCCATGCGGAAATCGAGAAATTCTTCTTCGATAAGCTGGTGGCAAGCATCAAGAGTGGCGACACTGACGTGGTGAACAACGACCACTGGGATCCGAATACCTGGCCGGCGGAGGTCAAGGGCGTGGGCCTCTACGAGGCACCCCGCGGTGCCCTCTCCCACTGGGTCTGCATCAAGGACCAGAAGATTTCCAACTACCAGTGCGTGGTGCCCACCACCTGGAACGCCTGCCCCCGGGATGAGAAGGGCAATCATGGCGCCTATGAGCTGGCCATGATGGACACCCATGTGGCCATCCCCGATAAGCCCCTGGAAATCGTCAAGGTAGTGCGCTCCTTCGACCCCTGCATGGCCTGCTCCACCCACATGTACAATGCAAAGGGCGAGACCATCCGCACGGTCACCACGGATCCTGTCTCCGGCACCCATGTCGATGAATAAGGCATGGGGCAGAAAGGAGATTGAAGATGAAACATGCAGTCAAGGAAGTCAAGCGCAAGGAGTTCTACGTTTTTAGCCCCTTCCTGCGCGTCTTCCACTGGATCATGGCCACGATGATCCTCATCCTCTTTGTGACGGGTATCATCATCGCGACGCCTCTGGCCACGCTGAACCTGGAGCCCACCTTCTCCTCCACCTATGTGGATCTCGTCCGCGACATCCACTTCGTGGCGGCGTTCCTCTTCTGTGCGGCCTTCGTCCTCCGGATTTACGGCTTCATCGTCAACCGGGGCGACAGGCTCTTCCCCCACTTTTGGGAGGGCCACTTCTACAGGGAGACCATCGATGTGCTGAAGCACTACATGCTGGTGCAGTCGAACCACGCCTCCTATCTCCGGAACCCCATGGCCAGATCTAGCTACGTGCTCCTGTATGTGCTGGTGGCCATCGAGTTTCTGACGGGCTTTGACCTCTACTTCATGCGGGACCCCAATAACAGCATGGCCCTCGTCACCGGCTGGGTCAATACGGTCTGCGGCAATGAGATGACGGTCCATGTGGTTCACCACTATGTGGCCTGGGGCATTATCCTCTTTGCCATCGGCCACATCTACATGGTGACCCGCGCCGAGTTCATGGAGGGCGAGTCCGAGGTCTCCAGCATGTTCGCCGGGACGAAGTTCCTCATACACGACCCGGTGGATGCAGTGGACGTGGAGACGAAGGCCGACCGCCGCGACCGCAAGAAGCGGGATCGGGAGGGGAAGAAATAGCCCCGGGCCGGGCTTTCCCGCCGGCAGAAGCGTAGGATATGGAAAGAAAAGGGGGCATGGCAGTGCCATGCCTCGTTTCTTCTTTGATGATGGGAGGAATGAGTATGTGCAAGGAATGTGGCTGCGGCGAGATGAACGGAAACACCCGCCTGCAATTCACGGTGACGGGCTATACAGAGACAATCGCCAAGGAGGTGGAAAAGAGCCTGCTGGGACTCCCCGGCGTCCTCTTTGTCCACATCCACGCCCATGACGGCGAGACGACAGTGGACTATGCACCGAAGAAGACGAAGCTCACGGACATCCTCGGAATCTTCGAGTCCCGGGGGCTTGCTGCGGCACTCTGAGGGACGTGCCTTGTCCCACCTTTTGCAAATCGCAAGCTGCCACTGACCGTGGCAAATTGTCCAGGACGGAGGATTGCTGCCGCGGCAAGGCCAGCAGGCTCCCCAAAAGGCTCTTGCCTCTTCGGCGCGGTCTGCTGTCTTCTATAGGAAAGCGAAAAAGGAGAAAAGAGGGATACGTATGGGATTTTTTGACAGGAAAGAACAGACAATTTCCCAAGGCGCCGCCAGCGCCGAGGATATCAGGCGTCTGGAGGACTATGTGCACGCCCTTGCCCAGGGACGGCAGGAGACGGCTCCGGCCTTTGCGGCGGAGCGCGTGTCGGCCCTTGCCACGGCCATCGGCAAGGCCCTGGGGAAGAGGGAGGAGGCAGGGGCCTCTGTCCTCCCCTATCTCCGGAAAATCAACAGCTCCCTTGGGCACCAAGCCGATGCCTCCACGGCGCTCAGCTCCTTCGTCTTCCAGTACCAGGAAATCGAGCAGAACACGGATGAGATTTTGAAAACCATCGACGAGCTCAACGATGCCATCGTGGATGTGGCCAACATGGCGACGGACCTCACGAATCAGACGGCGGGGGGCCAGGACACCGTCCAGACGGCCAGCGACGGGGTGCAGGGCTTTGCCGAGGGGAGCGCACAGACCGGCGAGCGGATCTCCCAGATGACGGAGCGCATGAGTTCCCTCGTCAAGACCACCTCGAACATCAATACTCTGGTGGACACCGTCAACGGCATTGCCGAGCAGACCAACCTCCTCTCCCTGAACGCCTCCATCGAGGCGGCCCGGGCAGGCGATCATGGGCGGGGCTTTTCGGTGGTTGCCGAGGAGGTCCGGAAGCTGGCGAGCCAGTCGAAGGACTCCGTCGTGGAGATCCACGGACAGCTCACCGCCATCCAGAAGGCCGTGGCGGGCATCTCCGAGCAGTTTGGAGCGATGCAGGCCACCTTCGCGGAAAACACCTCCACCGTGGAGGTGACGGCCAGCCGCACCGCCTCCCTGAAGGAGCTGTTCCAGAAAATCGGCACCTCCATGGAGAGCCTCACCAGCTTCACGGAGGAGGAGTCCGCCTCCTTCCAGGAGATGAAGGGCGCCATGCACAGGACCGTGGAGGGACTCCATGCCCTCCACAGCGCTGCCAGCGACTGCCACGGTTTCCTGATCGAGGCGCTCCACGAGATGAGCGATCTGAGGGATGTCCTCATCAAGGCCCAGGGGACGTTGGCGGATCGGGATATTCTGGATCTGGCCAAGACGGATCACCTCATCTGGCTGGTCCGTCTCAACGAGCTGCTCCTGAACGGGCAGTCCCTGGATGCCGAGATCGCCGCCAACCACCACGCCTGCCGACTGGGCAAGTGGTATGAGGGGGAGGGTATGCGGAAGTTCGGCCAGGAAGCGGCCTTCCGGGAGCTGGATCCGAAGCATGAGCGTTTCCACAGGATTTGCGCCGAGGCCATCCGGGCAAAGCAGTCCGGAGACATGGGGAGGGTGCGGGAGATTCTCCCGGAGCTTCGCGACCTCTCCCGGGAGGTCATCGGCCTCCTGGAGCGGCTGCAGGAAAAGTCCTGAGAGCCACTGTGCATCACCCCATGCCCCTGGCACAGTCCGACGCCGGAACATAAAATCCTTGTAGGCACTGTTTGGCGGTAAAAAAGCCCCCGGAAGGGGGCATGGCCTATGCATGAAACACTCTTGATTCTTATCATCGTGCTCTTCATCGTCGTAGAGCTAAAAAAATAAGCCGCTCCTAGCCTCGCACGCTAAGCGGCTTATTCTTTGAAAGAAATCGTTTGGGGGCGACCGCTAGGCGGTGCCTTCCTTGTTTGTATTATAGCGCATAGCAAGGTTTTTTGCAAGGTGCAAGGAGGGACATATGCACGAGATGGCAATCGCCGAGGGGGTGCTGGACATCGCTTTGGACTACGCCAAGAAGGAGAAGGCCGCCCGCATCGCGGAGATCGGCCTCAAGATTGGCGAGATGAGCGGCGTGGTGACAGACTCCCTGCTCTTTTCCTTTGACATGCTTGCAAAGGGCACCATGGCCGAGGGGGCGAAGATCACGGTGCACTCCGTCCCCCTCGTTGGGCGCTGCACCAAGTGCGGCAAGGAGTTTCCCATCGAGCACTACGACTTCTGGTGTCCCGAGTGCGAAAACGGAGTGCTGGAGACTATATCGGGCCGCGAGATGCAGGTGGAATATTTGGAGGTGGAATAATGGCGCAGATCGAAGTCATGAAAAATATCCTGGGAGAAAATGACCGGGTGGCGGCAGAGAACCGGGCGATGTTCCGGGAGCGGGGCATCTACGTGCTGAATCTCATGGGCTCGCCCGGCGCGGGAAAGACCAGCCTGCTGGAAAAGACCATGGAGCGTCTCAAGGACAGAGTGCGCATGGCCGTCATCGAGGGGGATCTCTTCACCTCGAAGGACGCGGACCGCATCGAGCTCCAGGGCGTCCCCGTCATCCAGATCAATACGGCGGGGGGCTGCCACTTGGATGCCCCCATGGTGCAGAAGGTGGCAAAGAAGCTGGATCTTTCCGCCCTCGACCTCCTCATTGTGGAGAACGTGGGCAACCTCGTCTGCCCAGCGGAGTTTGCCGTGGGGGAGGACGAGAAGGCGGTGGTGCTCTCCATCACCGAGGGGGATGACAAGCCCATGAAGTATCCCCTCATCTTCAAGGAGTCGGCCATCGCCCTCCTCAATAAGGTGGATATCCTGCCCTACTGCAACTTCGATATGAAAGCCGCTACGGAGGATATCACGACGCTCCATCCCGGCATGAAGACTCTTCCTATCTCCTGCACCACGGGCGAGGGGCTGGACGAATGGTGCGACTGGCTCCTGGCGCGGGTAAAGGCAAAGAAGGAGGCGTGACATGGCGGCGGCAAATACACCGGCGGATTACTTCAGCACCCTCTACGGGGCGGAGGTGACCATCCTCGGCATCGGCAACGTCATTCTCTCCGACGAGGGCTTCGGCGTCCGGGTGGCGGAGTACCTGGAGGCCCACTATGACTTCCCGGAAAATGTCCAGGTGCTGGACGGGGGGACGCTGGGCATCGAGCTCACCCAGTACATCACCGGCACGAAGAAGCTACTCGTCCTGGACTCCATCAACGCCGGCGCTGCGCCCGGCACGCGGTTTTCCTTCTCCGATGAGGAGGTGCTTTCCCATTTCCAGGAGAAGATAAGCGCCCACGAGATCGGCATCCAGGACCTCCTGGCACTTCTCGAGGTGACGGGCCGGAAAATCGAGAGGGTGACGGTCCTCGGCGCCCAGCCCTACAGCCTCAAGGCGGGCGTCGCCCTCACGGAGGACATGCAGCGCCTCGTCCCAGCCGTCGCCGAGGAGGCCCTCGCAGTGCTCCGTGGTTGGGGCATAGAGCCGAAGAAAAAGGCAAGCCCTGGATCCGTAAACTACGCCATCGTCGCAGAGGAAACGAACCGGGGAATTTAGCGCGATTTCCGGCTGGCAGGGAATCCAAGGGAGCTGCGTTTATGGGACAAAATCATAGCCGAATTGATACAAGAATATAGCGTGTGAAACATCTCGAACCTCTATGAAATAAGGGGCTTCTAGGTGTTTTTGTGTTGTGAAGGAGTGGCCTGAAACAAAGGGCAGGGAGGCAGGGGAATTTTTCGGCGCTTTTGTTTCGAAGGGGGTGCAGGGCTGAAGGTAAGCCGTTTGTAAGGTGTAGTTCCCGTTTGCAGGGTGTAAAATGGGCGACAGCATAGAGGAGAGAGCTTGTTAGGACTTTATGAAGCTAAAGGTCTCATTTTTACGATGGCAAGGTCAAAGCTCTCCGTATACAATACTTCGAACAGCGGAAGGGTAAAACCTACAAATACTCAATTAAAAAGCCCTTCGACTATAAAAGTACACCAAACGGTTATGTCGTGAACCAAAAGGAAACGGAGGCCGTCAAGAAGAGCGGGCCAAGATTGTGCGACTAATCTTTGGCTGGTTTCTCGAGGGGCTGACAACCTATGCCATTGCCAAGGAACTGACAAGATGTGGGATAATCACGGTCACGGGGAGAGCCAAGTGGAATGCCGCCACCATCAATGGAGTCCTCGCCAACGAGAAGTACACAGGCTGCGCCCGCATCCAGAAGACCTACACGCTGGACTTCCTCACGAAGAAGGTGGTGAAGAACACTGGCAAGTCCCCAGCTACTTCGTGGAGCAGAGCCATCCTGCCATCATCGCTCCGGAAACCTTCGAGATGGTGCAGGCGGAGGTGGCGCGGCGCAAGCGGGAGGGCGGCAGATACAGCGGTGTGAGCATTTTCTCTGGCAAAATCAAATGTGGCGAGTGCGGAGGCTCCTTCGGAGCCAAGGTCTGGCACTCCACAGACAAGTACCGCAGGGTCGTCTATCGCTGCAACAAGAAGTACGACGGGTATAAATGCCAAACGTCCCATGTGACCGAGGAGGAAATCAAGACGGCCTTCGTCACGGCATTCAACCGTCTGGTGACGGAGCGGGTTGGCGCAAACGTCGCATCACGCTCCTGCGCCAGCACTAGCGCATCCTGCGTGTCGGAGGAGATTGACGCCAATGCCCGGCTCGTCCGGCAGCCCCTCTGCGACACAACGGAGTTGGAGCAGGAGAAAGCCTCATTGGGGCAGGAACTGGCGGTGCTGGTGGAGATGAC
>CAMCBT010000028.1 GCA_945873115.1 uncultured Mitsuokella sp.
GGGATATTGCAGAAAACGAGCGGAAAAGGAACGATCTCATGACGAAAAAAGTATATGCCGTGCGGCGGGGACGAGCTACGGGGATTTTTACCAGCTGGGCGGAGTGCAAGAAGCAGGTGGATGGCTTCCGGGGGGCCAGGTACAAGGGTTTTACGGATCCCCGGGAGGCCCTTGCCTGGCTGGCGGGAGAGGATGCGCCCTCCGCTTCTGCCGGTGGCCGGAAGCACCCTGCGCCCGGGACCTGCGCCGCAGCTTTCCCCCATGCCAAGGCCTCTGCCCCCTCCGCCCCGCCGGAGAATGGGGACTACCTCATCTATACGGACGGCTCCTGCCTGAAGAACCCGGCAGGGCCCGGCGGCTGGGCCTGCGTCATACGCGCCTTGGCCACGGGGGAGCGGAAAGAGCTCTCGGGCGGCACCGCCTCCACCACGAACAACCGCATGGAGATGCAGGCCGCCATCGCCGCCCTCTCCTACCCCGAGCCCCCCTCGAAAATCACCCTCTGCACAGACAGCCAGTACCTGAAGAACGGCCTCACGAAGTGGATTGCCGGCTGGAAGAGGCGGGGCTGGAAGAAGGCGGACGGCACGGAGGTGCTCAATCAGGATCTCTGGCAGAAGCTTGATTCCCTCGTGGCAAGGCATCAAGTCACGTTCCGCTGGGTCAAGGGCCATGTGGGTGTGCCGGAAAACGAACGCTGCGACGAGCTCGCCAGGGGCGAAGCCATGCGCTATATGTAGGACAAAACGCGACAAAAGGGCCTGTGAGGAAATTTGGCGTTCATCACAGGCCCTTCTCTATGTCTATGTGCTGTTTCCATCCCATCGTGGGAAGAGCGTATGGTCTACGCCCAGCTGGTCGCAGATCTTTCCCACCAGCATATCCACCAGATCCTCCAGCGTTTTCGGACGATGATAGAAGCCCGGGGCGGCGGGGAGGATCCTTGCGCCCACGCGGGCGAGCTTTGCAAGGTTCTCCAAATGGATGGCATGCATGGGGGTCTCCCGAGGGACGAGGATGAGGCGGCGGCCCTCCTTCAGAGCCACATCGGCGGCGCGGGTCAATAAATCTGCCGTCACGCCACTCGATAGGGCTCCTGCCGTGTGCATGGAGCAGGGCACGATGACCATGGCCTCCGTGCGAAAGGATCCGCTGGCTATGGCGGAGCCGATCGCCCCATTGTCGTAGAGCACATCGACCCGTTTTTCCAGTTCCTCCTTCCCCACGCCGCACTCGTAGGCCAGCACCTCGTAGCCGCTGTCCGTCACGACGCAGTGAACCTCGGCCCCCGCCTCCCGGAGCACGTCGATGAGGCGCAGGGCGTATATGCTGCCGCTGGCACCGGTGATGCCGATGATGTAGCGCTTCCGGCTCATTTGGCAGGGCCGATGACTTCCACGCCGCCCATGTAGGGCACGAGGGCCGTCGGCACGACGACGGAGCCGTCCTCCTGCTGGTAGTTCTCGAGGATTGCAGCCACCGTGCGGCCCACGGCGAGGCCGGAGCCATTTAGCGTATGGACGAACTCGGGCTTCGCCTTCGGCTCCCGGCGGAACTTGATATTCGCCCGGCGGGCCTGATAGTCCGTGCAGTTGGAGCAGGAGGAAATCTCTCGGTACTTGTTCTGGGCCGGGAACCAGACCTCGATGTCATACGTCTTGGCAGAGGTAAAGCTCATGTCACCGGTGCAGAGCTGCACCACGTGGTATGGGAGCTCCAGGATGCGCAGCACGTCCTCCGCTGCGTCCACCATGCTCTCCAGCTCGTCCCAGCTGGTCTCCGGCTTCACGAACTTTATGAGCTCCACCTTATTGAACTGGTGCTGGCGGATGAGGCCTCGGGTATCGCGGCCGGCGCTTCCGGCCTCGGCACGGAAGCAGGCGGTGTAGGCACTGTAGTACTCCGGCAGCTTCGCCCCGTCGAGGATCTCGTCCCGATGGTAGTTCGTCGTGGGCACCTCGGCTGTCGGCACGAGATAGTACGGGAGGCCCTCCAGCTTGAACATATCCTCGGCGAACTTCGGCAGCTGGCCCGTGCCCGTCATGCTGGCCTCGTTGGCGATGTAGGGGGCCAGCATCTCCGTGTAGCCGTGCTTGTTGGCATGGAGATCCATCATGAAGTTGATGCAGGCACGCTCAAGGCGTGCGCCAAGCCCCTTGTAGAAGGTGAAGCGGGCACCGGTGACCTTCGCTGCCCGGTCTGCGTCCAGGATGTCGAGATCTGCGCCGATATCCCAGTGGGCCTTCGGCTCGAAGGAGAACTTCCGAGGCTCTCCCCATCTCCTCACCTCCGGGTTCTCCGTGTCGTCCTTGCCGATGGGCACATCCTCCCGGGGCATGTTCGGAATGTGCAGCAGGATATCCCGGAGACGGGACTCCACCTCGTGAAGGTCTGCATCGAGGGCGCTAATCTTGTCGCCGACGGAGCGCATCTCAGCGATTTTCGCCTCTGCGTCCTCCCCTGCCTTCTTCATCTGGCTGATTTCCTTCGAGACTGCATTGCGCTGGCCCTTCAGAGCCTCCGTCTCCTGGAGGAGTTCCCGGCGGCGCTTCTCCAGATCGGTGAAGTCATCGAGGGAGAGGCTGTTGCAGCGGTTCTTCAGCATCTGGCGGACCTCATCCAGATGCTCCCGCACGAATTTGATGTCGAGCAAAATAATCACACTCCAAGTTCTAGTTGTTTCTAAGGTATTATACCAGCTTTCCCGCCGCTTTACAAACGAGACCATGAAAAACCGCTCCGAAATTTGATGCTTCGGAGCGGCTTATTTCAGTCTTCTATGGAGTAGCGGTCGAGCCAGTCGGCGTGGGACTTGGCGTAGCTTCTGAGGACGACGAGGCCTTTGGCCTGGGGGGATCGGGGCGTAATCATATGATACTGGCCGTCCAGCTCCTCTGTCATATCCTGAAAACCGGAGTAGCCCTGGGCCCAGTATTTGCCGCTGACGATGCGCGCCGTGCCCTGGGCCAGGTTGATGGCCGTCTTCAGGAACCTGATCTCCAGCGTCGTGCCATTGATATCCTTCGTGGTGATCCACTGCCAGCCGATGAGCTGGTTCCCCTTCATGCGCATGGTGGTGGTGTCCTCCTGGGCATGCTCGCGAGTACCGTTCACATCCACCGTTTCCCAGAGGGTCAGCCAGCGGTCCTCCGCCTTGGCGCGCTCCACCTCGCCCATGTCAAAGACCTGATCCACGATGGCATCGTAGAAGTCCTCGTCGAACTGCTGGGAGGTCATTTCCTTGACAGAGCCGGGGGTCTCCTTCTCCCAGAGCACATTGCCCGCCTCATCGCAGAAGCGCTCCTGCTTGTACTGGAGCAGCCTGTTCTGGGGGTTAATGGAGACAAGGGCCAGGCTGTAGGCAATCTTCGACGGGTCATTAATGTAGTCCTTTATTCCATAGACGGCATAGTTATTCAGCGTCTCCTCTGCGCCCTCGTAGCTGTAGCCCGTCTTTGTCCAGGCTTCGATTTCTGTCGCCACCTTGCCATGGCCGGTGGGCGTGGAGGACTCGACGGTGACGGAGGCCGGGTCGAAATACTTGCTGTACTTGTCATTGGAGGACAGCCAGTACCAGCCCGCCGCCTGTACCGTACTCAGCTGTGCCAGAAAAAGCGCAGCAGCGAAAAGCATGCCGAAAAGTGCAGGTTTCTTCATGGAAATCACCTCATTCATGTTTTGGAATCACAATCGTGCCCTGTGCTCCGTCTGCCTCATCCTTTGGCAGGCAGCAGTTCTTGTACTTCTTTCCGCTGCCGCAGGGGCAAGGGTCGTTGCGGCCGACCTTTTTCTTTTCCCTACGATAGGGCTTTGCTGCCTCTGCCGTGAGATACTCCTCCCCTGCTTCCCTCAGGGAATGTCCTTTCCTCCCCCAAAGGGGCAGGGTCGTGGCATAGGCCCCAAAGAGCGTCAGGAGGATGTCTGCGTCCTCGTCCTTTGCCCCGGAGGCGGTGAGGATATACTCCAGCACCGATTTTTTCGGCTCTCCGTTGAGCTGCATGATGGCGGCGGAGCCAACGATATCCGCCGCCTCCAGCACCTCCTTGCCGCATTTGCGCATAAGGAACTGCGCGAGATCCTTGTACTCCTGGGTGGCGAGGATATAGCCATCCTCCCCCGCCTCATAGACGGCATCGTAGGGCAGCTCCTTGTAGTCGAGGTCACTCTTTATCTGCTCCGTCTCGATGGGGGCCTCATTGTAGAGGGTGCAGTATTTCGCCCCATGGGGCAGCGCCACGATGACCTCCTTCCAGCAAGAGGCGTTGAGTATCACGCCCACGAAGTCCTGGAAGGAAAAGTCCTCCCGCTGGCCCGCCTCAAGAAGTGCCATGACCTTGGCATAGAGCGTATCGAAGTCCAGGACGCCGTAGTAGAAGAGAAGGCCCGTGGCAAGGCGCACGGCCTCCGTATTCGTATCCACCACCGTATGGTAGGCGCCGGAGTCCAGCTTCTTGTACTCCGCGAGGATTTCCTCCGGCATGTACCAGGCCAGCTTATCCCCCGTCATGCCGCAGGAGATGAGGCCGATGGCCTTGAGGTAGTCAAGACGCACATCGTCGTCCCGGAATTCCAGCGTCATGCCGCCCTTTTCCACCAGATGCCGGAAGCAGCCCTGCTCCTCCTCGATGACCGTGGGGAACCAGTGGCGGGAAAAGCTCACAATCTCCGGGATAAGGCAGTCCACCAGCTCCGCCTTTTTGAGCTGGCTGACTCCCTGGAGATTCAGGTTGTAGCGGATATCATCCAGCTCGGCCTTTGTGAGGGCCAGGAGCATGTTCTTCAGCTTCCGCTCCTTCGGGAGCTGATGGCGATAGAGTTGCTTTTTCCGCTCCTCCATCGCCGTCTTCAGCAGGTCCTCCATGGAGTCCTGCTGCATCATCATCTCTGCCATTCGCAAAAGTTTCCTTTCTATGGTATATCAATCAGCCAAAGTAGTCGGCGATGCCGTCGGCGATGCCCTGGGCCGCCTTCTTCACGCCATCCTCGCTGTCCAGAAGCTTTTCCTCCCGGGGATTGGAGATGAAGGCCACCTCCACGAGGGTCGCGGGCATGTCCGTGTGCTTGATGACGTAGAAGTTCGCCCCCTGGGTGCCACGGCTCGATGTGCCGATCTGGTCGATGACCCCCTGGCGAATCTTATCCGCCAGACGCTCGGAGTTCTTCGATCCCTTTGTGTAGTAGTAGCCGGTGGTGCCGTGGACCTCTCCGCTGGAGAAGGAGTCCATGTGGATGGAGACGAAGATGTCGGAGTTGTGGCTGTTTGCCACGTCACAGCGGGCCTGGAGCTCCTCGATATCCGTGGCGTTCGCCCCGTTTGCCGCCACCTCCGTATCTCCTGTACGGGTCATGTAGACGGTGGCCCCCTCCGCCCGGAGAAGGACTGCCAGCTCCTTTGCGATGCGGAGCGTCACGCTCTTTTCCATGATGCCCGTGGGGCCGATGGCGCCGGAGTCATTACCACCGTGGCCCGGGTCGATGGTGATGACCTTCCCCTTCATGCCGGTGATGGAGGCGATATCCGGATCCTCATCCCCCTTGTCCTCCTCGTCCTTCGGGGTGGCGGCAGGCTCCTGCTTCTCCTCCACCGGCGGAGTCTTCTGCTCGACAGGCTTTGTCGTTGGCTTCGTCGCAGGCTTCGCAGTGTCAGGCTTCTTCACATCGGGGAGGGCGATATTCGTTCCGGTGGTATCGGGGCCGAGATTGCCGAAGTCCAGCACGACCCGGCCGGGCTTCTCGCCTCCATCGAGCTTGAAGACCTTGTAGTTGTTTTTCCCCACCTTTGTCTCCACGACGATGCGCACCGTCGTGGGGTCGAACTGGGCCACCCGCACTGCCCCCACAAAGCGGGAGTCCACGCTTTTCGTGAGCTTCGCCTTCGGTGATATCCAAGCGTTCGGGATATCCACGACGACCCGGTCGGGGTTTGAGAGCACCATCTGCTTGAAGGCGACCTTCTTGTCCGCATCCACGACGATGCGTGTCTTGTCCGCACCATCTCCGCTGCGCACGCCTGTGACCTCCGCCATATCCTTTGTGCGGTCACCAAACTCCGCTGCCTGTGCCATCATGGGCACACAGAGGACAAGGATGGCCAGGCACAGGAAAACAACGCGCTTCATCAAACCCCTCCCGAAAAACACTTTCCTTCTATTATCGCCTGTTCCTCAAAAAATTGCAAGAAAAAAGCCCCGAAAAATCGGAGCTTCTTTCTAAGGAACCACTGATTAATTCGGCACTCCGTCTTCACGCGTCTGCACTGTCCTCCCGTCGTCGACAAATCCTCAGCGTAGCTCTGCTACGCCTCCGGTTTGTCTCCTAGGGAGATACAGCGCATCCGCGCAAATCCGAAGCACCTCATTTAATCAGCGGTTCCCTAATATAGCAGCTGGTTTGCCGGAAGTTATTCCCAGGTGAGGTGAGCGTCCGCTTCCACGGGGAAGGCGGATGTGCCTCCCTTGAGCCAGTCGCCTGCCTTTACGGCCTCGGCAAAGTTCTTGAGGGTCGGGTTCGTCACGTAGAGCTTCAGGCCAAAGTCATGGTTGTAGTCCGCCGTGAGGTCTCCCTGGGTGAATACCGGGGTGAGCCCATTCGTCTCGATAGTCGTTGCATAGACAACGGGCGTGCCCGTGCCGCTTGCAAGGGTGAGCGTATCGCCTGCGATCTCTGCCTTTGTCGTCTCCTTCTTATTTTTGTAGGCGACTTCGCCACCGGTCTTACCGATGGTGAGGCCGAAGGTTTTGTTGTTGTCCCAGTCATCCTTGACGATCTTCTTCAGGTCGTCCTTCGTCTCCTTACCAGTGAGCTTCACCGGCGTGCCGGAGACATCGACCGCACCTGCGACCTTGAGACCGAATTCCTTACTGGTGGCCCCGTCGAGGGTCACATCGCCCCCCGCCTGGAGGCTGGTGGTATTGCCCTTGACATTGCTAGAAAGAGCCACATCGCCACCGGCCTGGAGAGCGACGCTGCCACCAGAGATGGAGGAAAGGGTCTCGCCCTCCTTGCGCTGGACCAGGACACTGCCGCTGCCACTCAAGGGGAGCTTATTGATAGAGACCGTGCCGTCCTTGACACCGCCAGAGAGGGAGCCCTCTCCGTTGACGGCGACGTTCGTCTGCTTTGCCTCCGCCACATCGAAGGTGATATTGCCTTCGGCACGTATCTCGAGCTTGTCCGCCGTCAGCTTCGTCCCCTCGCCGGTGATGTCGCCGGTGGAAACGACGGAAAGATTGCCGCTGGAGATGGTGCTACCCGTCTCCCGGTGGTTCGTCGCATGCTCGTAGACGCCCTTGCCACTGACGCCGAAGGAATCGACCGTCGCCGTTCCGGCGGTCGTCACCGTGCCAGAGACGGTGAGACTGCCGGAGCCGGAGGCATTCTTGCTCTCGCTCTCCTCCACCGTCGTGCCGAGGTGGACCTCGCTGCCGGAAAGGACAACATTCTTTCCTGTGATGACAAATGTGCCGTCGAGCTTGCCGCCGGAGGTGATGGAGACCTCATCTGCCGAAAGCTGCGTGGCTCTTTCTTTCGAGGCAGCCGCTTTCATGCTGGCGCCATTGGCAGAAACTGTCCCCGTCAGAGAGAAGGACGCCCCGTTGCTGGTGGTGCCGGAGAGAGAGAGGGACGCGCCGCCCGTGGTCATTTCCTCCGATGTGGTATCGGCTGCGGCCTTTGCCGTGTAGTCGCCCTTTGCCTCGATAGAGACAGAGCTTCCCGCATACTTCGTGCCGATGTCTGTGACGCTGTCGCCCTGGACGGTGATCTTGCCGCCCGTGAACTCGCTTGCCACCGACGTGGAGGCATTCTTTGTATCCGTCGTGCCCTCGCCACTGCCTGCGATTCCTGCCGACCAGGCGCCATTATTGTATCCGACGGAGAAGGTCGCGCTGCCCTTGCGCTCCTTTGTGACAGTCTGGCTATCTGTCTTTGCGTCACCGATGGTCACTGTGCCGCCCGAAAGGGAGACCGTATCGCCTGCGACCTTCGTTCCAAAGAGCTTTGCATTCTCTCCGGTGAGTGCCACGTCCCTGCCCGTGATTTGTGCGGCTGCCAGATTGTTTTCCGTCTTGGACTCTGCCGTCTTTACCGTGCCGAGGGAAGCCGTGACCGTCGCTTTCTTGTTCTCAAGATCGATGTCGACCTTTGCATTCTTTTCCCAGCCAAAGGATTCTTTAACCGTCGTCTGGGAGCCCTGGGCAGCCTTCATCTCGATGTTCATCGCATCGACGGAGACGCTATCCCCGCCGGAGAGCTTGCTGCCGGAGAGGGTGAAGTCCCCTGTCTCCACGGAGAGGTTCGTCGTGCTCTCGACGCTGCTTTCCTTGACCGAGTCTGTCGTGGAGGCATTCAGCGTCTGTGCCTTCGTGATGTTAAAGGCCGTGCCCGTGCGGTCGAAGCTCCGGGCCTCGCTGCGCTCGATGGCCTCCCGGATTGAGAGCGCACTGCCGCTCACGAGGCTGGCCCTGTGGGTGCCGGCGAGACGGCTGCCGATGATATCCGTCGAGCCCGCTACATTCAGCGTGACGGTGTCGCCTGCCACGTTCGCGCCGACGCTCGTGCGATCTGCCGTATCAACGATATGGGAGTCCTTGCCAGCGATGCCGCCCCAACGCTTATAGGCCGCATGGTCGGAGACGGTGCTGGACGTCGTGTCAGCAGCCACCTTGAGGCTACCCGCCTCGATGCCGATATCCTTCCCTGTGACTTCCACGCCGGTGAGGACGACTGCCGCGCCCTTGAGGCTGAGGCTGCCCTCGCTCTGGAGGCTTCCCTTATAAAGCGTATCCGTCTTCTTGATGATATCCGTCTTGCCAGTGAGGAGGCCTGCCCCCTCCTTGGCGATGTCGATGTGCTGCTCCGTCACATCTGTCGTCTTCACATTTTCTGCGGAAAAGGCTCCCTTCGCCTCGGCCGCGATATCCTTCGCATGGAGGGTCGCGCCGTAAAGGTTCACGTCGCCGCCTGCATAGAGGGCGAGGTTATTCTTGACATCGGCCGTCGTGACGGTCGCGCTTGTCTTTTCCGTGGCATCCGTCACACAGTGATGCCAGGAGCCCTTTGACTGATTGACGACACTCTTTTCCGAATAGGTGGTGAGCCCGGCGTCCATCGTCAGGTTCTTGCCGGCGGAGATGGCGAGTGCGTCCGCCTTCACGGCTGTGCCCGTGAAATTTACATCGCCGCCCGCCGTGAGGAGCGTGTCGCCGCCTGTGACCGTCGCGCCACGGAATACGCTCTTTGCGCTCTCGGAGAAGCGGTTCTCAGAGACGCGCTTTGCCACCATGGCGTAGGTATTGGAGCTGTCACTTGCCGTATTGACGACACCTGCGATATCGATGTTGCCGTCTGCCTTTACCTGCAGCGAATTCTCTCCCTGCAGTGTACCGGCCTTGACGGTGACGGAATCCTTCGACGTGATGGCGAGGTTCTTCGCCGCGATGCTGCCCGTGTGGTAGATGTTGCCTGCCTCGTCGATGGCGATATCATCGGCGGAGAGGGTGCCGCTCTGATTGACACCGACACCGGATTCCGTCCCCACCAGGAGGATCTTTCCTGCGTACATGCCGCCGACGGAGGCCACGTCCAGCGCAAAGCCGCTCTTATTCTCCGTCACGATCGGCGTGGTAGCGGAGGTCGTCGCATCAATGATGTTCGCGCCGGTGACGACCCGCGCTTCATTTGCGCGAATTGCGTCGTTTATCTTCACAGCGCGCGCCAGGACATTCAGGCGATCCGTGCCGCGGGCATCCAGCTCGCCGTTGACCGTCACATTGCCCCGCTCGACCCGCACGTCCTTCAGGGCTCCACTCGCCTCATACTCCGGACGGCCCGTCGTGAGGGTGGCGTTTCCCACATTGATGAAGGAGCCGCCTTCCACCCGGATGCCGCTGGGGTTCGCCACGAGTACGTCGGCCCGATTGCCGCCGACCTCGAGGGCTCCGCCCATGGTGGTCACGTGGTCGCTGGTGACCTCATTGACGATGAGGTGCGCTGTCTGATTGAGGTGAGCATTTCCATCCACCCAGCCGGCCGTGCTGGTCTGGGCCCCTGCCATGGAGTTGTTGAGCACGAGCCCTTTGTCCCCCACGTTGAAGTCGATGTAGAGGTTGTTGCTAAGGCCCGCGTTGTTCGGGTTGGCAATATCGACGATGTCCGCACCATTTGCCGCCGTGCGGACACTCGTATCCGTCTCGCCGCTGGGCGTCACGTGCTCCGTGGTGCTCGGCGTCTCAGCCGCAAAGGCGAGGGGTGATCCCACAAGGAAGGATGTGGCGATCAAAAGGCCCAGGGCCTTCGAGGGACGAATCCGCTGTTTTCTCTTCATAAATGCTCTCCTTTCGGAAATTTCTGATATAATCTGGCTGGAATCATAACGCATACTCTGCGGCATCCCCCCGCTCAAGGCATCGATCAAAAGGACAGGCTCAGAAAGGACTGGCACACGACGCCCCGGTCAAAGCCCTCCGGTGCCCGCAGGGGTGCCCCCACCAGGACGTCAAAGAAAAGCCGGTTCGTCATGCGCCGGAGACCGATTCCCCCACCGATGAGCGTCGTGTCCGATACGCGCCCCCCATCGAGGACCACATAACTCTCCCAACCGGATCCCAAAGAATAGGCGAGCTCGTTGCGCAGGTAATAGCCGCTGTCGGCGCTGGCCGTCTCATCGCCGGAAAAGCCCCGCACCGTATACATGCCGCCGATGGATATGCGGCTCACGGAGAGAAGTGGTTTGGGCGCATACTGGGCATGGAATGCCCCAAAGTATCGAAGCCGCGGACTGCGGGAGAACCGCGCGCTATAGGACGTGTCCAGCATGAAATAATGGGCAAGATTCGTGGCGCCCTCCACCGTCTCAAAGGAATCCGCCATCATCCACCGAAGGCCCTGCACGTAGGAAAGGGTCCCCGTCAGCACGCTCCCGGGGACGTACTGGACAAAGCTCGTGCCAAGGGTAAGCTGCGTCATGTGACGGCGCAGGAGCAGGAGCTCATAGCGATCTGCCGAGGGATAGATCCGGCTTTCCAGATAGGAGTGACGCGAAATCATGGAGAGATTGGCATCGAGATACCACTTCATGCTCTGGGTGCGCCGAATAAGATGGCGATCGGAGATGCCCCAAGTACGGCGATTGCTCTTCAGGAAAAAGTAGGGCGTGATGGCCTGATACTCGCTGCCACCACTGTAATAGGCCGTCAGGAGATCCCGCCCCAGGGGGACCTCCCAGCGAAAGGAGACCATGTCCTTCCCCTTCTCCGTCACATCCCGGCGATCTCCCGTCCCATAGGAAGCAAAGAACCTGTCCCCGAGGCCGAAAGCGTCGTCCATCGTCGCTAGGAAGGAGACGGTGTTCCTGCCCACGTAGCGGTCGCCATAGGTAGCAAAGGACAGGTTCCCATGGAGCTGGCCCTTGACGCGCTTTCGTACCAGGACTATATCGGAAAAACCTGCCTCCGCTGCCGGCACGATCTCCATGGTGACATCCTCGTAGGTCAGCCGACGAAGATTGTCGATGCCCTGCTCCAAATCCCGGAGATTCAGCACGCGCCCCTTTCCCGTGGGAAAGAGATTTGGCGACACGCGTCCGTCTCCGTCCTTCCAGCGGATTGACGCGATGCGGCCGGTTAAGAGCACGAGGCGGAGGTTCCTGCTTCGTAGGTTTTGCTCCGGGATCATGACGCGAGTTGTGACGAAGCCCCGGTCCAGGAGCTCCTCCTGGATCCCGTCCACAAAGGCGGCGATCCCATTTGCTCCCAGGGATGAGCCCACCAGGGACTGGACACGCGCCTTTGCCCAGCGAAGTTCTCCCGGCACATCCCCCTCTAGCGCAACCGACTGGATTTTCCAGACGTTCTCCTCCTGGATAGGTGTCTGCTTTTGCTGCTCCTTTCGCCCGGTCAGGCTTTCGCTTTCCCGCTGGAGCGACTGGCGCACCTCCTCCTGGGCCTGAGCTGCCTCCGTCCAGTCCGTGCGATTCACCGCCCCCGCCAGGTTCTCCCCCGAAGCCGCCTCCACGGCTGTCCCAAAGAAAAGCGAAAAAATCCCCAGAAGAAGGGAGTGGTATCGAGCCCGCCGATTCATACTTTCGTCCTTTCTTTTGGGGCAAATGTCTTTTTACGCCATGCTTGCACCATTCTAATAGATTAAAGTGTGATTTGTCAATATATTTTCACAGTTTTTTTTGCAATGTGGAGGCGGGCCTTTCCCCTTGGCATCGTTGGATAACGGATGGCTGAAACGAGAACGCTCCGTGGTGCGGCTTGCCCGCATCTTGATGCTGTACATCAAAAGAATCATCTCCTTTCTTATTCGATTACAAAGAAGGAGGTATATTGTCAGCTGATGATTTTATTTTAGTTTACATAATAGGACAAATATGGGACGGTACATTCTGCACCGTCCCTATTATGTTTATGGAATTATTTTTTTTCGACGAACTGCAGGAGTGCCTGCTCCATATCTTCCTTGCCACATACGCCTGTGTGGCGCACTTCCTTTGTGCGGAGGGAGGAAAGGCCGATGGGGGCCACTGTATTGCTCTTCCTTTCCAGTGCCGAAAGCAGCGTGAAGGGCTCGGCCTCTGCATTTTCGCCCAGGGCCGCAAGGACGCTGGGGGCGAACTTGTAGGGGCTCGCCGTGGAGACCACCACCATGGGGCGGTCATCCCCCGTTTCCTTCCGATAGCGCTCGGAGACGATGTAGGCCACGGCCGTATGGGTGTCGAGGACATAGCCCTCCCGCGCGAATACATCGTGGATGCATTTTTTCGTGGCTGCGTCGTCGGCCCAGTCGGCCCAGAAAGTCTCCTGGATCTCGCCGAGAAGGCCGCCCACGTCGTAGGTGCCGGTCTCTGCGAGCTCCTTCATCCAGGAGGCAACCTTCGCCGTATCCCCTGTCATATGGTAGAGGAGGCGCTCCAGGTTGCTGGAGATGAGGATGTCCATGGAGGGGGTGATGGTCTTGTAGAAGTCCCGCTTCCTATCATAGCGGCCCGTGCGCAGGAAGTCCGTCAGCACGTTGTTCGCGTTGGAGGCGCATACGAGGCGGCCCACCGGGAGCCCCATCTGCTTTGCATACCAGCCGGCAAGGATATTGCCGAAGTTGCCCGTGGGCACGGCGAAGTTGACCTCGTCGCCGAGCTTTATCCTGCCTGCGGTAAGGAGGTCGGCATAGGCGCTGAAGTAGTAGACCACCTGGGGCACGAGGCGTCCCCAGTTGATAGAGTTGGCCGAGGAGAGCCGGATGCCCTTTTCCGCCAGCTTCTTGCCGAGCTCTGCATCGCCGAAGAGTCGCTTGACGCCGCTCTGGGCATCGTCAAAGTTGCCCCGTACCGCCGTGACGCAGGTATTTTCCCCCTCCTGGGTGACCATCTGGAGACGCTGGATATCGCTGACGCCTCCCTCCGGGTAGAAGACCTGGATGGAGATTTTGTCCACATTCGCAAAGCCCTCGAGGGCGGCCTTTCCCGTATCGCCAGAGGTGGCCACGAGGATGAGGACATCGTCCTTCTCCCCCGTCTTCTTGAGAGCCGTGCTCATGAGCTGGGGCAGGAGCTGGAGTGCCATGTCCTTGAAGGCGCTGGTGGGCCCATGGTAGAGCTCCAGGATGCTCTCCTTCTTCAGAAGATGAAGCGGTGCCCGCTCTGCGCAGTCGAACTTGCCGCTATCGTAGGCCCTCTTGACGCAGCCCCGGATTTCCTCCGGCGTGTAGTCCGTGAGGAAGAGGCCGAGGATTTTCTCTGCCCGCTCGTCGTAGGAAAGGACCTTTAGCCCTTCGATAAAAGCAGCATCGACCTTCGGCAGTTCCTCGGGGACGAATAGGCCGCCATCCTCTGCGATTCCCTTGATGATGGCCTTTGCCGAGGGAAGCTCCGGCCTGCTTCCACGGGTGCTCTTATAGTTCAAAATCATCCAACCCTTTCCATGTTCATCTGTTATGGACATTTGTATTATACACGATATTACCTTGGAAGGAAATAGGAAATTTCATCAGGTTTCAATTTGCAGGGGCTCACTGGGCGAGCTTCGCCTCGAGAATCTCCTTGGCCTTCGCCAGCTGTGTGTCCGTGGTGGCATTTTCCGACAGCTCCACCTTCACGTCCGGCTCGATGCCCGTGCCATCGATGCTGCGGCCGTTGGGGGTGTAGTATTTTGCCACCGTGAGCTTTACCCCGTCATCGTGGAAGAGGGGCATGACCATCTGGACAGAGCCCTTGCCATAGGACTTCGTGCCGACAAGAGTCGCTGCCCCCGTATCCTGGAGGGCGCCGGCGAGGATCTCCGAGGCGCTGGCGCTATTGCCGTCGATGAGGACGACGATGGGACAGATGGGCGACTCGAGATCTGAGTCATACTCCTGCTTCGTGCCGTCCCGCTCCACCACGGAGACGACAGTGCCCTTCGGCACCACCCGGTTGGCGATTTCCACACAGCTGGTGATGAGGCCGCCGCCATTTTGCCGGAGGTCGATGATGAGCCCCTTCATGCCCTGCTGCTGGAGGCTGTCAAGGGCCGCGCCGAATTCCTTTCCCGTGTTCTCGCTGAAGGAGGCGATGCGGATGTAGCCGATATTCGTATGGGGAATCATCTGGCCCTTTGCTGTCTCCACGTGGATCATGGCCCGGGTCACGGTAATGTCACGATTCCCCTCCTCCCCCTTCCGGTGGATGGTGAGTGTCACATTCGTATCCACGTCGCCGCGGATGTGCATGGCCACCTCCTCTGGCTGGTAGTTGGTGACGGGGGTGCCATCCACGGCGATGATTTCATCGTCCGCCTGGAGGCCTGCCGCCTCGCCAGGCGTCCCCTCCAGGACGGAGAGGATAAAGACCTTCTTGTCCTTGAATCCCATGGTGACACCGATGCCGCCAAACTCCCCCTCCGTGTGCTCCCGGAGCTCCTCGAACATGTTCTCATCCATGTAAAGGGAGTGAGGATCGTCGAGGGACTGGACCAGGCCGGAGATGGCGCCGTCTATGAGCTTCGTCTCATCGACCCCATCTACATAGCGGTTCTCCACGAGGCGCAGCACTCCGAAGAAGCGGGCAAGCTCCGCGGCCTTTGGGGCATTGAGCCCCAGGGCGAAGCAAAGGCCCCCCAGGGTGATGAGGACGCTGACGAGAAATGTGACGACGACGATGAGCGCCAGCCGTTTCTTTGTCATGAACATATTCTATCTTCCATCCCCTTACAAATAGCTATACGGGCTGACGGGCTCGCCATTCTGGCGTACCTCGAAGTGGCAGTGGGGCCCGGTGGAATTGCCGGTGGAGCCGCAGTAGGCGATGGTCTGGCCCTGGCTTACCGTATCCCCCACGCCTACGGCCAGGGACTCATTGTGCCCGTAGAGGGTCGAGATGCCGCCGCCGTGGTTGATGATGACGGCGTTGCCGTAGCCGGAAATCCAGCCCGCATACTCCACCGTGCCGCTCTGGGCCGCGTGGATGGGCAGGCCGTAGTCGCCGCCGATGTCGATGCCGCTGTGGAATTTCTGGGTGCCAGTGATGGGGTGGGTACGCCAGCCGAAGTCGCTGGTGACGGGCCCCGAGATAGGCCAGATCATGGCACCGCTCCCGGAAACCGGCATGTTGGCCATACTGCTCTGCTGGAGCATCCGCGTGACCTGCTTCGAGGCCGCCATGAGTTCGTCGTATTCCCGGTCGATGGTTGCCTTGTCGTTCTTGAGTTTGTCGATTATATTTTTCTGGCGGCGGACCTTTTCCTCCATGTTCTGCCTGGAGGCCCGGGCCTTCTTTTCCTGGACCTCCTGCTTTTCCTTGTCGGCGGCGAGGCTCTTCTGCTTGGCCTCCATCTCCTCTTTATCCGCCAGAACCACCTGCACCAGGTCATAGTCCTGCTTGATGATGCGCTTCAGTAGATCCATGCGGGTGAGGAAGTCAGAGAAATCCTTAGCCCCGAAGAGCACGTCGATATAGGAAATCTGCCCATTGATATAGATATCCCGCACCCTTGCGCCCAGCTTGTCGGACTTTTCATTGTAGTCCTTCTTGAGGACTGTCAGGCGCTTTTCGTTCTCCGCCATGCGGTCCTTCGTCTCGTCCAGCTCCGCCTTTGCCGCCTTGTGGTTGGCGATGGCGGTGGCCGCCTCCTCGTCGATGGCCCGCTTCTGCTCGGAGATGGAGTCGATTTTCGACTGGACGGCATTCGACTCCTCCAGCTTCTGCTGGGCCTGCTTTTCATAGGAGGCCCTATCCTCATCGCTGACGGCGTAGGCCGTCAGGGGCTGGGCGCCGGCGAAGAGTGCCGCCAAGACAAGGGACAGGGCTTTTCTTTGAATCTTCATGGATTTCCTTTCGCTCAAACCTTCAGGAAGCGCTTCAGCGAGATGGTGGAGCCGATGGCGCCGATGCCCATGCCGGAGAGCAGGATGGCGATTGT
The DNA here is from genome assembly GCA_945873115.1 of uncultured Mitsuokella sp. Lineage (GTDB taxonomy): Bacteria > Bacillota > Negativicutes > Selenomonadales > Selenomonadaceae > AWVT01. The sequence continues at coordinate 16,395 of CAMCBT010000028.1, forward strand.
GACATAGTTCATAAAGGGATACTGCGGCAGCAGCGGGAAAAAGGCCAAGGTACTGTAAATCTTTGAGGCCATGGCCGCATAGAAGCTCCGAAGAGCAATCGTCGCGAGAACGCCACCGATAAAGCCGATGACGATGCCCTCCAGGAGGAAGGGCCAGCGGATAAACCAGTCCGTCGCCCCCACGTATTTCATGATGGCCACCTCCTTGCGCCGGGCAAAGACGGTGAGCCGGATGGTATTCGAAATGATGAAGAGGGTGGCTCCCGCCAAAAGGAGCATGGTGACAAAGCCGAAGATGCGGATGAGCCGCGTGATGTCAAAGAGATGCTGCACCACGTCCTGGCCGTATTTCGCCGCCTCGACCCCCTTCATCTTCTCGATGGACTTGGCCGCCGTCTCCACGAGCTCCGGCTCCGTCACCGTGACCTCGAAGGCCTCAGGGAGAGGATTCTTGTCCCCCAGGGCATCGAGAAGATACTTCTGGTCCCCCAGTCGCTCGGAGAGCCGTTCCTTTGCCTCGTCCTTGCTGACGTATTCGACGGTGGCGATGCCCTGCATGCGACGGATATCGTCTTCGATATCCGCCCGGTCTGCCTTCTTGATGTTGTCCTTCAGATAGACGCTAATCTGCACCTGGGACTCCAGCGAGGAGGCCAGGCGGTTCATATTCATGACGAGGGTCAGGAATACGCCCAAGACAAAGAGTGAGACGGCCACAGTGCCGATGGAGGCAAAGGCCATCCAGCGGTTGCGCCGAAGGGATCGGAATACCTCCTGGATGAAATACTCGCTTGTCCTAAGCCTCATAGCCATAGCCTCCCCGGGCCTCGTCCCGCACGATTCTGCCATTCTCTATGGCGATGACACGCTTCTGCATGGTATCCACGATATTCTTGTCGTGGGTCGCCATGACGATGGTGGTGCCCGCCGCATTGATGCGGCGGAAGATATCCATGATGTCCCAGCTGGTCTCAGGATCGAGATTGCCCGTGGGCTCATCGGCGATGACAATATTCGGCGCATTTACGATGGCCCGGGCGATGGCGACCCGTTGCTGCTCGCCACCGGAGAGCTGGGAGGGGAAACAGCGATACTTGTCCCGGAGGCCCACCACGTCCAGCACCGAGTTCACGCTCCTTTGCATGATGCGGCGGGGCGCCTCGATGACCTGCATGGCAAAGGCCACGTTCTCAAAGATGGTCTTGTCCGGCAGCAGCCGGTAGTCCTGGAATATGACCCCGAGCCCCCGGCGAAGATAAGGGACGTCCGCCCGGTCCATGTGAACCACGTCCTTGCCGCCGACAAAGAGCTCCCCCTCCGTCGGCAGCTCCTCCCGCAGAAGAAGCTTGATAAACGTGGACTTTCCCGCGCCGCTGGCCCCGACGATAAAGACGAAATCGCCCTTTTCTATATCCACATCCACATGGTCCAGCGCCACAGCGCCATTTTCATAGACCTTGGAAATGTTCTTCATATGAATCAATGAGCTACCTCCTTGCCGCTTTCCAGCCCCCTGAATCACGCGGGTACAATGAAAAGCAACAATTAGTATACCACATGGATATGAAAAATAGAAATAGAATCAGAGCCTTCCTAGAATCTCCTCCTGGTGTTCCTTGACCCAGACCAGGAGATTCTCTTCCACAGGGCAGCCGATGAAATCTGCCTGATTCTTCAGAGCTTCGTGTGCATTTTGGGGGACGATGGAGAGATCTGCCAGCTCCAGCATTTCCTTGTCATTCATATAGTCCCCCAATGCGATGATTTTTTTCCCATGATACGCCGCGAGCTCCCGGATGCTGCGAAGCATGGATCCCTTCGATATGCCCTTCGCCACAAACTCATAATAATTTGCTTCCGAATAAAATCCATTCGCATAGCGCGAAATGCCGAATTTCTCCGCCGCCTGCTCCACCTTCCGCAGATTTTCCGGCGTATCGCAGACAAAGAATTTCAGCCACGGTGTTTTCGAAAGGTCCGAAAGTGCTTCCAGCTCCCCATGGGTGTACCGATAGAATTCCTTGGAGAGACGCGGGTCATCGTGGGCTTTTTCCGTGATGATATGACAGATATCCTCTGTGTAGATTTCAATGCAGGCTTCTTGAAGCACATCCTTGCAATAGGCGGCAAAGCGAGGCCAAAGTCCCTTGTCCCAATCGCTTTCCAGCGGGCAGATTTTCATGACCTGCCCAGCCGTCCAGTCGTAGAGCATGGCACCATTGAAAAAAACAGAAGGCCCTGTAATCGGCAGCTCTGACACATAGCCCCGAGCTGCCTCAGGCGTGCGCCCCGTCGCTATGGAAAACACGGCCCCATTCTTTTCCAGCTCGGAAATCGCATTGATGTTTTCCCGGGAAATCCGGCCGCCCCGCGGCACAAGGGTGCCGTCTAAGTCGCTGATGAGAATGATATCTTTAAGTTTCATACGTCCTCCTGTCTTCTCCGAAAATCCTTTGGGGCAAAGCCACGACACTTCTTGTAGGTCTGCGCAAAATTCTTGTACTCGCCGAAGCCCGTTGCAAGAGCAATCTCGTACATACGAAGCCTGCCTGCTGCTATGAGCTCCTCGGCACAGAATAGCCTCTTTTCCGTAAGAAGCTCTCCGAAGGTCTTTCCCTCCGCTTCCTTAAGCTTGCGGGAGAGATAGCTCGCCGAGATTCCCTGCTCCTCCGCTATGCGTTCCACGCTGAGTCGCTCTGCATAGCGCGAGGCAATGGCTTCCTTCGCAGCGCGGACATAGGGGTTCTGCTCCCCCATACAGACTTCCTCATTCTCCTGGAGTGCCGAGAAAACGCGAAGAAGCTCTTCCTGTCGTATGGGCTTTAGAAGATAGTCCTCCACCCCCACGCGTATCGCCTCCTGCGCATAGGAAAAATCTGCATAACTCGTGAGCAGTACAACCCGGGTGCCCGGGGAGCGCCTTTTCAGCTCGCGGGCTGTCTCAAGCCCTGTCATGCGTGGCATGCATATATCCGCCAGCAGCACGTCAGCAGATTTTTCCACTACAAGATCTGCCGCCTCTCTGCCATCTGCAGCAGCCCCTACGATTTCTGCGCCCAGAGCCGGCCAGTCTATTGTCTGTACCAATCCCTGCCGTATAATCTCCTCATCCTCAGCAATGACGACCCGCAGCATCTCCATCCCTCCTTTCAAGAGGCAATCGAATCGATACCTTCAAGCCCTGACCTTGCTGCTCCAGTTCCATCCCGTATTGCGCTCCATAGAGAATATTTAGCCTGCGATTCACGTTCCACAGTCCGATATGCCCCTTCTCAGGGACCTCCCCTCGAAAGGAAGCCTTCAGCCTGGCAAGCGTCATCTCTTCCATTCCCTTCCCTCGGTCTTCTACAACAATCCGAAGGGCATCTTCCTCTTCCCGGGCTGCAAGGCAGATTGTCGCCTTCCCCTCCGCATCCGCCCCATGAAGTACGGCATTTTCCAAAACAGGCTGCAGAACAAGGCGCGGGATATACGCTTTCAGCACATTTTCGGGAATCGCCTTTGAAAAAGCGAGACGCTTTCCAAATCGAAGTCTCTGGATTTCCATATAGGATTCAATATATTTCAAATCCTCCCCTATCGTCACTCGCTCCGGCCCCTTTATGCTATAGCGCAGGATTTCCGACAGGAGCTCGATGACATGCACCGCCTCCTTCGGCCTGAGCTCCACCATAAAGCGGATGGTCTCCAACGTGTTAAAGAGGAAATGCGGGTTGAACTGGCTCTCCAGCTGCTTCCGCTCTGCAACGGCGAGGCGGGCAAGCCCCTCCTCCCGCACTGCACGCACTCCGGCTCGGGAAGCGCGACGAAGATTCACGAGGATAAGCGGGACAAAGAGTGTACTCGCTAAAAGGAGAACCAGAAAGCCGATGAGATAGCTCGTCAGGATTTCATCCACCGGTGTAATGGCATAAAGGCGATAATCCGCTAGGACGGGCAGTGTTCCCACATAGTAACGCTTGCTGCTCCAAGAGACGAGGCCTGTCTTGTCTATTTTTGAAAAAACTGGTGCCAGCCGCCCAAGGGCCCCCTCCCGATACTCTCCCCCGGACTGAAAAACCACATTGCCAAAGCTGTCCGCCAAGAGCAGCCCCGCCGGCAGCGCCATGTCCCCTGCCATATCATCGTCGGACAGGATAAAGAGGAGGTACCCATCGACGACCCTTCTTCCAATGAGGAGATCTCGCCCTCCTCCCTCGCATAAAAGGGAAGCTGCCATCGCTGAGTCCGGCGAAGCCTCCAGCCTGGACAAAAGGACGTGCGGGGCCGACGGTGCAAGATCATAATACTTGCCGAGAATCCGTTCATCGCCCAGAATGCATTTCCCCGAGTCATCCAAAACAAGGAGCATTCCTCCCGCCTCCTTTGGGGAGGCATGATAGATAAGCTCATAGGCCTTTGCACGCACGGCTGCATCCTGCTGCACAGAGGCAAGCGGCGGCAGCCCTGAAGCTATTTTCTCCCCTGCCCGCTTATAGTCTTTTGCTATGTCCTCCAATGCAGTCTGCGCAGACTGCACTGCACTCTGCGTTGAGGCGACGATAAAGAAGTTCCAGCTCCCAACGATGACAACGAGGCCAAGAAGGAGGAGAAACAGGATGGGGAGCAGCACATAGCGCGCGGGCGCACCTGACTCCTTATGCACAAGCTGTCCCTCCCTTCCGTGTCCTAATCATTATACCATAGTTGTTTCTTTCAAAAAATTCCACAAACGAAAATTTCCCATTTCCCCTAAGAAAAATGCGGATCCATTTCGGATCCGCACCTCTCAAATACCTTGCGTTTTGCGTTTATTGGACGCTGGTAAAGATGTCCTTGAACTTGTCAAGCCAGCTCTTCTTGTTCTTATTGACAGTCGCTTCATCGTCCGTGATGAGGTGGATGTCCTTCTTTTCCAGAAGTCCCTGGGGTGCCGGCACATCGTCACGGACGCTGCGGCGATGGAGCTTCTGGGTGATGAGCGTCTGGGCCTCCTTGCTGGTCACGAAGTCCACAAACTTCTTCGCATTCTCCATGTGCTTTGCATTTTTGATGATGTAGATGGCATCCGGATTCGAGATGACACCCTCCTTCATGTAGACGAGCTTCACGGGAGCGCCGTCTGCCACGTACTTTGCGCCGCCCTCCTCAAAGGTAAGGCCCACCGTGTACTCGCCATCAGCCACACCCTTATACACGGCTGAGGAGCCGGAGAGCAATTTCCCGTCGAGATTCTTGCTGAGCTTTGTCACGTAATCCCATCCCTGTTCAGGGTCGCCATTTCCCATGGCATAGAGCATATTGATGAGATGCTCATAGGACGACGAGGATTTGGAAGGATCGGCATAGGCGATTTTCCCCTTCAGGGCAGGGTTCAGGAGATCCTCGTACCCCTCCACCTTCACATCACCGATGAGGTTTGTATTGACCATGATGACGCTGGGGATATCCGTGAAGCGGGTGATGAAGCCCTCTGTATTCTTGAAGGCCGGCTGCATATGGTCCTCGTTGACGGACTGATAGGGCTCAAAAAGATTTGCCTTCGGCTTCATGGTAGAGATGGAGCCGCCCCAGAATACATCGCCCAGGGGATTCTGCTTCTCCGACTCGACGCGCTTTAAGAGCTCGCCTGTTCCTGCGGCCACCACATCCACCTTGACTCCGCTCTCCTTCTCGAACTCATCGACAAGCGGCTGGATGAAGGTCAGCGGATGGGGGCAGTAGACGACAAGCGTATCCTCGCCTCCGGCATCCTTCTGGGCCGCCTCCTTGTTTCCGCCGCAGCCCGTGAGACCTGTGGCCATCAGCGCAGCGAGGCCAACAGCCAGTGCAGCTTTTTTCCAATTCATACATATCCCTCCTAGAATATAAGATGTATATTGCCTGCCATTTGGCAGTCTTGCACTAAAGGGTCACATCGCGCCGTCCCGATACCTTGAAGAATACAAGCATCGCGACGATGGTCGTGAGCGTTAATATGGTCGAAAGAGCCGCAGCTGTGCCGTAGCTGGCCCGAATGACCTCCATGTAGATGGCGACGGACATGGTCTTTGTCTCTCCTGTAAAGAGGATGATGGAGCTGGAAAGCTCATTGATGGCCGTAATCCAGGAGAGAATCGCCCCACTCATGACGCCCGGCAGCATCATGACGGCGGTGATTTTGAAAAAGGTCTTCAGCGGAGATGCGCCAAGACTGATGGAAGCCTCCTCCATGCTGGGGCTCAGCTGATAAAGTATCGCCGAGCTTGACCGAAGCGTATAGGGAAGACGGCGTATTACCAGGGATATGATGATGATGAAGGCCGTCCCGGAAAGAAGCAAGGGCTCATCATTGAAGGCTAGAAGAAGCGTGATGCCGAGCACCGAGCCCGGAATGATATAGGGAAACATGGATAGCGTGTCGATGCATTCCGTCAGAAGACTCTTCTTCCGCGTCGTGAGATAAGCCATGGTCATCCCCAGGAAGACGATGGCCACCATGGCTGCCGTGCTGAAGAGATACGTATTCTTCACCGCCGTCGCCAGTGTGCTGAAAATCGTCTCATAGCTGGCAAGGGAGTAGCCCTCTGTGAAGATGGAGCCATTCGTATTCAAAAACGACGTATAGATCACCACGAGCTGGGGGATCATGGAAAGAGCCACAATGGCGTATATGCCTGCGTGGACAAGGACATTCTTCCATCCGGTGAGATGCCCGACAGCCATGGGGCGAAGGGAGCTCATTGTGAAGGACTTGCGGTTGACCACGTATTTCTGAGCGAGAAAGATGACGGAGGTGATGAATACCATGATAGCCGCCATCGCCGCTGCGAAATTCGCCTGATCTCCCACCTCATTGATGAACTCGGAGTAAATCATGACAGGCATGACATTGAAGCCCTCGCCGATGAGCATCGGCGTGCCGAAATCCGCCATGGCATTCATGAACACCATCAGCGCTCCCGCCAGAATCGTCGGCGTGATGAGCGGAAGAAGTATGGTCACGACCTTCCGAAGGCCGCTGCAGCCGAGGCTTTCCGCCGCTTCGATAAGAGCCGAGTCAATATTTTTCATAGCCCCCGCCACATAGAGGTAGATGAAGGGGTAGAGCTTCAGCGTCAGCACCAGGAGGATCCCGATGAACCCATAGATTGGTGGCGTCTCGATACCATAGGAAGCAAGGAACTGGGTAAGCACCCCGCTTCGCCCGGCGATGAGAACCCAGGAATAGGCCCCGATAAAGGGTGGGGAAAGCAGGGAGATGACGATGCAGACCTCCACCAGATTCTTGTACCGGATGCGGTAAAGGGACATAAAATAGGCAATCGCCGTGCCAATGACGACAGCCAGGACCGTCACAGCCATCGTCACGGAGAAGCTGTTGATGATAGACTGATAATAGTATTTGCGCTCGAAGAACAGCTTGAAGTTGTCAAGGGTCCACTCTCCTGACCCCGGATCCTGAAAGGCGCTCAAAAAAAGCGAGAAGAGGGGATAGATAAGAAAAAGGGCAAATACGGCGATGGATAGAAGCGTGACGAAGGTCCAGAAGTCAGGCCGCAGGGATAGTCTGTGCTTATTCATTTTGCACCACACCTTCCATCAGGCTTCTCTCCCCGTCCGCCGTGAAGACATTGATCTTGTCAGGATTCGGCCGGAGGGTCACACTGTCTCCCACGCCAAGCATATGCTCTGCGTGCCCCAGATCCTGGCTGTACTCAATGGAGGGCTGCTTGCCTGCCAGCATCTCCTCCGGGAAATCAAGCGCATACTGCATGTATTTTCCAAGGAAGACCCGTGTCGAGACCTTGCAGGAGAGACCCTCCTCCTGCATGGAGAACTCCTCAGGCCGCACCGCCACGATGACTTCCTGCCCGTCCGCCGCCTCTGGAGACAGCTTTGGAATGGCGAGCCTGTAGCCATTTGCAAAAACCACCGACCGCTTCCCTCCTTCTGCTGCCACATGCGCACGGAAGAGGTTGGAATGGCCGAGGAATGTGGATACGAACACATTGAAGGGCCTTGTATAGAGCACCTCTGGTCTCGCCGTCTGCTGGATTTCGCCCTTTTTCATGACGGCGATTCGATCTGAAATTGACAGGGCTTCCTCCTGGTCATGGGTGACATAGACCGTCGTGATGCCCACCTGTTTCTGGACGGCACGAATAGCGGAGCGCATTTCCACCCGCAGCTTTGCATCGAGATTCGACAGGGGCTCATCCATGAGGAGAACACTGGGATGGATGACAATGGCCCGCGCCAGCGCCACCCGCTGCTGTTGGCCGCCCGAAAGCCTCTCGGGCAGCCTGTCCTGATATTCGCTGATCTGTACGGCATCGAGGATTTTATCGACGCGGCGACGCATTTCCGCCTTATCTGTCTTTCGAAGCTTCAGCCCGTACTCGACGTTTTCCCGCACCGTAAGATGCGGGAATATCGCATAGCTCTGAAATACCATGCCAATATTGCGTTTATGAGCGGGAATCTCATTGATGACCTGGTCATTGAAGAGGATTTCGCCCCCCTCGATGGAGTTGAAGCCCGCTATCATGCGCAAAAGAGTAGTCTTGCCACAGCCAGAGGGCCCCAGCAGCGTGAAAAACTCCCCGTTTCGCACCTGCTCGGAGAGCCCTGGAATAATCGTCAAATTCCCATACCGCTTCACAACGGATTTCATCGTAATGGATACGCTCATGCTTTCACCTCATCTTACCTTTATATTATCGGATTTTACTGATTTATCTTTCTATTTGTTATTATAAAAAAATAAGCAGGATGGAACAATCCAAAATCCTGCAAAATTATCCATAATTCTGAACAAGCAATAAGCATCATTTCTGTTGAAAAAACGGTTCATCAGTGGGCACAAGGAAAAACCTCAGCGCTCCTACTCCATTGCATTGTGCAGCAATGTCTTGCCTTGCAATGCTTTCTCCAGTGCCGAGAAGTCCTCCCCGGCTGAAATCACGCCTGCGATATCTCTCCAATCCGCATAGGCGAAGGGAGCGGGGTGCTTCAGCTTGCTGGCATCTGCCACCACATAGGTGGACTTGGCACTTTTCTGCATGAAGGCCTT
>CAMCBT010000029.1 GCA_945873115.1 uncultured Mitsuokella sp.
AAACCAGCCAATCAGCCTGCGCCTACGGCTTGACTTCTTGGGGTTTCATAGTAAAAAAGACGATTTCACAAGCCAGCTCGTGAAATCGTCTTTGCTTTTCAGATGGTCGGGATGACAGGATTCGAACCTGCGGCCTCCTCGTCCCGAACGAGGCGCGCTACCAAACTGTGCCACATCCCGCGGTTACTTGAAATATTATAGAGAGAAACCAGGAGATTGTCAAGAGAATTTTCCCAAAGAAAAAGAAAGGAGCTTTGGTAAAAAAAATAAAGGAATATCGGCATTCTTGAAGAATATCATACAAAGATAAGGCATTGTGTTTTTTTGGTGCGCACGCAATAGGCGTCATCAGATCGAGGATTCAAGGAGCGATTCAAATCATGATCATGCTGACAAAGTTCAACTCCAAGACGAACAAGAAGGGTGAGTTCGTCCTCAATGCGGAGATTATAGAGACGATTGAAGAGACCCCGGATACGGTCATCACCCTGACAAATGGGAAAAAGCTCATCGTGGACGAGCCCATGGATGAAATCGTTCGTCGGGTCATGAAGTACCGGAGAGCATTGCACCAATTTTAATTGGCTTGGGTGTGGACATTTTTCATTCACTTGATATAATGATAGGGTAATCTTGCAGAAGCGTGTCCGGGTCACGGACATACCAGGCTTTTGCGTAGGGCATCGGTAGGGTTCTCCTTCCGATGTGCAGAGTGCTATGGAGGGATATGAATGGCTGACAAAAAGAAGGCACCGGCAGCGGAGGAAGCTACGGCACCGGCACCAGAACCGGAAAAGAAGAAATCTCCGATTGTCCTCATTGTCGTGCTCGTCCTCGTGGGAATTTTGCTGGCCTTGGGTGGATCGTTCTTCATCACGAAAACACTGCTCTCTGACACGAACAATGAAAGCGTGCAGGAGCACCATGACCCGGGTGTCTTCATCAAGCTGGGCGATGCGAAGGAAGGTATCCTCGTCAATGTGGGCGGCCAGAAGGCTGGCAAATTTCTGAAGACGAGCATTGTCCTAGAGATGAATCCCGGCAAGAAGGACAACATCGCCGATGGCAAGCTCCAGCCCGCAGCAGAGACGAAGATTCTCGATACGACACTGGAAATCCTCCGGAGTGCAAAGCTCGATGAATTCGACGCGACGAAGCAGGATGCCCTGAAGAAGAAGCTCAAGGATGCCCTCAATGACAAACTGGGCCAGGGCTCTGTCTATGACGTATACATCACAAGCTTCATGCTCCAGTGAGTACGTGAGATCCGTACAGGAAGGAGGATGAAGTTTGGCAGAAGATGTACTGTCGCAAAGCGAAATCGATAAGCTCCTGTCCGCCCTTTCCGATGGCTCTGTCTCGGCAGAGGAGGTCAAGGCGGACGAAGAGCAGAAAAAAATAAAGGTCTACGATTTCAAGCGGCCTGACAAATTCTCGAAGGATCAGATACGCACGCTCTTCATGCTGCACGAGACCTTCTCGCGCTCGCTCAACACGTATCTGTCCACCCATCTGCGGACCGTGGTCAACGTCGAGGTTGCCTCCGTCGAGCAGCTGACGTATCAGGAGTTTATCCAGTCCCTTGCAAATCCCTCTGTCATCAGTATTCTTTCCGTGCCGCCTCTCAAGGGAAACATCATCATGGAGGTCAATACGGAAATCGCCTTTTCCTTCATCGACCGCGTATTCGGCGGTGAGGGAAAGACCCAGCTGAAGTCGAGAGAGCTCACAGAGATTGAGCAGGCCGTCATGAAGCGTTTCTTCGACGTGGCCATGCGATATTTCCGGGAAGCCTGGGAGAATGTGGTGAAGTTCACCCCTGTCATCAAGGCGACGGAGTCAAATCCGCAGTTCACACAGATTGTGCCGCCCAGCGATATGGTCGTCATCGTCACCATCCAGATGAAGGTGGGCGATGTCGAGGGCATGATGAATATCTGTATCCCTTATCTCGTCCTGGAGCCCATCATGTCGAAGCTCACCACCACCTTCTGGGTGGCGGCCTCCGTCTCGAAGGATGATGATCCCACGGCGGTAAAGGTGCTGGAGCGCAAGATTTCCCGGACGCAGGTGCCCCTCATCGTGGAGATGGGGCGCCTGAATCTCACAATCCACGAGTTCCTGACCCTGGGCTTCGGGGATGTCCTACAGCTTGACACAGGCGTAAAGGACGAAATGCGTTGCCTTGTCGGCAAGAAGCCGAAATTCTACTGTCGACCGGGTACCTCCGGCAAGAAGATGGCTGTGCAAATCACAAGAGTAGTAAATGAAGGAGATGAAGACACGGATGAGTGACGATATGATCTCGCAGGAGGAGATTGATGCTCTCTTGAATGGCGGTGCTACTGCTGGCGGCGACGCCGCGGAGAGCGCTCCTGCAGATGCTCCTGCTGATGCTGCTCCTGCGACCGGTGCCGAGGCACCCGCTGGCATGGAAGATGCTCTATCCGATATGGAAAAGGATGCCCTGGGCGAGATTGGCAATATCTCCATGGGCAGTGCAGCGACGACACTGTCCGTCCTGTTGGGGCACAAGGTCAGCATCACGACCCCCTCTGTATCCATGTCGACCATGTCGACCATCCAGGAACAGTACCCGATGCCCTACCTCATTGTGGAGGTGGGCTATACCATCGGCATCGAGGGCAACAATGTCCTGGCCATCCAGAGCCAGGATGCAGGCATCATCGCTGACCTCATGATGGGCGGCGATGGCACGAACCCGGATCCCCAGATCGGCGAGATAGCCATGAGTGCCGTGGGCGAGTCCATGAACCAGATGATGGGTGCCGTGGCCACGTCCCTCTCGACGATGTTCAACAAGAAAATCGATATCTCACCCCCGAAGGTCAACCTCATCGACCTGGGTTCGGAGGATAAGATTACTGAGCTGGTGGGGAAGAACGAGCCCATCGTCAAGACCTCTTTCCGCATGGAGGTGGAAGGCCTCATCGACAGCGAAATCATGCAGATTCTCCCCGTCGACGTGGCGAAGGAAATGGTGGAATCCCTCATGAACAGTGGCTCGGGCGCGGAGGAGCCGCCGGCACCGGGCCCGGATCCTGCGGCAGCGCCGCCGCCGGCACCGACTCCGACTCCGCCACCGGCAGCTGCACCGGCGCCAGCGCCGGCCATGCAGGCAGCACCACCGCCTATGCCCCAGGGCTATGCCATGGCGCCTCAGCCGGCTATGGCCTCGAATGTGCCGGTGGCACCGGCCATGTTTACGCCGCTTTCCACCCAGCCCGTCCAGGTCAATGATGCAAATATCGGCCTCATCCTCGATGTGCCCCTGCAGGTCACCGTGGAGCTGGGGCGTACCCGCAAGACCATCAAGGACGTGCTGGAGCTCACGAATGGCTCCATTGTGGAGCTGGACAAGCTGGCCGGCGAGCCCGTCGATATCCAGGTTAATGGCAAGTTCCTGGCAAAGGGCGAGGTCGTCGTCATCGACGAGAACTTCGGTGTGCGCATTACGGAGATTGCTTCCCCGGAGGAGCGGGCAGCAAAGCTGCAGTAGCCTGAGCTACGGTTAAACAGGGAAAATCGGAATACAAGCTTGTTATTACCTGATTTTTCCAGTATAATATAGGATAATAATGAATTGGGAAGTAGACATTGCTTCAATAAGGAGAGATGAAACATGGCAACACGTGTTCTTGTTGTGGATGATGCGGCATTCATGCGCATGATGGTGAAGGACATTCTTTCGAAGAATGGCTATGAGGTTGTCGGCGAGGCCGAAAATGGCATGAAGGCTCTGGAGAAGTACCAGGAGCTCAAGCCGGATCTCGTGACGATGGACATCACGATGCCTGAGATGGACGGCATCAGCGCCGTCAAGGAAATCAAGAAAATCGATCCGAATGCAAAGATCGTCATGTGCAGTGCCATGGGCCAGCAGGCAATGGTCATCGAGGCAATCCAGGCGGGTGCCCGCGACTTCATCGTCAAGCCCTTCCAGGCAGATCGCGTCCTCGAAGCTGTCCGCAAAGCAGTCGGCTGATGCGCAGCAAGGCTTTTATCGCCTTCGGCATCCTGCTTTTTCTTATCATCCTGTCACAAGGAGATGCCCTTGCGGCGGAGGGGGCATCCTCCGGCGGGTATCTAGCAGGCTATGAGAATGCAGACCCAAAGCCCACCGGGATTTCCTGGTGGTCCACGGCTGCATATCTTGCCAGCCTCTTCGTCATTTTCGCCTTTGTGGTGGGAATGGCTTACGTGGCCGCCCGTTTTCTGGGCGGTCATTTTGCTAAAGGAAGTGTGAGCGGAGAGGGGAGCATCCTGACGAATCTCCCCCTGGGCCCAGGGAAGAGCGTGGCGGCCGTGGAGATTGCCGGGCGTGTCTTCCTGCTGGGCGTGACCGACCATAATATCACGCTTCTCACAGAGGTGACGGATGCCGATGAGATTGAGAGACTTCGCCGGGAGCGGCGCGTGCTGCCAGAGGGAAATGACATGTTTTCCCAGCAGTTCGGCGCGCTGTCCGAGCTGGTGAAGAATGTGCCGCCGCTATTCCGGAAGTAAGAGCAGAGGAGGATCCGATTGTTTTTCGTTAAAAAGCGTGGATTCCTTATCCTCTGCGGGCTTGGACTGCTTTTCCTGATGGGGGGAGAGACCGCCTTTGCCGCAGCCCCGGTTCCCACGGTGAATGTGGGCATTGGAGCCTCCACGAATCCGCAGGATGTGTCCGTGACGCTGCAGGTCATGGCACTTTTGACGATACTGACCCTGGCGCCGTCGATACTCATCATGACCACGTCCTTCATCCGTATCGTCGTGGTGCTGGGCTTTTTGCGCAATGCCCTATCCACCCAGAACGTGCCACCGAACCAGGTAGTCATTGCCCTGTCCCTCTTTCTCTCCTTCTACATCATGGCACCCTATTGGGGCGAGGCGAATGAGCAGGGCATCCAGCCCTATCTGGCGGGGCAGATTACCCAGGAGCAGGCCATCGACAATGTGGCAGCGCCCATCCGGGAGTTCATGTTCAAGCAGACCCGGGAGTCGGATCTGGCCCTTTTCGTGAATCTTTCCGATGCACCGCGGCCGGATTCCCAGGAGGATGTTTCCACCTTCACCCTTATCCCTGCCTTTATCATCAGCGAGCTGAAGACGGCCTTCCAGATCGGGTTTATGATCTATATCCCCTTCATCGTCATCGATATGATTGTGGCCAGCACGCTGATGTCCATGGGCATGATGATGCTGCCGCCAGTCATGATTTCTCTGCCCTTCAAGATTCTTCTCTTTGTCATGGTGGACGGGTGGCAGCTTCTCATCAAGTCCCTCATCGTGAGCTTTAAGTAGGGAGGCAGACCATGTCGGGTGATCTCGTCATACAGTATGGCCAGGAGGCCCTTTGGGTCGTGCTCCTCGTCTCGGCTCCGATGCTGGGCCTTGGTCTCATCGTCGGCCTTCTCGTCAGCGTGTTCCAGGCTACCACCTCCATCCAGGAGCAGACTCTGGCCTTCATCCCGAAGATTATCGCCGTCTTTGTAGCAATCCTGATTTTCGGTCCCTGGATGCTTCGCATCATGGTGGAGTATGTCACAAATATCTTTGTGAATCTGCCGCAGATCATTACGTAAGGGGGCAGGAATGGATCTTTACGAAGCGATGGCAAGCCATTGGGCTGTATTTCTCCTGCTTCTGACCCGCGTGAGTGGAATTTTCATCATCGCGCCCTTCTTCGGCAGCATGAATATCCCCATGATTTTTCGCGCAGGAGCAGCCTTTGCCATGACCATCGTGCTCTTCCCCGTGGTGGATGGCCTAGGTGTGGTGCAGGCACCGGCGGGCCTCTTGGCGTTCTTTGTATCCGTGCTGGCAGAGCTCTTTATCGGTTGGCTGATTGGCTTTGTGGCGTACATCTCCTTTTCTGCCATCTATATGGCGGGAAAGATCATGGATATGCAGGTCGGATTTGCCATCGTGAATGTCATGGACCCTACTTCCGGTCAGCAAATCCCGCTCATCGGAAGTTTTCTTTATAATCTGGGGGTCATCGTCTTCCTGGCGGTGAATGGGCACCACATGCTCATCGCGGCTCTGGTGGAGAGCTTCCGCTCCGTGCCGCTTCTTTCTATGGAGCCCAGCCAGACGCTGCCACTCATCATCGCGAAGTTCACGGCGGGGATATTCCTGACGGGTATGAAGATAGCGATGCCGGTGACCTTTGCCATCCTCCTCACGAATGTGGGCCTTGGCATTCTCGCCCGCACCATGCCTCAGCTCAATATCTTCGTGGTGGGCCTGCCGCTCCAGATTGTGGTGGGCATCAGCATCCTTTCGATGCTTCTTCCCTTTTATGTGCTGTTTCTCGATGTGTTGTTCAATGAAATGTATGGAAACATCCGCATTGCCCTACAGGCTCTGCAGCCCTAGCCCCTTCGTCTTCGATCTCCAGCTCTTTGCGGGGGACAAGACGGAGGAGCCGACGGCCAAGAAGCGCGCCGACGCGGCGAAGAAGGGCCAGGTCGGCCGAAGTCAGGAACTCAATACAGCCTTCGTGCTGCTGGTGGGCTTCTTCGCGCTGAAGATTCTTTGGAATGATATCTACGGCCATATCGCCCAGTATACGACCTACATCCTGACGAATGTCAATCAGTCCTTTGACGAGGAGTACATCACCCAGCTCTTCATCGGCCTCATCATCATCCTGGTGCAGACGGCTTTCCCCATCATGATAGCCATCATGATCATCGGCCTTCTCGTCAGCTTCTTCCAGGTGGGGCTGATCTTCAGCACGGAAAAGCTGGAGCCGAAGCTGGAGAACCTGAACCCCATCAATGGCGTGGGGCGCATCTTCTCCAAGCGCTCCCTGGTGGAGATGGTGAAGTCCATCCTGAAGATTCTCGTCATCGGTGGCTTCCTCTATATCGTCCTGAAGGACGAGATTCTCACCATACCGCATTTCATCTATTACGATCTGGAGACGAGCCTAGAGGTGGCCTCCGGCATCATCTTCACCATGGCCTTCAAGATTGTCGGCGTCATCCTTGTCATCGCCATTCTCGACTATGGCTATCAGAAATGGCAGACGACCCAGGATCTCAAGATGACGAAGCAGGAGGTCAAGGACGAGATGAAGCAGACGGAGGGCGATCCCCAGATCAAGGGGAAAATCCGTCAGAAGCAGCGTCAGATGGCCATGGCCCGCATGATGCAGGAGGTGCCGAAGGCGGATGTCATCGTCACGAACCCGACCCACTTCGCCGTGGCCCTGAAATATGAGAAGGGCATGGCAGCACCCCTCGTTCTTGCCAAGGGCCAGGATCTAGTGGCGCAGAAAATAAAAAAGCTGGGCCGAGAGGCGGGGGTGCCCCTGGTGGAGAACCGCCCCCTGGCCCGGGCCCTGTATGCCTCGACGGAAATCGGTCAGGCCATCCCCCAGGAGCTCTACCAATCTGTGGCAGAGGTTCTGGCCTACGTCTATCGCCTGAAGCGTCGTCGCGCCTGATATTCATGTGCTGGGTATCCAATAGAAATCTTCGTGCATAGGCCTCTACTCAGTAGGATATGCACTGTAATATATGTAAACACCAATCATAAAAGGAGTATGGTCTATGGCTGCACCACAGGTAGCTGTCGCCGGCCTCGGCGGCGGTGGTTCCTTCGTACAGAAATACAGTGACGTGATGATTGCCGTCGCAATCGTCACCATTGTCATCATGATGATTATACCGCTGCCCACGGTGCTCTTGGATTTCTTGATTTGCATGAACATCACCATAGCGCTCCTGGTCATCATGTCGGCTATCTACAATGTGGACGCCCTGGACATTTCTGTCTTTCCGTCCCTCCTTTTGATTACGACGCTCTTCCGCTTGGCCCTCAATATCTCCTCCACCAGGCTCATCCTTCTGGATGGCTACGCGGGGGAGGTCATCACGGCCTTCGGCAACTTCGTCGTGGGCGGCAATGCCGTCGTCGGTATCATCATATTCGCCATCCTCGTCACCATCAACTTCATCGTCATCACGAAGGGATCGGAGCGTGTCGCGGAGGTCTCCGCTCGCTTCACTCTGGACGCCATGCCCGGCAAGCAGATGGCCATCGACGCGGACCTCAACCAGGGCGCCATCACAGATGCGGAGGCAAAGAAGCGCCGCGAAAAGATCCAGCGGGAGTCCGACTTCTTCGGTGCCATGGACGGTGCTTCGAAGTTCGTCAAGGGCGATGCCATCGCAGCAATCATCATCATCTTAATCAATATTTCCGGCGGCTTCATCATCGGCATGGTTCAGCGGGGCCTCGATGTGACCCAGGCTCTCCAGCAGTACACGCTCCTGACCGTCGGCGAGGGCCTCGTCTCCCAGATACCGGCACTCCTCATCTCCACGGCAACGGGCATTATCGTCACCCGAAGCGCCGCAGAGGGGAACCTGGGCCGGGACCTCGTGGATCAGCTCTTCAACAATGCCCGTATCTTCTTCATCCTTTCGGGCATCCTCATTTTCTTCGCCATCGTCCCGGGCCTGCCGGGCATCCCGTTCCTGGCCCTTTCCGCCTTCTGCGGCTTCATCGGCTGGAACCTACGCCGCCGGGAGACGGTCCACGAGGAGACGGAGAAGGTGGAAAAGAAGGTGCAGGCCAAGAAGAAGGCCACGACCCCGGAAAACATCGTCTCTTTGCTGCAGGTGGATCCCATGGAGCTGGAAATCGGCTACTCCCTGATTCCCCTCGTGGACTCGGGCCAGGGCGGCGACCTTCTCGACCGCATCGTCATGATTCGCCGCCAGTGCGCCCTGGAGCTGGGCCTCGTGGTGCCCACCATCCGCATCCGGGATAATATCCAGATTAAGCCGAATGCCTATATCATCAAGCTCAAGGGCGTGGAAATCGCCAAGGGCGAGCTCATGCTCGATCACTATCTCGCCATGAACTCCGGCACCGTCTTTGAGGAGGTGCCGGGCATCGAGACCATCGAGCCGGCCTTCGGCCTGCCTGCCCTCTGGATCCCGGAGAGCGAGCGGGAGCAAGCGGAGCTAAATGGCTACACGGTCGTGGACGCGGTCTCGGTGCTGGCGACCCACCTGACGGAGGTCATCAAGCAGCATGCGGATGAGATTCTCGGCCGCCAGGAGACCCAGAACCTCATCGACAACCTCAAGAAGACGAACCCCTCCCTCGTGGACGAGGTGGTGCCAAACCTCCTGGCTGTGGGCGAGGTTCAGAAGGTGCTGGAGAATCTACTGCGGGAGCGCATCTCCATCCGGGATATGGAGACGATTCTCGAGGTGCTGGCGGACTACGGCCGGGCCACGAAGGACACGGAAATCCTCACGGAGTACGTGCGCCACGCCATGGCGCGCCAGATTACCCAAGCCAACGTCCAAAATGGCACGCTGCCCTGCGTGACGCTGGACCCAGGCCTCGAGAACCGCATCGCCGGTGCCGTCCAGCGCACGGAGCACGGCTCCTATGTGAGCCTTGATCCGGACTCTATGAAGCGGCTGATTGATTCGCTCAATACGGAGCTTCAGAAGCTGACAAATATGGGCTGCCAGCCCATCGTGCTCACAAGCCCAGCGGTGAGGCTCTACTTCCGGAAGCTCGTCGAGCGCTCGGAGCCGGGGCTCATCGTCCTTTCCCAGGCCGAAATCGAGCAGAGTGTAGAGATACAGATTCTTGGGGTGGTGAAGATCTAAGGTGCAGATAAAGGTAGTAAAGGCCTCCACAATGAAGGAGGCCATGGAAGAGGTAAAGGCCGCCCTTGGCGATGATGCCGTCATCCTCCATACGAAGAAGTATAAGGAGGGGAGCACCCTCGGCATGGGGGGGCAGGAGGTCGTGGAGGTCACGGCAGCCATAGAGGATGAGCCGGATATGCCCCAGGAGCGCGCAAGGCGCGTTGTCCCTGAGGAGCCCGTGCGGCTGAATCTCCAGCCAAGAAGTGTCCTGGGACAGTACAAGACGAATGGGACAGCCGAGGGGGTCCGCCTCGCCAGCTCTCCCATAAGTCCTCCCCCAGAGGAGGTGCTGCATCCCCAGGTGGCAAATAGCGAGAGCCTTACGGGAAAGCGCGTCGGAGAGGTGCTGGAGCAGGAGGCCCTGCAGCAGAGGGTGGAGAGCTCTCACACCCAGGAGCTGAGGCCTCCCCAGAACCTTCAAAGAGCTGTGACCCCCACGGGGTCAGTCCCCAGCCTGCAGCCGCAGGTGGTGGAGCAGGTGCCGGAAAAGGGCCCTGCCCCACAGCTGGGAGAGATACAGAGGGCGCCTATGCCTGTACCACAGAGTGTTCCTCCCCAAACGCCGGCCGTGATGCCTGTAGCTCCTGTGCGTCCGCAGCCGGAAGGGGCAGCACCAGCACCAGTGCCACCCGAGAAGCGCCCTCCGCATCCACAGCTGCAGCCGGTGGAGAGGCCTCAGGCTGGGCCAGCCACGGTGCCTCCGGCACCCGCTGAAGGAAAGGACAAAGAGGACGTGGAAGAGAAGAGAGAGGAATCGGCAAAGATCCAGCGCCTGGAAGAGGAGCTGGCCCAGATGAAGACGCTCCTGGCCCAGGTCATGAGCAAGGACCAGCCGGAGGACAAGCTGACCCTTGATGAAATCCTCCGTCGCCAGGAGGTGGCCCCTGAGATCCTCGAGGACATGGCCGCAAAGCTCCCCGCCGGGGCGACCCTTCTCGACAGCCTTGACCCCAAGGCCCGGGAGGCACTGGAGTCCTATTTGGACCAAGCCCTTCACTTTGTCGATGGCATCGAGCTCAACAAGCACGGGGTCCGGACCGTGGCACTCATCGGCACCACGGGGGTGGGCAAGACAACGACGCTTGCCAAGATTGCTGCTCGCTTCGTGCTGGAGCGGGGGGTGAAGGCAGCTCTCATCACAGCGGACACCTACCGCATCTCTGCGGTGGATCAGCTGAAGACCTACTCGGATATCCTGGG
Organism: uncultured Mitsuokella sp.; assembly: GCA_945873115.1. GTDB lineage: Bacteria > Bacillota > Negativicutes > Selenomonadales > Selenomonadaceae > AWVT01. The sequence goes on from CAMCBT010000029.1 coordinate 10,896, forward strand.
ACTTCCCATCGAGATTGTCTATACGCCGGAGGAACTCAAGGTGGCCATCCACAAGCACCGCAGCAAGGACCTCATCCTCATTGATACGGCGGGACGAAGCCAGAACAACGAATTCCAGATGAAGGAGCTCGGCGAGCTCCTGTCCATCAACAAGAATATCGAAATCCATCTCGTGATGAGCGCCACCACAAAGGGAAGGGATGCCGAGATCATCCTGGACAAGTTCTCCGCCTGCAAACCCTCGCGGGTCATCTTCACGAAGACGGATGAGACGGCAAGCGCAGGAATGCTCCTCAACCTCCTGAAGGGGAAGGACATCGCCCTATCGTTCCTTACGACAGGGCAGAGCGTCCCGGATGATATTCTCCCTGCCAATGCAAAGAATCTTGCGGACTTGCTCTTGAGGGAATGATATGACGACAGATCAGGCAGAACGTCTCCGGCAAATCGTCGGGACAAAGGCAGAGGAGGAGCCGAAGGAAGAGCTCCGGGCACTTCCTGTGGGGAGTGCCCGGGTCATAGCCATCACCAGCGGCAAGGGTGGCGTGGGCAAGACAAACCTCACGGTCAATCTGGCCCTGGCCCTCCAGGAGGCAGGGGCGAGGGTTCTCGTCATCGACGCAGATCTCGGCATGGCAAATGTGGATGTGGTGCTGGGGACAAAGTCCAAGGGCCATCTGCTGAACCTTCTGGAGGAGTCTGTCACCCTGGGGGATGTGCTCCAGAAGGGGCCGAAGGGGCTTCGGTATATCTCCGGGGGCTCCGGCATCGAGAAGGCGGCGGACTTTACCCGGGAGGAGCGGGAGCTTCTCCTGGGGAAGCTTGCCGCCTGCGCGGACTTTGCCGACGTCATCCTCATCGATACGGGGGCGGGGCTCGGCAAGAATGTCATGGACTTCATTCTGGCGGCCGATGAGGTGCTCCTCCTCACGACACCGGAGCCCACAGCCCTCACAGACGCTTATGCCGTCATGAAGGCCTACAGCATGTATGCCAAGGAGAAGAATATCCGTCTAGTGGTCAACCGTGTCTACGATGAAGCGGAGAGCAAGGAGGTCGTGAAAAAGCTCCAGCAAACCTCGGAGCGTTTTCTTGGGATGACGATCGATTGCCTTGGCTATATTTTTGAGGACTCTGCGGTCATGCGATCCGTGCGGGCCCAGACGCCCTTTCTCGTGGCCTATCCCTCCTGCATCGCCTCCCGCTGCATTCACGGGCTTGCCAATGCAGTCCTTTATGGCAGCAGGATGACGGTGACGGGAGGCTGGAGAGGTTTTTTGCGACAAATCTTCAAATTTACACGTTAAACGCGGTAAATATGCAAATGCACACGTTAAACATGGAGGAAAATCGGGATGGCGGGCGAAATATTAAAGGCAAAACAGGTTCTGAAAATAGGACAGCGAATGGAGTTCTATCTGGAAGGAAGCGAGGAGCGCTATTCCAGCCGTGTGGAAGACATACAGGAAGATAGCCTCGTTGTCGCCATGCCACTCAACAAGAAGCGTGTGCCAATCATCCCCCATACAAGGGAGCGCCTGTACGGGCTCGCTGTAGGGGATAGATGCCGCTACCGCTTCTTCAGCACCTTCAAAAAGACGGGCAATCTGGAAGGACGGATTCCTGTCTGGTACATCACTGTGCCGGAAACGGTAGAACGCCATCAGAACCGCAGGTTCGTGCGGGTTCGTGCGAATCTTCCGATTCGCGTCCGTCTCATCGACAAGGAGGGCAAGATTGGAAAAGCCGTTGATACCCGCATGATTGATATCAGCGGAACCGGTGTAAGCTTTGTCCTATCAAAGGAAATACCGACTGGCATACAGGCTGGCCTCGAGATTGACAACATCCCAGGGATTGGGACCCTTGAGGTCATGTGCAAGGTGGCGCGATGCAATCGGGTCATGCTGGATGAGGAACACTCCGTCTATCACGTGGGCGTCCAGTTCCAGCATCTCTCGCGCAGTGTCACGAACCGCATTGTGCGCTACACCTTCACCGTGCAGCGTGAGGCCATTGCCAAGGGCATTACAGAACCGTAAGGTATGCATTTTTCTCGTGCAGCACCTGCACGCAGGATGCGTCAAAGGAGTTTAGGGGGAATACGTATGGAAAACAGCCAGTATATGGACATGTTTCTCGATGAGTCGCATGAACATCTGCAATCGCTCAACGATGGTCTTCTGAGCCTGGAGGAAAACGGCGATGCCGTCGCCGTCGTCAATGAGATCTTCCGCAATGCCCACACTCTGAAGGGCATGAGCGCTACCATGGGCTTCAACAAGATTGCTGAGCTCACCCATGAGATGGAGGATGTGCTGGATCTCATCCGCAAGGAGCAGCTCCAGCTCAACGAGGATATCATCGACACGCTGTTCAAGTGCCTGGACTCCCTGGAGCAAATGATTGATAACGTGGGCAATGGCGATCCGGAAGATCTCGTGGATGTCTCCGACCTCGTCAAGAAGCTGAGTTCCATCTCCAAGGGAGAGCCTACACCAGCTGCGGCTCCTGCAGCGCCCGCGGCAGGCGCAGCACCTGTGGCTCCTGCCGCAGGCGGAACTCTTTCCCCGGCGGCCCTTCAGCTTTCTGACATCGATATAGATGTGCTGAAGCAGGCGAAGGAGGGAGGCCTCCAGGGCATCCATGTCCGGGTGACCCTCTCGGAGACTTGCGTGCTGAAGTCGGCCCGCTCCTACATGGTCATGAATGCCCTCGACGAGCTGGGCGACGTGGTGAAGTCCGTGCCGCCGGCAGAGGATCTGGAGCAGGAGAAGTTCGACCACAGCTTTGACCTCCTCCTGGTGACCGGGTTTGAGATCAAGGCCGTCGAGGATGCGCTGGGCTCCATTTCCGAGATTGATAAAGTCGAGTGCGAGGTGGTGGATCCGGACGCAAAAATCGAAGCGCCTGCCGCCCCGGCACCCGCCGCAGCTCCGGCTGCGCCTGCAGCACCTGCTGCCCCTGCCGCAGCTCCAGCTGCGCCTGTGGCAGCCAAGCCTGCGGCAAAGCCCGCCGCAAAGGCAGCTGCACCGGCCCAGCATAAGAAGCCGCACCAGAGCCAGTCTGTCCGCGTCGATATCGACAAGCTCGATACCCTCATGAACCTCATGGGCGAGCTCGTCATCAACAAGGTTCGTCTGGAGCAGATTGGCCAGACCCATCGCCTGGCAGAGCTCACAGAGACCCTGGAGCAGATGGACCGGGTCACCACGGACCTTCAGAATATCGTCATGAAGGTCCGCATGGTTCCCGTCAGCGCCGTCTTCAACAGGTTCCCCCGCATGGTCCGCGACGTGTCGAAGGAGCTCAATAAGGAAATCAACCTGACCATCGAGGGCGAGGAGACAGAGCTCGACCGTACGGTCATCGATGAGATCGGCGATCCCATCATGCACCTCCTGCGCAACTCCCTCGACCATGGCGTCGAGCATCCGGATGACCGCGAGGCGAAGGGCAAGCCCCGCACCGGCGAGGTGGGCCTCATTGCCCGCCACGAAGGCAACAACGTGGTCATCATGGTCACGGATGATGGTGCCGGCATCGATCCGGACAAAATCCGCCAGGTGGCCATCAAGAAGGGCGTCATCTCCGAAGAGGAGGCCATGAAGCTCGACGATGCGGATGCGGTCCGTCTCATCTTCCTCCCCGGCTTCTCCACGGCAGAGAAGATCAGCGATATCTCCGGCCGCGGCGTCGGCATGGACGTGGTGCGCAGCAAGATTGAGGCCCTGTCCGGCCACGTGGACGTGGAAACGCACATCAATGAGGGCTCCGTCTTCAAGATCAAGCTGCCGCTTACGCTGGCCATCATCCAGGCCATGCTCGTCAAGGTCCAGGAAGAGATGTACGCCATTCCTCTTGGCTCCATCGACAGCACCATCAACATCCAGCCGACGGATATCAAGACGGTCCAGAACAAGGAGGTCATCGTCCTCCGCGGCGAAATCATCCCCATCATCCGTCTGGAGGAATCCTTCCAGGTACCGCATGTCCGGGATGCGAACGAGCTCTTCGTCGTCGTCGTCCATGCAGGCGAGACAAAGGCGGGCATCGTCGTCGACAACCTCATCGGCCAGCAGGAAATCGTCATCAAGACGCTCGGCAAGCTGTTCACAGGCCTCAAGATGTTCTCGGGCGCGACGGTCCTTGGCGATGGACGTGTGGCCCTCATCCTTGACGTGGCAACGATGATGCAGTAAGAGGAGGTATATTGACGATGGCTAAGAAAGATGAGAATAAGCAAGAATTCGAAAGCATGCAGGTCGTTGCCTTCAAGCTTCGCGATGAGGAATATGGTGTCAGCATCCTGAATGTCCAGGAGATTCGCAATCTGACGGACATCACCCGAGTGCCCTTTGCCCAGGACTACATCAAGGGCGTTATTAACCTCCGGGGCTCCGTGCTTCCCGTCATTGACCTGAAGCAACGCCTCGGCCTAGAGGATGCTCCCTATACGGAGAACACTCGCATCGTGACCATCACGGAGGACGATGTCCATGTGGGTATCCTCGTGGATGCCGTCACGGAGGTCTTGAACCTGACGAGCAAGCCTGTGGACGCGAAAAAGGCAATCAACAACAAGGAAGGCATGCGCTTCCTGAGCGGCATTGGCAATATTGACGGCCGTCTCATCGTCATGCTGAACCTGCCGGAGATTATCGGCCTTCCGCAGGAAGGAAAATAAGCAGTAGGTTATGGGGTGGGCGTGCATATTTTGTGCACGTCCCGTTCCTATAAACACGAGGTATCAGAAACATGACAGAAAAGAACGAACTGGATTTGACACCAAATCAGCTCGATGCTTTGCGGGAAATCGGCAATATCGGAGCGGGTAATTCCGCGACAGCGCTCTCCCAGGTTATCAATACAAGAATTGATATGAATGTGCCGAAGGTGGCACTCGTTCCCATCACAGATGTACCTGACATGGTTGGCGGACCGGACTCTATTGTTGTGGGCCTTTTTTTGCGTGTTTACGGGAAGGCCCCTGGAAACATCCTGTTTCTGTTGCCGCAAAAGAGTGCCTATAACTTGGTGGATACCCTTATGGGACGCCCCCATGGGGAGACAAAACAGCTCGATCAGATGGATCAGTCGGCACTTATGGAAATCGGCAATATCCTCTCCGGTGCGTATCTCAATGCATTCTTCACCTTTACGGGCCTCACGATGCTCCCGTCTATTCCGGCACTAGCCATGGACATGGCCGGGGCAATCTTGAATGTTGTCCTTGTCCAGCTGGGGCAGATGGGCGATACGGCGCTGGTTATTGAGACGGAATTCCTGTCGGAGGATGATGGCATCAACGGTCATTTCTTCTTGGTTCCAGATCCTGGTTCCTTGAGCACGATTATCGATGCAGTAGGGGTGGAATAACATGGCAGAAATGATTCGAGTCGGGATAGCCGACTACAAGGTCGGCCGTGCACCCTCCACCATCATCAGTTATGGTCTTGGCTCTTGCATCGGCATATCGCTCTGGGATTCCCAGACGAAGATCGGCGGCCTTTTGCATATCATGCTTCCTGACAGCACCATGGCAAACAAGTCGGACAATCCCGCCAAGTTTGCCGATACCGGCGTACCGCTCCTCGTCAAGGATGTTATCGCAGCAGGGGCTGTGAAGTCGCGCCTCGTGGCCAAAGTCGCCGGAGGTGCCCAGATGTTTGCCTTTGCAAATGCGACGGATATCATGCGGGTTGGAGCCCGCAATGTCGAAGCGGTGAAGAAGGCACTGGCCGCCCAGGGAATCCGCATCGTCGCTGAGGATACGGGGGCGAACTATGGTCGTACCGTGCAGATCGATCTGAATACAGGTGTGTATACGGTCAAGACCATCGACCGAGGAGAAAAGCAGATCTGATAGTGGGTGATTGCGCTTGTTCAAAATTGGCATGTCCATCATCTTTGCCGTCATAGCCGCCTTGGTTATCTTTCTAGCGGGAATCCTGAGTGACGCCAGGTTTTCTACGATTTTCTTCCGTGCAGCCATAGGCTTTGTGGTGGCGGCGCTCTCCGTGTTCATCATCACCTTCCTTCTGGAGGCAAAGGACATCGCACCCTTTGACAGCACGGCTGTGGAGCTCGCAGCGGAGGATGGCAAGGAGCAAAGTCCGGAAACGGATGAGGAGACGCAGGGAGCGGATGAGGCTGCGTCTACAGGACGTAGCGACGAAGGGGAAGGATTCACTCCCATGACAGCAGAGAATGTCACGCATCTGGCTGTGCCAAAGGAAGGCCAGGAGGAAAGCCATACATGATGCTCTCTACGCATAGGAAGGAATGATGGGGATGGACGCTCTAGCTGAGCGGGAGCAAGTTGATATCGCCTCGCTTTGGGCCTCCTTTTTGGCCGATCGCAACGTCCCGGCCAGAAATGCGATAGCAGAATATTACCTGCCCCTGGTAAAGCTCGTGGCAGGCAGGATTGCCATAAGCCTTCCCGCCCATGTGGACCGGGAGGATGTCCTCTCCAGCGGCTTTTTCGGTCTGCTGGAGGCCATCGAGCGCTACGATCCCGAGCGGCAGAACAAGTTCGAGACCTACGCCGGCGTCCGCGTCCGCGGTGCCATGCTGGACTACCTCCGCTCCCGGGATTGGGTCCCAGTGGCCCTTCGTCAGAAGATCCGTCGCTATGAAGCAAAGGTGGCGGAGCTGGAGGGAAAGCTCGGGCGTATTGCCACAGATGAGGAGCTGGCGGAAGAACTCTCCATGACAGTGGTGGAGCTCAAGCAGCTGGAATCCCAGGCAAGCGTCGCGACGGTGATGCCACTTGACGATATGCTGCAGGCGGATACCATCGAGATGGATGGGGATGGTCCATCTCAGCAGCTGGAGAAGAAGGAAATCAAGGAGACACTGGCGGCAGCCATAGAAAGACTTCCTGAAAAGGAAAAAAAGGTCGTCGCGCTTTACTATTATGAAGAATTGACACTGAAGGAAATCGCATCTCTGATGCATCTATCGGAGGCGCGTATATCACAGCTGCATACGAAGGCAGTCTTTCGTATGCGTGGCTACCTTTCACGGATGAAGGCAAGCCTGCTGTAAATACCAGCCATATAAGGGGACGAAACATGGAAGAGGGTAGCACACGTCCACCATTGGGCAGCAAGGAAGAAGGCTATCTGTTGGAATGGCGGCCTGGAGGCATTTTTCTGACAGTCTGGCCCTCGAGCGACGGGAAGCCATCGCGCGGGCTTGCGGACATCCGCAAGTCCTTGCTGGGAAATGGGATAACGGAGTATGATATCATTACGCTGGCGCGCATTGTAAGGGAAGCGTCCGGCAAGGCGGCCTTCCTTGCAAGGCCGCAAAAGAAAAAGGAAAAGAAAGAAGAGCCCAAAGGGCAAGCGAAAGGGACAGAAAAGGCGGGGGAGGTTGCGCCGCCCAAGGCGCAGCAGGATGACTCCTCCCAGAAAGAACTGAGCCCGGAAGAGCAGCTTCGGCGCACGCAGCCTGTAAAGATTGTGGTGGAGGTCAGTCATGACCGCATGAAGGCCGTCGTTCGCTTCGATACGAAGGATGGCGTGCTTTTGCCGACGGCTGATGCAGTGCTTGCAGCCCTTGCAGAAAATAAGGTCGTCTATGGCATAGATAGGTCCGTCGTGGAACAGGGTGTAGGGAGCTACGCCTCCTTCCTGGCGGCAAAGGGCACCCCACCGAAGAACGGGGAAAATGCCCGTATCGAGCGCAATTTCGATCTCAGGGTAAAGGGGCATCCGAAGCTTGCCTCCCACGACCGGGTGGACTACAAGGACATGAACCTCTTCGTTCTGGCGGAGGCGGGTCAGCTCCTCGCCATTCGTATTCCCCAGACAAAGGGGACTCCCGGGCACGACGTATTCGGTACGGAAATCGCCGCCAGGGGCGGCCAGCCCATCCCTATGCCCAATGGAAAGAATACGGAAGTGCGGAATGAAAACGAAATCTATGCCACCATCAATGGGCAGATTGTGGACACCGGCAAGAAGATTGAGGTGGATCCCTGCTTTGTCGTCAAGGACAATGTCAGCGTCGGCACGGGGAATATTCATTTCGATGGCAGCGTCCAGGTGCATGGGAATATAGAATATGGCTTTTCCGTCAAGGCGACAGGGGACATCGAGGTAAGCGGAAACATCAACGGAGGATCTGCCGAGGGCAGGAATGTCATTGTTTCCGGCGGCATCATCGGCAAGGGCAGAAGCCTCGTCGCAGCTCAGGAGGATGTGCGGGCAGCCTTTACAGAGCATGCCAATGTGGAGGCGAAGAATGCAATCTACGTTGCCGATGTCGCCCTGCACTCTACGCTCAGGGCAGGCCGCTTGCTGTCCTGCGAGGGCAAACGGGGACAGATTCTGGGTGGAAATGTGGCGGCCGGCATTGCGGTCCGGGCAAAGGTTTTCGGCAATCCATATGGAACGAAGACAGTGATATCTGTCGGCGTAGATCCCGCCCTGGAGGAAAATTATCATGCGATGCTCAAGGATCAGAAGGAATTGCGTGAGAGGCTCACGAAGATCAACCAGGTGATAAGTACCCTGGAAAAGGTGGATGTGACAAAGCTGCCGCCAGAGCGGATGCAGCAGATTAATGCCTTGACCCGGAAGCAGTTCCCGTTGGCCGGCCGTCTGAAGCGGCTGAAGCTTGATATCGAGCAGGCAAAGGAGGAGCTCGATAATATGGCCTCAGGATCCATCACCGTACTGGACTGCATCCAGCCTGGCTGCCGCCTCCGCATCAATGGAGTGGGGAAGGAAGTCGAGTCGCCCATAAAGACATCGGTTGTCAGTCTGAAGGAGGATGCCATCGCTGTGCAGGCCTATATGAACCTGTAGGCGTAAGGCATACGCTTCATGAAGAAAAGGAGGGATTTTCCATGGATGTGAGCCCTATGAGCTTGCAGATGGTGGTGCCTAGATCCGCCGAGGTGGGTCAGGTGCAGAGCAATCTGAATCAGCAAGTCAATATCCAGCAGGATTTTCAGGCCATCGAGCAGAAGGCCGATGATCGTTTGAAGGAGCAGCAGGTACGCCATAAGGACAATCCCGAGGACGGCCGTATCAAGGACGAAGGGGAGCACCAGGGTGGTGCCTATGCTGGAAGCGGCCGCAAGGGAGGCGGCCAGCAGGAGGAGTCCCAGGAGGAATACGCCTCCGATCCCAATCGGGGGACGCTCCTCGATATCCGCTTGTGAGAAAAGACCTGTAAAAGCGCCTTCGGGCGCTTTCTCTTTGACAGAAACCGGGAGGAAGTATGCAGGAAGTATTTGCCGTACTGATTGTGGTGGGCGCAGCCCTCTTCTTTGGCGTTCGGTTTTTCCTTCGCCGCAAGGAAAAGGACAGGGAAGACATGGAGGATATGCGCGTCTCCACGGAGAAGCTGAAGGAGGAGCTGGGAAAGTCCGCCGATACGGTCATTGAGCGCATGGGCATCCATGTGAAGCACCTGGAAAAGCTTCTGGCGGAGACCGAGGCGAAGAATGTGGAGCTGACGGATCGCCTTCGAAGGAGCCGCCAGGAGCGCTTGGAACTGGAGGAGCTCTGCGACCGGGCAAATATGCTGCTGAAAAAGGAACAGCAGCGGGAGGCCCAGGCAGCGGCCCCTGCGTCGCCTCCTCCCGTCTATGTTCAGACGGAGACGGTGCAGGAAGCCCCGGCGTACCGGGATCCGGCCGCCTACGCGGCAGCGGGGGACACCGCCCCTGTCTCCGCTCAGCCGAAATACGCGTCTCCCGCCCAGAGCCTGCCCTCTCCGCAATACGAGGCGCCAGAGCCCTCGAATCTGGAGGCGATGCAGCCCACTGCTCTCGACACCTCGAACCTGGAGCGGCAGGACGCCTTGGACTTTGCGTCAGTCCTGCAGCAGTCCATCGATCGGGACGCGAAGGAGGCAGAGGTGCCTGCCTATGGGGAGCAGGAGCCAGAGCAATCGCAGGAAGCTGCAGCGGAGTCCGCTTCTCTCTCCCTTGAGCAAACCACCGAGCAGGCTGCTCCGCCAGCGCCACCCAAAGAGGAAATCCCCGCGGCCCAGTATGCGATAGCAGAGGAAGGGGAGCCGGCAGAAGCACAGGACACCGCCTCCTTATTGGAGACGGATGCAGCGAAAGGCTCTTCGGAAGAAGCAGAGGAAGCTGCCTCTATCGAAGAGGATCAGGAAGCCGAAGGGGTGGAGCCGGAGAGCACCGGAGACGATGGGGCGGCTGACGAAGCCGAGGAGGCTGAGGAGCAGCCACCGGCAGAGGCCACCGTCGCCGACCGGGCTAGGGCCCTTCTCCTTAGCGGCGAGTCCATCGAGGAGGTCTCTCGGGAGACCGGCATGGGCATGGGGGCCCTGGAGCTCCTCCGGGAAATGAGCCGCCGGGAGCTGGAGAAAAAGAATTAGCGTATGGAAAAAGCTGTTTCCACGAGAGAGTCTCGGGAAACAGCTTTTTTGTACTCTGTATTATCGGTTCGATTCCGTGATGAAATCCTCAAGCTTTTCTTTGGCCTCGCCGCTGGCGATGAGATCCCTTGCTGCCCGCACTCCCTCTGCAATGGAGTCCGCCTTGCCGCCCACGTAAATGGCGGCGCCGGCGTTCAGGAGGACGATGTCCGTCTTGGGGCCCTTTGCGCCTTCCAGGATTTCGCGGGTAACCTTTGCGTTTTCCTCCGGTGTGCCGCCCCGGATGTCCTCCTTCGTGGCGCGGGCGAGACCGAAGTCCTCCGGGGCCACCTCGTAGCGGCGGAACCAGCCGTCCTTGAATTCGCAGACGGCGGTGGGGGCGCTGATGGAGAGCTCATCGAGGCAGTCCTTTCCGTAGATGACCATGCCCCGCTCCACCCCCAGGGCTAAGAGAACCTTGGCGATGGGCTCCAGGAGATACTCGTCGTAGACCCCCAGCACCATGCGCTTCGGCTTGGCAGGATTCGTCAGGGGCCCTAGGATGTTGAAGACCGTGCGGAAGCCCAGCTCCTTGCGGATGGGGGCCACGTGCTTCATGGAGGCATGGTACTTCTGGGCAAAGAGGAAGCAGAGACCGACCTTCTTCAGGAGGCGCACAGCCTTCTCTGGCGGCTGGTCGAGATTTACTCCCAGGGCCTCCAGGCAGTCTGCCGCGCCGGATTTCGAGGAGGCGGCCCTGTTTCCGTGCTTTGCTACCCGGATGCCGGCGGCGGCGATGATCATGGCGGCAGTGGTGGAGACATTGATGCTCCCTGCGTGGTCGCCGCCGGTGCCCACGATGTCCAGCACCTCCAGGTCATGCTCGAGCTTTAGGGCATGGTCCCGCATGGCCATGGCGGAGCCGGTAATTTCATCGATGGTCTCCGCCTTGGCGCTCTTCGTGGAGAGGGCGGCGAGGTAGGCGGCGTTCTGGACGGCGGAGGTCTCGCCGCTCATGATCTCATTCATGACCTCATAGGCCTCGTCGTAGGAGAGGTCCTCCTTTCCTACGATTTTCGTAATGGCTTCTTTTATCATGTCCATTCCCCCTGGTAAGCGTTGCATTCCGATATTACATGGCGAGCTCCTTGTCTGTACATATCTGCAAGACATATGAAGCATATCATTTGTAAAGCTACCATTCCTAGGGAAAGAAGTCAAGTCATACCCGTGAAAATTCCCGATTCAGCTTTTCATTTGCTGCCTATTCTGCTATGCTATACAAAGCAAAATGAGCACGGGTTCAATATTTTGGCCTGTGCGTCGCCCTTGCGGGAATAATCCGGCCAATCAGCCAGCGTCGTCTGCTTGGCTTCATGGGTTTCTAGCAGCAAACAGGAGGGGACTTTATGGTACAAAAAGGTATTATCCTGGCGGGAGGATCGGGCACGCGGCTCTATCCCTTGACCCGCGTCGTGTCGAAGCAGCTTATGCCCATATACGACAAGCCCATGATCTATTACCCGCTTTCCACGCTCATGCTGGCGGGGATTCGCGATATCCTCATCATCACCACCCCGGAGGATGCACATCTCTTCGAGCGTCTTCTGGGGGATGGCAGCCAGCTGGGCATTTCCATCTCCTATGCCGTCCAGCCAAAGCCGGAGGGCCTTGCCCAGGCCTTTCTCATCGGGGAGGACTTTATCGATGGGGAGGGCTGCGCTCTGATTCTCGGCGATAATATCTTCTACGGCTCGGATCTCGCCACGTCCCTCCGGAGCGCGGCCCGGGAGGAGAGCGGCGCCACGGTCTTTGCCTACTACGTACGCGACCCGGAGCGCTATGGCGTCGTGGAGTTCGACAGGGAGGGGCACGCCATCTCCCTGGAGGAAAAGCCGAAGAAGCCTCGGTCAAACTATGCGGTGACGGGGCTCTATTTCTACGATAGGGACATCGTGGCTATCGCAAAGGGCGTGAAGCCCTCCGCCCGGGGCGAGCTGGAAATCACCGATGTGAACAAGGCGTATCTTGAGCGCGGGGTGCTTCGGGTCCAGAAGATGCGCCGGGGCTACGCCTGGCTCGACACGGGGACCCATGAGTCGCTCCTGTCCGCCTCCGCCTTTGTGCAGACCATCCAGGAGCGGCAGGGGCTAAAGATCGCAGCGCCGGAGGAAATCGCCTGGCGCATGGGCTATATCGATGCGGAGCAGGTGCTTCGCCTGGCGGAGCCCCTGGCGAAGAACACCTACGGCACCTATTTGAAGCAGATTGTACAGGAAGGAAAAATCGAAGCATGAACATCATCGTCACCGGCGGCGCCGGCTTCATAGGCGCAAACTTCGTCTACTATGAGCTGGAAAAGCATCCAGAGGATAAGATTATCTGCATCGACAAGCTGACCTACGCCGGCAACATGGCGACGCTGGATGAGGCCATGAAGCAGGAGAGCTTCTCCTTCCATCGGGTGGACATCGCAGACCGTGCGGCCGTCTATCAGGTCTTTGAGCAGGAGAAGCCCAACATTGTCGTGAACTTCGCTGCTGAGTCCCATGTGGACAGGTCCATCGAGCATCCGGAAATCTTCCTCCAGACGAACGTCATCGGCACCAGTGTCCTCATGGATGCCTGCCGGAAGTACGGCATCCGCCGCTACCATCAGGTATCGACGGACGAGGTCTATGGTGATCTCCCCCTGGACCGGCCGGACCTGCTCTTTACGGAGGAGACGCCCCTCCATACCTCAAGCCCCTATTCCGCCTCGAAGGCCTCGGCGGACCTTCTCGTCATGGCGTACCACCGCACCTATGGCCTCAATACCACCATATCCCGCTGCTCCAATAACTATGGGCCCTTTCATTTCCCGGAAAAGCTCATCCCCCTCATGATTCTGAATGCTCTTCATGACAAGAAGCTGCCCGTCTATGGCGACGGAAAAAATGTGCGGGACTGGCTCTATGTGGGCGACCATGCCGCAGCCATCGACCTCATTATCCGCAAGGGTGCCTCTGGCGAGGTCTACAACGTGGGGGGCCACAATGAGCGGTCGAACCTCACCGTCGTCAAGAGTGTTCTTGCGGCCCTCGGGAAGGACGAGTCCTCTATTGAGTACGTCACCGACCGCAAGGGACACGATCGCCGCTATGCCATCGACCCGACGAAAATCCAGCGCGAGCTGGGCTGGAACCCCACGGTGAAATTCGAGGAGGGCCTGGAAAAGACAATCAAGTGGTATCTTTCCCATCAGGCCTGGTGGGCGCCCATCCTGAAGGGAGCGTATCAGAACTACTACGAAAAGATGTATGCAAACCGCTGAAAAAACTTTTTTGGAAAATCAAAAAAAGTGCTTGACATGTGGGTGGGTTTGCTCTATAATTCTTTATGTTGCCAAGGCAAACACGGCAATGCAGATGGGGGCGTAGCTCAGCTGGGAGAGCGCTTGCATGGCATGCAAGAGGTCAGGGGTTCGATCCCCCTCGTCTCCACCATCTCGAAATCTTCAATCCC
>CAMCBT010000030.1 GCA_945873115.1 uncultured Mitsuokella sp.
GGATGCCGCGTTGAGAGCCGTTGCATTCTTATCGGTGCTATCTCGGTACGTCTTATTCGGATTCGTCGCATTGACATCGTAGGCGGGATCGAGCGCCTTCAGAGCCGCTGCCGGGTCATTCACATCAAAGACGGGTTTCCCTGTCCCCGGGATAGACGGATCATCAGGGTCACTCACATCAAAGACGGGTTTCCCTGTCCCCGGGGCAGACGAATCACCAGATACAAGCGTCTGGTTCGAAGGGACCTTCGATGCGACAGCGGCAAGCTCTCCTGCCGTATAGGCCTTTCCATTCGATTTCTCGACGGTGATGGACTTTCCATCTGCTGCAGCAAGCGTCGTGATGGTATTGAGCTTATTGAGATCATTCACAACGATGGTCTCGGCCGTCAGTGTGCCGGCATGGATTTCGGCATTTGGGCCGATGGTGACCGTACCTGCCGTCACCTTATCGCCTGCTTTGATGATACCAGCGTTGGCTGTGACATCGCCTGCACTCGTAAGGCCGGAGAGATCTGCCGAAATGGTCTGGCCCATCGCATCGACATAGACCCCGACGAGGGAGCCGTTAGCAGCCGTCAAATTCGTGCCGCCCACGAGGGTGATGTCCGTCGCAGTCTTCGTCTGTACGTTGACAATGTCGACGCCCTCCATAAGCCTGAGATACTTGCCAGCCGGCACAGCGAGCTTCTGGTCCTTCAGCTGGGCAGCCGTCTTCTTGTCCATCTCGATAATCTCGGTGCCGAGGGAATAGGCCTTCACGATGCCTGCAGCGAGGGAACTCTCCCCTGTCGAGCCCGTGTACTCCTTGCCATCGAGAGAGAGTGCCTGACCGTTCGCCAGATTGTATTGGCTTAGGGCATTCGTTATTGTGGCCTTGTCCCCCACGGTGGCCTTCACAGCATTTGCCATATGCTCATCCAGGCCCGCCTTGTTGATGTTGACGACGAGCGACGATCCCTCTTTTGCGGAGATGATACCGCGATTGATGAGATCTGCAACCGTCGTCGCACTCTTCTTCGTCGGTACGACGAGGGCAGCCTTGACTGTGCTATTCGTGAGGGTCGTGTCATCTCCCACGTAGACCGTATCTGCGGTAAGTGTCGTTCCACTGACCTTTGCGCCCTTAAGATTGGCCTCCGTCGCATTGATTGTCGCAGACGTACCTTTGAGTGCCGTGCCGCTTGTCACCTTGAGGGTGTCGACATTGAGCGTACCGCCCGTCGTCGTGAGGTTGATGTTGCCGGCACCAATCGTATTAAGGGCGCCCACTTTGCCCGTCAGATTGACATCCGCCGTCTGGGTGCTTGCCACGACGATCAGGGAGTCAAGCTCCACATTGCTGCCGGTGACACCTGCGGCCGTAACTTCGAGCGTCGTAGGATTCTTGCCGACATTGAGTATGACTTGATTTGGATCACTCGGTTCGTTGACGTTCAGCGTCGTGCCTGCGCCGATGGTGAACTCTCCGCTAGCGACGATGGCGCCCCGCGCACCGCTCGTCACCGTGACCTCATTATTGCCGGCTCCCACAGCTTCCTTGAAGGCTGCAGCGACACCATTTGCGTCAACCGTCTGACTCTTGCCATCCGTATCAAAGACGTAGTTCGTGCCCTGCCGGGTGATGTTGACCGTTGCTGCCAGGGCGTCCGACGGTGCCACGGAGAATGCTGCACCGAAGGAAAATGCTGCTGCCAGCGCAAAGGAAAGCTGCTTCTTGCCGAAAATCTTCTTGGATTTCATCTTCCATGCTCCTTTTTGTTTCTCGAGCGACCATTTTTATGTTTCTATTGCCACCGTGCCGCTCTCCCATCCGGTGGCATCTCTGCCCGCTAAAATGCGTAGCGTAGGGAGAAGTATGGGCCCCCTGTCTCGTAGATGGCATCCTTTTCGTCCTTATGGAGGAACATCGAATACCCGACTTTATTAAGTATACTTAATTTTTTTCTTTTTTTCAAGTTTTTCAAGCACTTTTCGAAAATGCAAAACGACATCCTAGCCATTTCTTTACATCTTGATAATGGCATGCTACGATAAAACACAGAGAATGCTCTTCGCTTTGCATTCGATTTTTTCGGAGGCGTTTATGACTTCATTCCCGATTCCTCTCTATAGGGCAAAGAGCTCTGCCCTATTCCGACTTTTTTTTTGCCTGTTCCTTTTGCTGCTCCTCCCGCTCTCGGCTCCAACAGCCCACGCCGATGGACGCGGGGCACTCCACTACTTCAATGATACGGAGGCCGGACGCGCGGCCTTCTTCTCCGCGGCTTCGGATATCTATGTGGATAGCCCAGCAGCCCAGCCAGCAAAGGAGCTCCTCTCCCGCCTCACAGCAGCTGCAGGTCTTGGCGAGGTGCACCTCCTCCTGCAAAAGAAGGACACGATAAATGCCTACTCCCTCCCCGGCCATGTCCTCGTCCTGAACGAAAAGGCCCTGCAGCTTCCAGAGGCCGAGCTTGCCGTGCTCCTGGCCCATGAGCTAGGCCATATCGCCCACGACGATCCCGTCCAGATCCTGCAAAAAAGCCCCCGTGCCATGAGCGGCCTCCGGGGACTTTGTCCCGATGCGGACGGAAATTACAAAAAAAATTCTGCAAAAAAAATTCTGCACGTCCTGCCCTACGGTACCCTGACCCAAAAGGAGGAGCGTCAGGCAGATGAATACGCCAGCCGCCTGCTCCAAAAGGCAGGCTTCCCCCCGGAGGGCGCAGCAGCACTTTTTCGCCGGCTGGAAAGGGAATACGGCCCCGTAGCCCGGGGCGACATCCATCTATCCTGGAGCGAGCGCCGGACAATCTATGACCAACATAAAGGACACCTCTAAAAAAAAAAGGAACGATTCTCTTGGAACCGTTCCTTTTTGCATTTGCGCTAAAAAGTCTTATCAGAGGGAGCCCTTTACACTTCCATTGGCACTCTCGATGGCCTGGTGGGCGAGATCAATGGAGAGTCCGAGGGTGCGCAGGCAGAGATCCGGATTATGGAAGCCCATGCCGTTGGAGGCCTCGACCCAATCCCAGTACCACTGGGCCTCCCGTAGCTTTGCGCGAGCTACGGCCAGCTGCTCATCCGTCGCACCGGCGTCCATGGCGGCCTTCACCGTCAGGTTGGCCTTTGCCACCGTCTGGCCGGCGATGCGCTCGAGACGGAATGTATTGTCCTGGATGGTCTTCACCCGCTGCAGGAGACCGTCCGCCGACTCATCGTGGCACTTGAGGCAGGACTCCTGCGTGGTGCGCAGCGGGCTCGTCTGCCAGTGGGAGGTGTACTTCTGCCCATTCTCCCGCATGTAGGGCATATGGCAATCGACGCAGGTCACGCCATTCTGGGCATGGACGCTGGACTGCCAGATCTCATAGTCCGGATGCTGGGCCTTGAGCATAGGCGTCTTGGAGTCCTTGTGAGTCCAGTCCTTGTCAAAGCCGCCGGGAATCGTCTGGTAGTAGGCGTATTCCTCCGTGGGATCGAAGCCCTTGTCCCAGGGCAGGACGACGCGGCCGTCCGCCTTCGCAAAGTAATACTCCGTATGGCACTGGCCGCAGACGTAGGCCCGCATCTCATTGTGGCTTGCCTTCGAGATGTCGATGCCCCGGCGCTCCATGGCCTCCACGAAGGCCTGGTTGTACACGCGGAGCTCCATGGTCTCCGGATCGTGGCAGGTAGAGCAGCCGAACCAGGCATCCTGCTCCGAGATGGGAGCTGCCATGTCATCAAAGGGCTTCGAGGCGAAGTCCCAGCCGCTCTCCTTGAAGTATACGTCATACATATAGGAGCTCTTGCACACGATGCAGGAGCCTTTTTGCCCCGGGCGACGCTTCGAATTCAGGATGTCCTGGCCCGCATAGGTGTGGCCCCGGTCATCGTCATACTGGAGCTCGAATTTGTAGCCCTTCCAGTTCTCCAGCATCTCCGGCTCCTCAGTCAGGCGGGAGTGCTCCCCTTGGCTGCCGCCGTAGCCCGTGGGCGACGGTGCCTGCTCATTGTTCTTCATAAAGGAATTGTACTCCAAGGGATACGCATCCTTATAGGCCTTTGTGCCGAGCTGCTGATTGTTATCCGTCGGAATCTTCGCCAGCTTCACGCTCTCGTCATGGGGTGCTGCCGCGATGCGGAAGACCACAAAACCGAAGAACAGGACGCAGACTATGGCGATGCCCGACAGGATTTTCTGTAGCCTACTCAACTCTTATCCCCCCTTCAAGATGGTTCGACCCATGGGCGATGCTGCTGTGGCATTTGATGCAATCGCCACCCGTGTCCAGGTCCTTGCCGAGATCTGCGTGGACGTTCTTCATGGTGTTCTCATGGCAACGCACGCAGTTCGCATCCACCGTCTTCCGTCCTTTTTCCGAAAGCACGATATGCGCCGGATAATCCCGCAGTACCTCGTGGTACATGTCGTACATGCCCGTCTTGCCCTTCTCGAACATATAGTTCGCGATATTGTCATGGGGCAGGTGGCAATCGACACACTCGAGGTTGCTGTGGGTGGAGTGCGCAAAGGTACTCGCCTCCGCCTTCATGGAATGGCAGGTGCCACAGAACTCGGGACTGCCGGAAAACGTCATCATGGCAGAGCCCACGCCACAGACCCCAAGGCCGAGGACGAAGCCAGCCCCAAGGCACGCCAGCGTGTGCTTTTGAATGAGCCCTTTCACATCCAATTCCGCTCCCCTCCTTCCGATACCTCTCGTTTATGATATGATTATAGCACCTAATTCCTCCCAGTGTCGTTGCCCGGGCAACAGCTTTCTGATTTTTTCGAGAGAAACAATAAAAAAACGATTGCCCAAATAGCAACCGCTTTTTTGTCCAAATGAACAAAACACTTTTAACGTCGCACGGCAAGGAGCGTCCCGCCGCAGACCATGAGACAGCCTAGCCATAGCACCCAGATGAAGGGCTTTGTGCTGACGCTGGCGTTTATGGGCTGGCTTTCCTCCTCCGCAAGGGAGGGGAGGAGTTCCAGGCGGATCTGCTGCTCGTCGCCGGAGACGCCGGTCAGGCGGAGGCGACGAGCGCCGCCAAAGACATCCACAGGCTGTGAGGTGCCGCCGTCTGTCGTCGCCTCGATTGTTGGGGTGGCGTGCTCCACCCTTTCGCCGTCCGTCACGGCCACGTCAGCGGTGACCCGCGTCTTTCCGGCACCCAGGGGCTCGTAGGCCACTCCCTCAAAGCGATAGGCGTAATCATCGCCGAAGCTGGTGCGTCCCCGCTTCAAAAGCAGCTCCGTGCGGCCCATGTCCTTCGGGGGCACGGGGGCGATATAGACATCGCCGGTGAGGGTCTTGTCGATGGCGGGCTCCCTCGCGGCGTCCTCTCCGCTTTTGCGGAGCTTCGTCAGGGCCCGAACCTCCCGACCATCCACCGTGTAGACGTAGTGTTTTTCGCTATAGTCCTCAGCGAACTCCTGGCCCTTGTAGATTATCTCATGGCCCAGGATATTTTTCGGCTCGCCGACGGTGAATTCCTCCGAGACGCTCTGGCTGCCGCTGCCGGCGAGGACCATGGCGAAGAGGGAGAACGAGAGACCCACATGGGCCACAAGGCCGCCGACGCGCAGGAGCCTCTTGCGCCAGGAAAGGAGAGCTGCGCCTCCTGCCATAAGGGCGGCACCGGCAAGGAGCAGAGGCAGGACCTCATGGATGCCCACCCCAAAGGCCGCAAGAATGCCTAGTATAAGGAATACAAGCGGCACCTTCAGGCTCTCCCGCCTTGCCTCTTTGCCATAGCGATAGAGAAGCGCTCCCGCAGCGACAAGCATCAGGGCGATGGCCAGCGGCATAGCCGTCCGCACATAGAAGGAGGTATCCACCGCCGCGCCCTTTCCCACCAGCTGGGAAAGGAGCGGCATGGACATGCCTAGGAAGATGAGGACGGAGAGGAATACGAGAAGCATTGCCCCCAGGAGCAGGAAGAACTCCCGGCTGGCATGGGCGGGATAGACCTCCCCCTTTGGGAGGCTGCCGGCCCGCATGGTCAAGAGGACGAGCCCCCCCAGGAGCACGATGGCATTGACCACGGCGATGGTGAGCCCGATGCTGGTACCTGCGAAGGAATGGACGGAAAAATCCCCCAAAATGCCGCTTCGGGTCAAAAATGTGCCGTAGAGCACAAGGGAAAAGGTGAAGATGGCGGATAGATGCACGAGGGGCAGGGCCGCCCTTCGCACCCGCGCTACAGCCAGCACGTGGATGAAGATGGATGTCAATAGCCAGGGCACCAGGGAGGAATTTTCCACCGGATCCCAGCCCCAGAAGCCGCCCCAGCCCAGCACCTTGTAGGCCCAGTAGCCGCCGATGGCGATGCCGGCCCCAAGGAAAGCCCAGGCGATAAGGGCCCATTTGCGCGCCCGCTCCAGCCAAAGAGCCTCCGTATCCCGATGCAAAAGAGCCGTCATGCTGTAGACGAGGGGCACGGCGAGGAGCGCATAGCCGATGAAGATGATGGGGGGATGAATCGCCATCCAGGGATCTTGTAGCAGAGGATTGAGCCCCGCCCCATCCTGCACCAGCACCTCCTGGGGTGCAAAGGGGCTTTTCCCCAGGACGAGAATGGCCAAAAGTGCCTGCAAAAAGAGATAGAGGGCGAGAAATGTCCCATCCGTCTTCTGCCGGAAGCAAAAGCAGAGGGACACCGTCCCGTGAATCAGGAGCCACAGCAGAAACGACCCCTGCTGCCCTGCCCAGAAGGCGGACACCTTGTAGATAAGGGGCAGCTCTGCGGAGGAGTAGCTCGCCACGTAGGCGATATCAAAGCGATTCGTCAAAAAAAGGAAAAGCAGATACCCGCTTGCCCCTAGGATAGAGAGGAAGGCGAGGAGCGCCGCATAACGCCCATACTTCAGAAAGCGCCCGCTGCGCTCTGCAAAGAGCAAGAGCGCCGCCAAGGAAAACGCCAGGGTCAGTGCCAAACATATCGTGCCAGCCAAGAAAATTCCTCCTTCTCCCTTTACCTTAGGATTTACCGCGCATGGATTCGTACTTCGAGGGGCATTTGATGAGGAGCTTGTCGCTCTCGAAGGCCCCCTCCCGATAGGAGCCGATGGCAACGATGTGCACCGCCTCATCGAACTGATCCGGCTTCATGCCATGGTAATGAACCGTCATGGTCTCCCCCGTCTCCTCGTCCTGCAGGGAAAAGACGAAGTCCCCTCCCTCCATGTGGGGTGCGGGGGCAGACTTATCCAGTACCCCCTTCACCTGGACATTGCCTGTGGCACTTTTCGCCTCCGCAATGCCCACATAGGGGGTGACCGAGTCCATAAGGCCATAGGCTACATAGCCCACGAAGGCCAGGGCCAGGACAATGAGCAGGATTTTCCGGTTCATGCGGATTCCTCCTTTCGAATGTCTCGCCCGCTCCCCCCGGCCATCAAAAAGGCGTAGAGGAGCGTGCCGTCCGCAAGAGATGCCAGCAGCGTCAGGAGCATCGACGTGTCCATATCAATCGACCCGCTGCCATTGATCACCGGCGACGGATGCAGGGAAAAGTAAAGCCGTGGCAGGATGAATACGAGGAAGGGCACCGTCAGAAAGGAAAAGAGCGCGTAGACGGCCGAGGCCCTCGCCCGGAGACGAGCCTCCCCCAGAGCCGCCCGAAGGGTCAGATAGGCCCCGTAGATGAGGAGCAGCACGAATATGGTGGTCTGCCGGGGATCCCAGTTCCAGTAGGCCCCCCAGGTCAGCTTCGAGAAGACGGCGCCGCTCGCCGTCGCCAGGAGGACGAATATAAGACCAAGCCTCGCGGAGCGGGCGCTTAGCCTGTCAAAGCGCATATCCCGGCTGCGAAGATACCTCGCCCCCCACCAGGCACTCAGGAGAAAGGCCAACACCGACACCCAGGCCATGGGGATGTGGAAGAAGGCAATGCGCACATAGTAGTCCAGCCCCTCTGCCGGCGGCACCAGGAAAAATACAGCGCAGAGCACCGCCAACGTCAAGACCGCTAGGAACACGCCTAGTATTTTCTTTCGATTCATAGGGCTCCCCTTTCTAGAATCAGTCCGCATACCACAGGTGGGGAAAGAGCACAGAGGCCCCCACCGTCAGCACCGCGTCGTAGAGTCCCATGCCAAAGAGGAAGGACAGGCTCGCCGCCTCTGCTCCAAAGGCTCCGGACGTGACAAATATCGCTGGCAGAAAGACCGGAAGCATAAGGGGCATCAAAAGGATGGGGGCGAGAGACCCCCGCACGCTCGCCCCGAGACCCAGGGCTGCCACCAGCGTCCCCGCCGCCGCCATCCCCCAGCAGCCCAGGAGCACCAGCAGGAAAAGCACCAGGGGTGTCACCACCGTCACATCCATCAGCAGGAGAAAGGCCAGGGTCAGGGGCACCGCCAGCACCAGCAGAAGGAGCCAGGTGTATAGAAGCTTGCCAAAGAGAACTGCATCGGCGGGGGCGTAGACCCGGAGGGCCAGCAGTGTGCCGGCAGAGTCCTCCGCCTCAAATACCCGGTCGATGCCTGCCATGAAGGCGAAGAAGAGCACCGTCCAGTAGAGGGCCGCCAAAAGCCGTGGCGAGAGACCCCCTCCCTGTACGGCGAGACTCACACAGGCCAGCGTCGTCAGTGCGAACATGAGCATGGCCGCCCAGGCCGCCCGGAAGCGCAGGGCCGACTTCATTTCCTTTCGAAAAACGAGGCGGATATCATGGAATAGAGATGACTTCATCGGCCGCCGCCTCCTCTCGTGGGTCATTGGTGGCGAGGAGCACGAGGCGGCCGGCGTTCGCCGCCTGCCGAGCCTCCCGGAGCACCATAGCCGCGCCCTCTGCATCGAGATTTGCCCCCGGCTCATCCAGCAGCCAGAAGTCCGCCTCGGAGGCCAGGAGACAGGCCAGCTTCAGCCGCTGGCACATGCCGGTGGAAAAAGACGCCGCCCAAGTGTCCCGAAGAGCCTCTGGCCTTAGCCCCACCCGCGCCAAAAGCGCCTCATAGTCCGCCTCCCTAAGGGTGATGCCGCGAAGCCCCAGGAAGAAATCGAGATTCTCCCGGGCCGTGAGCCTGGGATAGAGCCGCAGCTCCGGTGTCACAAGGGAAAGCCGCCGAAGCAAGATCTCCCGAGAGAGCTCCTCTCCGCCCAACGAGACGGAGACGCTCCCCTCCGTGGGCAAAAGCAGGTGGGCACAAAGTCGCAG
Source organism: uncultured Mitsuokella sp. (assembly GCA_945873115.1). GTDB lineage: Bacteria > Bacillota > Negativicutes > Selenomonadales > Selenomonadaceae > AWVT01. Next base: position 9,139 of record CAMCBT010000030.1, read on the forward strand.
GAAGGTGGATTTCCCACTGCCGTTTGCCCCGCAGACAGCCGTGATGCAGCCGCCTTTCACCACATCGCTTCGATGGGCGAATATGGTGCGCCCCTGAAAGCTCTGGCTCACATCCTGAAAAACAATCTCTTCCATATCAGCCTATCGCTTCCTTGTTGAGCGTCATCGAGTCCCCCTCGACGGCAAGGACTGTCTCTGCCTCCATCAAGGAAATCTCTCGGGTCAGGGCGCTCCTGTTGCACTGGAGCTCCTTGGCGAGCTGCACCCGCCCCGGCACCTTCACCCTCTCCCTCCCTTGGAGCCTTTCCTGCTGCAGGAGGTAGAGGATGAGCCGCTCCCGGAGGGTCTTCTGGGAGAGCAACTCGATTTTCTCCAGCATCCGCACATTCTTCCAGCAAAAGGCCTCGAGAAGATTCTTCATGACGATGCCGTGGATGCGGGCGAGCCTAGGGCCTGCCGTGATGAGGGCCCGGTAGGGCACCCACAGCACCAGGGCCGGGCCCCTCGCCTCCACTGAGGCATTGCCCCCATCGCATAAGTCCCCCAGGATGGCGGAAGCGCTGCCGATGAGGGATCCCCTTTCCAGCGCATGGCCCACTGCCTCCTCCCCGAAGCGGTTTTCCGACAGAGTCTGGGCCTTCCCCTCCACCAGCACGCCGATGCTGGAGTTGGACTCATAGGCGCGGGTGATGCGATCTCCCTTCCCGTATTCCTTGCAGGTCGCCCCCGTCGCCTCGACGAAGGCAGCCACCTCCTGGGCCGTGATGCCGCAAAACAGAGGCAGCATGTGAAGCTTCAGCTGACTGATTTGCATGGATTCCTCCTCATATCCCTAGCTATCCCATTTCCCGACTCCCAAAGCCGTTGTTTTTATTGTTTCCTACAATTTTAGAATATTATAACATAGAAGTCCATGATAAATACGTTGCCGATGCAACGTGAAAAAGAATAATCTTCCCTCTCTGCCGTATTTCTTGACGAGGCCCACTTCTACCCTGTATAATGTCCCATGAATGTATTCTGCAACGATTTCGAAAGGCACCCTGACAAAAGTCTCCCCTAGGGCCTGACCTTTGTCATTCCAAAACAAAAGGAGAGCCGCGCATGAAAATATTAGCTCGCCATCTCACGGCCGACCTATTCAACTGCAAAAATAACAAGCTCATGGATATCGACGCCATCCAGCGCCAGCTCAAGGATGTGCTGGGCCGCACGGAGTTCACCCTCATCGACTGCATATCCGATCGCATCACACAGGATCACTACGCCATCATGATGCTCTTCCAGGAGGGGCACCTGACGGTCCACGTCTACACGGTGCTCCGGTATGTGGCCCTCGATATTTTCGTCTGCCGCGAGGAGGCGCAGCCGGACAATATCGCAAGCTCCGTCCGGGAGTTTTTCAAGCCGGACAAGATAAAGACCACCACATTGAAGCGGGGCGACTTCGGTGCACCGAAGGACATCCGGCCAAAGACGACGACCCATGTGGCACCGCTACGGAAAATCCACAACACCGGGGCGAAGGTCATCCGCGCTCTGGCCCGTCGAAACCGCTGACAAAGAAAAACGGCTGTTCCAAGCAATTGTCGGAACAGCCGTTTTTTACTGCAATCCTCTCCCAATTTCTCAGCTGAGCATCGCATCCGAGATGCCCTTCACATCGCCGATATAGCCGGCGGGCAAGGCATCGAGCTCCTTCAGAATCTCGCCGATGCGGACAGCCGCATAGAGATTGAACCGGGTGTCCGGACTCTCCAGATCCGTATCCAGGAGCTGGGCGATGCGCTCGTAACGATAGCGCACCGTATTGATATGGACGAAGAGCTTCTCCGAGGACTGCTTGAAATTGAAGTTCGTCTCCAAAAGCACCCGAAGGGTCATGAGGAGATCTGCATCCCCCTCCCGGTCGTAGCGCACGAGATTGCCGAGGGTCTCCCGATAGAACTGGGCTGCACTCTCCACACCCTTCGAGAAGATGCTGTTGAGGATGCCAAGATTCCGATACCACTTGATGAAGCCCCGCTCCCCCTTCGTCACGCCGAAGGCAAGGGCGATGCGGGCCTCCTGGTAGCTCTTGGCAATTTCCTGGATGGGATGGCTGTCGCCCACGCCGATGGACACGGTGAGCTTGTGCCCCTTCGAGAAGCTCAGCTGCCATTCGCGAATGAGCTCCGCCCCAGGCCAGGTCGTCGGCCGGCTTTCATCCGGATAGAAGCCGGAGAGTATGGCAAGATACCGCCCTCTCCAAAGAATCGGATAGAGCTTTGCCTCCTCATGCTTCCGCGCCAGCTGCAGCAGGCTTGCCTTGAAATCCACCCCCGTATCAGGGGGCAGGTCCTTGCCGAGGTCCACCAGCATGACCCCGTAGTTAAGCTTCGGATTGATATCGATGCCGCTTTTCTCTAAAAGCTCCACAATCTGCCTCTGGTCGCCACTGAAGACGCTGGCGAAGAAGGCGTCCGTACGGGCATCCACGTCCCTTCCTACCCGGAGCTGGGAGCGCAGAAGATATGCCAGCGTCACCCGCGCGGGAGCCATGGCCTTCATGATGGCCGGGATTTCCGACTTGCGCACCTTCGAGATGAATGCGTAAAGCTTTGCCTTCTCGTCCGTAATGCTCACCTTCAACACAAGTATCTGCTTACGATCAATATAGAAATACTGGTCATCCGCAAAGTTCGGCATCCGCCCCAAAAGCTGCCGAAGCTGATCGTCAGCCGGCATCGAATGTGCTGGATAGTATTCCACCCCGCCGCTTTCAACAAGATGCACTTCTTTCCTTACGGCCCGCAGGAAGTAAGCCGATAGTGCATCTATGCCCTGGTGGATGGTTGCCTGCAAAAGATCATATGCCTCTTGCTTCAACTTAGATCCTCCTTTTTTCTTCCGACGTACCTACATTATACCATGGATTTGGAGATATTACATAAATATTCTCGTCATTTTTGAAAGTTTTGAAAAATTTTTCTTTTTTTTGATGAAAGACTTCTCCTCTCGTCCTTATGGGATTCCAACACAGTCGTGCTAGGCTAACAAACGTGGTTCCTATAGCAGCAATATAGAAAACTACACGCACAAACGTCCACTTTGTGGACATTGTGCGCCGCCCTTGCAAGAAACCAGCCAATCAGTCTGCGCCTACGGCTTGACTTCTTGGGATTTCATAGTAAAGGAGATATATGCATGGAAGAAAAGCAGCAAAGCCGCCTGTGGCTTACGATTTTCCTGGGCTTCATGTCGGCAATGGCCCCCTTCGCCACGGACATGTACCTGCCGGCGCTCCCAAGCCTGCAGGGGGCCTTCGGCGTCACCACCTCCCAGGTCCAGATGACACTGACCATGACGATGATCGGCATGGCCCTGGGGCAGATATTTGTCGGGCCCATCAGCGACCATTTCGGCCGGCGGCGGCCGCTCCTCATCGGTATGACGGTCTTTGCGGCGGCGAGCCTCCTCGCCGCCCTGGCAGAAAACATCCAGGCCTTCCTCCTGCTGCGCTTTATCCAGGGCTTCTCCGGGGCCAGCGGAATCGTCCTCGCCCGGGCCATTGCGAGGGATGTGTGCCAAGGGACGGAGCTCACCCGGTTCTTCGCCCTCCTCATGATGGTCAATGGCCTGGCGCCAATCCTCGCCCCCGTCATCGGCGGCCTCGTGCTGCTCTTCACCTCCTGGCGCGGTGTCTTCTTCCTGTTGACCATCGTCGGCCTCCTCCAGCTCGCCCAGGCCATCGTCTACAAGGAAACCCTGGCCCCGGAGGACCGCATTCCCGGGGTGCTTGCAAGCCTCAGGAAATTCCCGGCTCTTCTGAAGGATCGTTACTTTATGGGCCATTGCCTCCTGCAATGCTTCACCTTCGGCGGCTTCTTCTCCTATATCTCCGGCTCCTCCTTCCTCTTCCAGGAAATCTACGGGGTCTCGGCCCAGACCTACAGCTTCCTCTTCGGCGGCATCGGCCTGGGGCTGCTGCTCTCCGGCGGCCTCCCGGCCCGTCTGGCAGGGAGGGTCAAGGACGAGTCCATGCTGCGGGTCTCCCTGCTTCTCCAGCTCCTGGGGAGCATCGGCTTCTTCGCCGCCATCTGGTGCAAGTTCCCCATCGAGCTGGTTCTCCCCATCCTCTTCCTCACCATCGTGCCCCTCTCCGTGCTGGGCTCCGCCAGCTTCTCCCTGGCCCTCTCCAGGCAGGGGAAGAATGCGGGCAGTGCCTCAGCCCTCCTGGGCTTCTCCCAGATGGTTCTTGGCGCCGCCCTGATGCCCCTCGTGGGTGCCTTTGGCAGCTCCACGGCGCTCCCGATGGCCACCATAATGCTGGTCTCCTTCGCCCTCTCATTCGGCTGCTACTTCATCTTCGTCCGGACAAAGACCGCATAAGTACACAAAAAACCAGCCTCGCAGAACAAAAAGCCTGCGAGGCTGGTTTTTGCCTCCCAAGTAGATTCACTTCGCGGGGAGAATCTCGGTCCAGTAGCCGTCCGGGTCGGCGATGAAGTAAAGGCCCATGGCCGTGTTCTCGTAGCAGATGCAGCCCAGCCGCTCGTGGAGCTTGTGTGCCGCCTCCATGTCGTCCACGTAGACCGCCAGGTGGAACTCATTGTCCCCGAGATTATAGGGCTCCTTGCGGTCCCGCAGCCAGGTGAGCTCCAGCCGATGCTTCGTCTCCCCATCTGTCAAAAAGACGATGGTGAAGTCTTCCCCGTTGATGCGGCGCTCCTCCGTGAAACCCAGGGCCTCCCGGTAAAAGGCGATGCTCTTATCAAGGTCCAATACATTGAAATTATTGTGGGCGAATGTGAACTTCATAGCGTCCTCCCTTTCATCAAACAAAGCCGCTTGCCTAAGTGCCTATATTTTACAACATATTTTGCAAAAATGCACGGGTACGCCCTTCCTTCGGGTTCGAGAAGAAGGACTCCGGCGCGCCCTGCTCCACGATATGGCCCCCCTCCATAAAAATGACATGGCTTGCCGCCTCTCGGGCAAAGGCCATCTCGTGGGTCACCACCACCATGGTCATGCGCTCCGCCGCCAGCTCCTTCATGGTCTTCAGGACCTCGCCGGTGAGCTCCGGGTCGAGCGCCGAGGTGGGCTCGTCAAAGAGCATGATGTCAGGTTTCATGGCAAGGGCCCGGGCTATGGCCACCCGCTGCTGCTGTCCGCCGGAGAGCTCCGAGGGGTAGGCCTTCTCCTTGCCCGTCAGGCCCACCTTGTTAAGGAGCTCCCGGGCCACCGGGAGCACCTCCTCCCGCGCGAGCCCCTTCACATGGATGGGGGCCTCCAGGAGATTTTCCAGCACCGTCATGTGGGGAAAGAGGTTGAACTGCTGGAAGACCATGCCCATGCGGGAGAGGAGCTCACGGCACTTCTTCGCTCCCGCGTACGCGGCGTGGCCCTCCTCATCCGTCACCGCGAGGAACTCCCCCTCTATCTCGATGGAGCCCCCGTCGATTTCCTCCAGCCTGTTTATGCAGCGCAGCAGCGTGCTCTTGCCGGATCCGGAGGGGCCGATGATGGCCAGCACCTCACCCCGGGCCACCGTGAGGTCGATGCCCTTCAGCACCTCATTTTCGCCAAAGGACTTCTTTATGCCGTGCATCCGGAGCATGAGCTCGCTCTCAGTATTTGCCATAATGTGCCTCCAGTTTCTTGAAGCCCCAGGTCAGGACAGCAGTCATGACGAGGTAGAATACCGCCGCAATGAGGAAGGGCGTCATGTCGAACTCCCGCTGCACGATGGTGCGGGCCACCCGCAGGAGGTCGTTCATGGCGAGGATATAGACAAGGGACGTATCCTTCACCAGATTGATGGTCTCATTCGACACCGGCGGCAGCACCATGCGGAAGACCTGGGGGAAGATGACGCGGCGCATGGTGAGGGGATAGCTCATACCCAGGGTCTTTGCCGCCTCATACTGCCCCTTCGGCACAGCGCTGATGCCCGCCCGGAATATCTCCGCAAAGTAGGCCGCATAGTTCAGTGTAAAGGCGAGAAGCGCCGCCGCGATATCCGGAAGCCTTACTCCCACCATGGGGAGAGCGAAATAGACAAAGAGCAGCTGGAGCATGAGGGGCGTGCCCCGCATGAGCCAGATATAGAGCTCCAGAAGCCGCGAAAGGGGCCTCACTGGCGAGAGCCGCCCCAGAGCCACCAGCATCCCCAAGGGAAGGGCGAGGACGAGGGTGATGCAGAAAATCTCGAGGGTGATCTGACTCCCCTCGAGCATCTGCAGGACCGTATCGAGCAGTTTATCCATAAAGAACGATTCCTTCTAAAAAGCAGAATATCCCTGCGCGCCGCTCCTTGCGGGCGCAGGGTATTTTATCCATAAATGACGGCAGTTACTTCGTGATGTCCTTGCCGAACCACTTCTCGGAAATCTTCGCCGTGGTGCCGTCGGTCTTCATGTCGTTCAGGACCTTCTGCACCTCGTCCCGAAGGGTCTGGTTGTCCTTTGCAAAGGCGATGCCGAACTCGCTCACCGGCCCCACCACCGTGTCGATGGCCTCAATCTGGTCCGGGTGCTTCGAGATATAGTAGCGGCCGACGATTTCATCACCCACCACCGCGTCGATGCGGCCGTTTTCCAAATCCATGAAGGCGGTGACGAAGTCGGAGTACTTCTTGACGGAGGCCACATCCTTCTGGAAGAAGTCGCTCTTGTCCATGTACTCCTCTGCCGTGGAGGCGCTCTGGGTGCCCACGTTCTTGCCGGCCAGGCTCTTCTCGTCCGTGATGCCCGTGGTGCCCTTCTTCACGAAGATAATCTGCCGGTTATCCATGTAGGGGTCGGAGAAGAGCATGTTCTTTTTGCGCTCGTCGGTGATGTCGAGGCCGTTCCACAGGATGTTCACCCGGCCGCTGGCCAGCTCCTGCTCCTTGCTGGACCAGTCGATGGCCTTGAATTCCACCTCCCGGCCCAGGCGCTTGGAGGCCTCCTTGGCGAGATCCACATCGAAGCCCGTGATTTCCCCCGAGTCATCCTTGAAGCCCATGGGCGGGAAGTTGTCATCGAGGCCCACGACAATCTTGCCAGCCTCCTTGGCCCCGTCCGTCTTCGCCCCCTGGCTGCCGCAGCCTGCCACAAGCACCGTCGAGCAGACGACCGCCAGTCCGAGGGTCAAAAGCTTCTTCATCTTCATAGTGATTGCCCCTTTTTGATTCTTTACTTCATTAAAGTATTAACATGGGCTATTATATGCGAAACCGGTGCCCTTGTCAAGACCTGCCCCCTCTTTTACTATGAAACCCCAAGAAGTCAAGCCGTAGGCGCAGACTGATTGGCTGGTTTCTTGCAAGGGCGGCGCACAATGTCCACAAAGTGGACGTTTGTGCGTGTAGTTTCCTATTTTCTCTCCTCCCACGAAAACTTCAAAAGAAAAAAGGATTTTGCCCCATCCATCACGAATAAGGAAAGATACGATAATTATTGCATGAATTGGGGAGTGATTATATTGCGCGCAATCTCGGTCGAGGATCTGAAGCCTGGCATGGAGCTTGCACGAACCGTTGTCAATCCAGACATGGTCGTCATACTATCCGAGGGCACCGTCCTCCAGAAAGCCCACATCACGCGGCTTACCTTCCTGAATATCCCCGTCGTCTATATAAAGGACGAAACCGACCGGGCCATGGAGGCCAATACCTCCAGCGGCATCTTCAGCAAGGGCAACGCCTTCGTCAAGGAGTACCATGCCGTCGTGGATGCGGCTGCTTCCATCTTTGAGGAGGCGAAAAACGGTGAGGTTCCGGTGGAGAAGACCGAGACCATCGTGAAGGAAAACCTCTATCCCATGAGCCGCAGGAGCGGTGTCATCGACTACCTCAACACGCTCAACCACATGGATAGCGGCATCTACAACCACTCCCTTCGGGTCTCCATCCTGGCGGGCGTCATCGCCAAGTGGCTCCACTTCGACCGGGATAAGACGGACGGCCTCATCCTGGCGGGCTTCCTCCACGACATCGGCAAGACGAAGTTCACGAGCCGCCTGCTCAACATGAACATCGAGCGTCTCGAGGGCGAGGACTACACGGACTACATCCAGCACACGGTGGACGGCCACCACATGCTGGCCTCTCTCGATGGGATCTCCGAGGGCGTGAAGCTCGCCGCCATGCAGCACCACGAGCGCATGGATGGCAGCGGCTTCCCCTTCGGCTGCACCGGGCCGGACATCCACGAGTATGCCCGCATCATCGCCATCGCCGATCTCTACGACAACATCACCACGGAGCGCATGGGCTACGTGCGGCGTACCCCCTTCTCCGCCATTGCGGAAATCACCCAGAACATGTACACCTCCCTCGACCCGACGGTGTGCGTTCCTGTCCTCACCCATATCAAGGACGCGTTCCTCGGCTCCCGTGTCCTGCTCTCCAATGGCGAGAAGGGAACGGTGGCAGCCTTCCCCAATGATTTCGCGGCGCTGCCGGTGGTCTCCATCTCCATGGACGAGGCCATCGACCTGAACGAGCACCCGGAAATCACCATCACGGAGTACAATCCAAAATAAAAGCACGGCCCACCGAGCAAAAACGGCGGGCCTTTTCTATCCCGAAGATTTTCCCATTCCCCACGCCCCTATGGTCTATCCCTCTCTTTACCGATATGTTATACTGAAGAAAGAAGGAACCCTATGGTCTCCCTTGACACCATCACGACGGAAAAGCGGCTCGAGGCCTCAAAGGACATCGACCGGCTCCCGACGCTTGCCATGCTCCGCCTCCTGAACGAGGAGGATGCCCAGGTGCCTAGAGCCGTCGAGAAGGTCCTTCCCGCCATCGCAAAGGCGGTGGACGCCATCGCGGACCGGCTGAAGGCCGGCGGCCGCCTGATCTATGCGGGGGCTGGCACCTCCGGCCGCCTCGGGGTGCTGGACTCCTCCGAGTGCCCCCCCACCTACGGCACGGATCCGGGCCTCGTGGTGGGAATCATCGCAGGCGGCAGGGAAGCCATGTTCCGCGCAAAGGAAGGGGCCGAGGACTCAGAGGAGTTGGCGCGAGAGGATTTGCGCGCACTCCTGCTGACGGAGTGCGATGCCCTCGTGGCCATCGCCGCCTCCGGCCGCACCCCCTATGCCCTGGGTGCCCTGAAGTACGCCCGGGAGCAGGGGGCCCTTGCCATCGCCCTCTCCTGCAGCGAGAGCTCGCCTCTCGTCGCCCTGGCCGATATCGCCATCACGCCCGTGACGGGGCCGGAGGTCATCACCGGCTCCACCCGCATGAAGGCAGGCACCGCCCAGAAACTCGTGCTCAACATGCTCTCCACTGGCACTATGGTGCGCCTGGGGAAGGTCTATGGCAACCTCATGGTGGATGTACGGGCAACGAATGAAAAGCTGAGGGCCAGGGCCCGCCGCATTGTCATGGAGGCGGCAGCCATAGGCGAGGGGGAGGCCGCCCGCTTTCTCCGAGAGGCAGAGGGCTCGGCGAAGCTTGCCATCCTCCTTGCCCTCACGGGGAAAGACCGAGCCACCTGCGAAGACCTGCTGACTCACACGGGGGGCCACCTGCGAGAGGCGATTAAGGAAGGAGGAGCAAAGCCCACATGACAAAAGAAGAACGGGAAGATCGACTCGCCCGGAAAATTCTCCACCGCTTGGGAGACGGGGAGAACATCACACGACTAGAGAACTGCATGACCCGTCTCCGCCTGGAGCTGAAGGATCCGGAGGCTGAGCCCCTGAAGGAGATTCCCTCCCTCGAGGGGGTCCTGGGGGTCCACGCCTCCGGCACCGAATACCAGATTATCCTAGGGCCCGGCCGAGCGGCCAGCATCGCCACCCGAATCAACGCCCTCCTAGTGGCGAACAAGCCGCCCCAGAACGCAAAATCAGCAGAGGAGGCGAGGCCGCAGATTGGTGACGGGAAGGCCCTCCATGAAAAAATCCGACAGAAGAATGCCACCCCCGTGAAGCTCTTTTTTCGCCGCATCGCCAGCATCTTCCTGCCGCTAATACCGGGCTTCATCGCCTGCGGCCTCATCACGGGAGTCCTTAGCGCCCTAGGCAAATACGACCCGGCCCTCACCGCCTCCCCCATCTACCAGCTGGCGGCTCTCGCAGGCTCCACCGTCTTTTTCGGCATGCACCTCCTGGTGGGGCGGAATGCTTCGGAGGTCTTCGGTGGGACGCCGGTTCTCGGTGCCATGCTTGGTGCCTATCTCTCCATGCCCGCCCTCGGGAATATCACGCTGAATGGGGAGGCCCTCGTGCCCGGCCGGGGCGGCATCATCGCCGTGCTCCTCACCGGCATCTGCTCCGCCCTTTTAGAGGAGCGCATCCGCCGCCTCGTGCCCGAGGCGTTGAGCCTCTTTCTGACGCCGCTACTCACCTTTCTCCTCATGGCGGTTCTCTCCATAGCTATCATCCAGCCCATCGGCGGTCTTCTCTCGGAGACCCTCGGGTGGGCGGCCACAGCTCTTGTGGAGCAGGGCGGCGCGGCTGCGGGAGCCCTTCTTGGAGGCATATGGCTTCCCATCGTCATGCTGGGCATCCACCAGGCCTTCACCCCCATCCACGCAGATCTCCTCGCCCGCTACGGCTACACCATCCTCCTGCCAATCCTCGCCATGGCGGGGGCGGGCCAGGTGGGGGCGAGCCTTGCCATCTACACCAGGACGAAGAACGAGCGGCTGAAGAAAATCATCGCCTCCGCGCTGCCCGTGGGCTTTCTGGGGGTGGGTGAGCCCCTCATCTACGGGGTGACGCTCCCCCTGGGGCGTCCTTTCCTCGCCGCCTGCATCGGCGGGGCCTTCGGTGGTGCCGTCAATGCCTTCTTCGCCGTGGGGGCCACCACCTTCGGCATCTCAGGACTCCCCCTCGCCCTTGCCACCACAAACATTCCCGCTTACTGTATCGGACTCGTCACCGCCTACCTCGCAGGCTTCATCGCGACACGCTTCATCGGCTTCGACGATCCAGTTGATGAATAGAGCCCTCCCGGGCTCTAGAAGGAGCCTATCATGAACAATGGCATCGCAATCTACCCAGGCCTCGACAACACCCTGGAGGAAAATCTGGAGCTCATCACAAAGGCGGCCCACTACGGCCTCACCCGCCTCTTTACCTCTCTCCATATCCCGGAGACAGACAGGCCCCGGTTCAAGAAGGAGCTGGGCCTCCTGCTGAAGAAGGCGCGAAATGCCGGCATGGAAATCATCTCCGACGTGACGCCGGACACCCTCAACCTGCTGGACATCGATGTCTTCACCCCCTCCGCCCTCAAAATGCTCGGCATCACCACACTGCGCCTGGACGACGGCTTTTCCCCGGAGAAAATCGCAGCGCTCAGCAACAGCCCCCCGACAATAAGGCTCCAGCTCAACGCCTCCACCGTCACCCGACGCTTCCTCTCCCGTCTCTCGGAGCTGGGAACGAACTTTCAAAATATCGATGCTCTCCACAACTTCTACCCTCGCCCCGGCACGGGCCTCGGGGAGGAAACCCTCGTCCGGAAGAACATCCTCCTCCATCGGCTGGGCATCCAGGTGGGTGCCTTCGTCCCGAGTCTCGCTCGTCCCCGGGGCCCCATCCATGCGGGACTCCCGACCCTGGAGGAGCATCGCACGGAGCGTGCCGAGCTCGCCGCCCGCCATCTGGTGGCCCTGGGCTGTGACTCCATATTTCTTGCCGACTCCATGCCCACCACGAAGGAGCTCCGGGAGATTGGCGAACTCCCGGGAGACCAGGTGACCATCACCTGCCAGAGCCTCACCACCGACCCCATCCAAAATGAGATGCTAAAGCGCACCTACACCTCCCGCCTGGACGAGGCTCGGGACGCGGTGCGGGCCACCGAGTCCCGGGCCGTCCTGAAGGAGCTGGGCGGCACCATCCATCGGGAGAATGCCATCCTCCGCCCCATCGGCGCCATCACCATCGACAACGAAGGCTACGGCCGCTACATGGGAGAGCTCCAGATAGCGAGAGTCCCCCTGGAGGCGGACGCAAGGACGAACGTGGCCGCCCTCGTGGAGGAGAGCGAAGTCAACCTCATCCAATACATCACCCCCGGTCGGAGGTTCGCCTTCCGCATGACCCAGAGCCGCCCAGACACCGAATGACACCAGTCCCAGAGCCAGGAGACATACACCATGCAAGACAACAGCGACCTGTGCGAAATCCATAAGACCCACCCCGAAAAAGTAGAGGCGGCCCACAAGCACGCCCTCGACGACGTGACGAGCCTGCGCCTGGCGGAGATTTTCAAGGTGCTGGGCGACAAGACCCGCATCAAGCTTCTCTCCCTCCTGGCCTGTGAAAAGGAGCTCTGCGTCTGTGACATCGCCGCCGCCCTCGACATGCAGCAATCCGCCATCTCCCACCAGCTCCGGGTCCTCCGGGGAGCCAGGCTCGTCAAGTTCCGAAAGGACGGGAAGGAAGCCTACTACTCCCTCGACGACGACCATGTGGTTCGCCTCATGAACCAGGGCCTTGAGCACGTCACCGAGCTTGGCTGAAAGGAAGGAAGAACACCATGAAGCATCGCATACGGACAGCCCTCAAGGCGAAAATTAAGCAGAAGGCAAAGAAGAAGATCCTCGGGGCCGGCCTCGCCCTTGGCCTGGGGCTCCTCTTCTCCTCCGCCACAGCCCTCGCCTCCCCCACGCTGAAGACCGGCTCCTCCGGCCAGGAGGTCATCATCCTCCAGCAAAAGCTCGCCGAAATCGGCTACGCCGTGGGCTCCGTGGACGGAGTCTACGGAAATGATACGGAGCGGGCCGTGGCCTCCTTCCAGCGGGATCAGAAGATACGAATCACCGGCATCGTCAACAACGCCACCTGGCGCGCTCTCAAGAAGGCAAAGCCCCTGCCGGGTGCCAAGAAGCCCGCCCCCACCACACCGCGCCTTCCCAGCACGAAAAAGCCCACCACGCCCCTGGTGCCAAATGGCACCCCGATTCTCCCGAAGGCAAAGACGAGCGCCATCATCTCCACGGCGAAGAAGTACATCGGCACCCCCTACAAGTTCGGCGGCACCACCCCGAAGGCCTTTGACTGCTCCGGCTACCTCCAATACGTCTTTGCCGAGCAGGGCATCAACATTCCCCGTCTCGCCGACGAGCAGTACCGCCTGGGCCTCCGCACGAAGACCCAGAAGGAGCTGGTCCCCGGCGACCTCGTCTTCTTCACCACCTACGAGCCTGGCCCTTCCCACTGCGGCATCTACCTCGGCGATGGCAACTTCATCCACGCCAGCACCAGCAAGGGCGTCCGCATCGACAGCCTCTCCAACTCCTACTGGGCCCCCCGCTACATCGGCGGCAAGCACATCGTAAAATAAGGAGTGCCTTCCCCATACTGCATCGACCGAACCTCGATGCAGTATTTTTATACCTCCCTCCGGGAGGGAGGTGCCCCGCCAGGGGCAGAAGGAGCACGCCCGAACGTATTTCCATCGAGCCTGCGCCCCATCAACCGACTGCGAAGGCCTACAACTTATAACTAATAGGTATCATCAAAATAGTATTCAGCTATTGCATTTTACGCAATTTTCGCTTATTATGAAATCAAAACAATTTCAATATTCTTCTATTCGCATATCTACCAAAAATGCGAAAAATCCTATAAAACGGGAAGAATACCGGAAAGGGAGTTGATTTTATGGACAAGATGAGCAGGGAGGCTCTCGCCGTCAAGCGCGCCGAGCAGGCCTTCGACCACAAGCGCCGCACCCTCGGCCTCTTCTGTGGCCCCATCATCGCAATCCTCGTACTCATAACGCCAATACAGGGACTCACCCCAGAGGCCCACAAGCTCCTCTCCATCATGACCCTCGTGGCCCTCTGGTGGATAACGGAGCCCGTGCCCATCCCCGTCACCTCCCTCATCGGGCCCACGCTTGCCGTCATCACTGGTGTCGTGGCCGTCAAGGACGCCTACGCCGCCTTCGCCAACCCCATGATATTCCTCTTCATGGGCGGCTTCATCCTGGCAAAGGCCATGATGGTTCATGGCCTGGACAAGCGCTTTGCCTACTGGCTCCTCTCCAGATCCTGGGTAGGCTCGAATCCGAAGCGCATCTTCCTGGCCGTCGGTCTCGCCGCTGCCCTCTGCTCCGGCTGGGTCAGCAACACGGCCACCGCGGCCATGATGTTCCCCATCTGCCTGGGCCTCCTCACCTCCATCAAGGACATGTTCGCCAACTCCGGCCGGGAGATTGACCTCCACGAGTACAAGTATGCCACGGGCCTCATGCTCATGACCGCCTACTCCTGCTCCATCGGCGGCGTCCTGACCCCCATCGGCACTCCGCCGAACCTCATCATGCTGGGCTTCCTGGACACCATCTCCAATATCCACATCTCCTTCTTCGAGTGGATGACCTGGGGCTTCATCGCCATGGTGGCCTACTTCATCATCGCCTACCTGGTCCTCTACCGGATGTTCCCGGCGGACGTGGACCGCATCGAGGGTGCTGACAGCTTCATCCGCGCTAGGGTTGCCGAGCTGGGCAGCTGGAACCGTGCCCAGAAGAACACCCTCATCTGCTTCATCGTAGCTGTCCTCCTCTGGGTGACGCCGGGCATCCTCTCCATCGTCTATGGCAGCGGCTCCCCCGTGCTGAAGATGTACAACCACCTCTTCCCGGAGGCCGTGGCCGCCATGGCCGGTGCCCTGTTGCTCTTCCTCCTGCCGGTGGACTTCAAGGAGCGCAAGTTCACCCTCACCTGGAAGGATGCCATGGACGGCATCGAGTGGGGTACGCTGATTCTCTTCGGCGGCGGCCTCGCCATGGGCGGCATGATGTATAAGACGGGCCTTTCCAAGTGGGTCGGCGACACCATCTCCGGCGCTCTTGGCGGCGAACCCTCCATCTTCGCCCTTGTGGCCATCTTCTCCGTCATGGCCCTGTTGCTCTCGGAGCTCACCAGCCACACGGCCGCCACGAACATGATCGGGCCGCTGGCCATCACTGCCGCAGTCTCCGCCGGCCTCTCCCCCATCCCGGTGGCCGTAGCCGTGGCCCTCTCTGCCTCCCTGGGCTTCATGCTCCCGGTCTCCACCCCGCCGAACGCCATCGTATACGCCTCGGGCTACATCCCCATCACCAAGATGATTCATACCGGAGTCTACATCGATGTCATCGGCATCGCCTGCGTCACCATCCCTCTGGTCATCTATTTCGTCAGCTGGGTCGTAGGATAAGCCCATA
>CAMCBT010000031.1 GCA_945873115.1 uncultured Mitsuokella sp.
CGGGCCGGGCAGAGAGGAGTTCCACCTCGTAGCAGACCGCTCCGGGCACCGTATGCCAGGTCAGAAAGGGCATGCGACTGGCGGGATTTTCCGCGTCGTAGCGGGAGATGGGAACAGGCCCCTTTGCGTCCTCGGCAAAGTCCGGATGGGCTATGGCGGGGGAGGGCTCCGTCACCGGGCCGAAGAGGCCGTAGGCCGTGATGCGGTAGTAGGTGGGGATGGCCGTCCGGGGCACCTCCACGGCAGCCTTTCGCACCGTGCGCCCCAGGAAGAAATGATACTTCGGCTCTCCCTCCACGAGGCCCGTTGTCTTCGAGAGCAACTCCACCTTGTAGAAGCTGGGGTAGGAAAGAGGCGTCCAGGAAAGCGTTACATGGCCGTCCTTTTCCTGGAAGACGGGATGAAGATTTTCCCCTGCCGTCCGAAGGGAAAGGCCATCGTAGCGTTCCAGCAGGAAGAAGGAGGCTGCCATGGAGAGGCAGATGAAGAACAGGAAAAAGAAAAAACGTCGGATGCGTTTCATTGCCACCATCATTTCATAATTTCATGGGAAATCCGGAAAGAAGCAAATACGACTGGAAAAATTCCCTTGATGTCGTATAATCAGTATAGCATAAAAGCGCAAAATACAGTAGGGAGGAACGGAAAATGGAGGAAAAGGGGCTTTTAATTGTCCATACAGGGGATGGGAAAGGAAAGACCACGGCGGCGCTGGGGCTCGCCATGCGGGCCTGGGGTGACGGCCTCCGGGTGCTCATCCTTCAGTTCATCAAGGGGGGCTGGACCTACGGGGAGCTCAGCACCATCACGGCATTGAAGGAAATCCATGGAAGGATAGACGTGCGCCAATGCGGCCTGGGCTTCACGAAAAAGGGGAATCGAGACGAGGCAGAGCACAGGGAAGCGGCCCAAAAGGGCTTGGCACTGGCGGAAAAGGAAATCAAAGGCGGCGACTGGGATCTCATCATCCTGGATGAAATCAACTACGCGGTGAAGTTCGGCCTTATCAGCGAGGAGGAGCTTTTGGAGCTCGTAGACAAGCGGCCGTCAGCCCTCCACCTGGTCTGCACCGGTCGCGATGCGTTGCCCTCCTTGGTGGAGCGGGCGGATCTCGTGACGGAGATGCACCTCATAAAGCATCCCTATCAAAGGGGGATAAAAGCACAAAAAGGCATTGAATTTTGAAATCTTTTGATGTAAACTTGTAAATACCCTTACACAGAAGAATATATTTTGTGCATAGGGAATGGACAGATTTTTAGGAGAGTTTATTATGCGAAGTGATATTGTCAAAAAAGGAGCGACGCGCTGCGCCCATCGCTCCCTCTTTCATGCAAATGGCTACGGTCCGGAGGACCTTGCAAAGCCCCTTATCGGCATTTGCAATTCCTTCAATGAAATCATCCCCGGTCACCTGCACCTTCGGGAAATCGCCGATATGGCGAAGCTCGGCGTGGCAGCCGCCGGCGGCACCCCCATCGAGTTCCCCGCCATCGGCGTATGCGACGGCATCGCCATGGGCCACACGGGCATGAAGTATTCCCTGGCCAGTCGCGAGCTCATCGCCGACTCCGTGGAGGCGGTGGCAATGGCCTCCGGTTTCGATGGCCTCGTGCTCATCCCGAACTGCGACAAGGTGGTGCCGGGCATGCTCATGGCGGCAGCCCGCCTGAATATTCCCTGCATCGTGGTCTCCGGTGGCCCCATGCTGCCGGGCCGCTACCATGGCAGGGACATCAGCGTCAGTCAGGCCTTCGAGGCGGCGGGCAAGTTTGCCGCTGGCGAGATCGGCGAGTCGGAGCTGACGGAAATCGAGTCGAAGGCCTGCCCGGGCTGCGGCTCCTGCGCAGGCCTCTTCACGGCCAACACCATGAACTCCCTCTCGGAGGTGCTGGGCATGGCACTGCCCGGCAACGGCACCATCCCCGCCGCCTATACGGGCGACCGCCGCATGCTGGCCAAGAAGGCAGGCGAGACGATCCTGGAGCTCGTGAAGCGAGATATAAAGCCTCGGGACATCATGACCCGGGAGGCCTTTGAGAACGCCATCACCGTGGACATGGGTATCGGAGGCTCCTCCAATACAGTGCTCCATCTGACGGCCATCGCCCACGAGGCGGGCATAGAGATTCCGGCGCCTCTCTTCGATGAGATTTCCCGTCGCACCCCCTATATTACGAAGCTGAGCCCTGCCGGAAAGCATCACATGATTGATCTCGATGAGGCGGGCGGCATCACCGCCGTCATGCATGAGCTCTCAAAGAAAGGGCTCATCCACGAGGAGGCCCTGACTGTCACCGGCACGGTGGGGGACCGCATCAGGAATGCGAAGATCTATCGCCCCGACGTCATCCACTCCGTGGAGGAGCCCTATCGCCCCGAGGGCGGCATCGCCATCCTCTCCGGCAACCTGGCTCCCGACTACGCTGTCGTCAAGGCCTCTGCGGTGGCGGAGGACATGCTGACCTACACGGGCAAGGCCAAGTGCTACAACTCCGAGACGGAGGCCTGCGACGCCATCATGCGGGGCGATATCCACGACGGCGATGTGGTGGTCATCCGCTACGAGGGCCCGAAGGGCGGCCCCGGCATGCAGGAAATGCTGAACCCGACGGCAGTCATCACCGGCCGCGGCCTCAAGGTGGGCCTCATCACCGACGGACGCTTCAGCGGCGCCAGCCAGGGCGCCTGCGTGGGCCACGTGTCGCCGGAGGCCATGGAGGGCGGCCCCATTGCCTTCATCGAGGATGGGGACGAGATCACCATCGACATTCCGAACAGGAAGCTCTCCCTCGCCGTCTCCGACGAGGAGCTCGCCCGCCGCAAGGCAGCCTGGAAGAAGCCGGAGCCGAAGATCAAGACCGGCTACCTCGCCCGCTACGCCAAGCTCACCACCTCCGCCAGCACCGGCGCTGTCCTGAAGTAATAGGAAAAGAAGGATTCTTTCACGTAACATAGAACAATAAGCCCATCTTGCGAAGACACCCTCCCCATAAGCGCATGTTGTGGGGAGGGCGTTTTCGCTACTTGCATGACGAGGGGGCTATTTATATGAAGCAGCTCCTTTTTGTGGGTGTGTTTATGATACGATTGAAATTTGATATGGCATATCTATTGTAATAATTTCGCGGTCTTGTATAATAGATATGGTTACATCGGACTTTTATTAGTCGTTCCTGTTGTGCAAGCAAAATAGGAGGTAGAGTCGTGGGAGAGTTTGGCGGTCTTGGAATTTATCTCGTGGTGGCGCTCTTTTTCCCGGTGATGGCCCTTGTGCCGGCTTTTATGCTACAGCCGAAGCAGCCCTCGCCGGAGAAGTATATCCCGTATGAATGCGGTGTGGACTCCGTGGGGAGTCCCTATATCCGTTTCCGTGCGGGATATTTTTTGTACGCGCTCCTCTTCATCCTCTTTGATATCGAGACGGTTTTCCTCTATCCCTGGGCAGTGGCCTTCCGTATGGTGGGTGCCTTCGCTCTCATGGAGATGGTCGTCTTCGTGCTTATTCTCGTCCTGGGGCTTGCCTATGCCTGGCGAAAGGGGGACCTGTCATGGAACTGAAGGATCGTGTGCCGGAGAGCCTCCGGAATAATGTACTCATTGTGAAGGTGGACGAGCTCTTCCGCTGGGCCCATGCCAACTCCATCTGGCCCCTGTCCTCCGGCCTTGCCTGTTGCGCCATCGAGATGATGAGCACGGCCACGGCCCGCTTCGACCTCTCTCGCTTCGGCTACGAGGTCTTCCGTCCCTGCCCGCGGCAGGCGGATCTCCTCATCGTGGCAGGGACGCTCACCTACAAGATGGCAGACCCCATCGTGCGCCTCTACGAGGAGATGCCCGAGCCAAAATATGTCATCGCCATGGGGAGCTGCGCCATCGTCGGCGGTCCCTTCGCCGACTCCTACTCCGTGGTGGAGGGCATCGATGAGGTGCTCCCGGTGGATGTCTACATCCCCGGCTGCCCGCCTCGCCCCGAGGCCCTCATCGACGGCATGCTGAAGCTCCGGGAAAAGATTATGCACCCGGAACGCGTGGCAGAGGAGCGGGCCAAGTGGGCCGAGCGCAAGAAGGAAAGGGAGGCGAAGCAGGCATGAAGCAGCGCTATCTGACAGCGGAGGAGCTCGCCCGCATCAAGGGAGAGTTCTACACCGTCTCCATCGACGAGGAGGAAAGGCCTCCCATCTACGTGAGCCCGGAGGAATTCCTCCCCCTCATGAAGATGCTCAAAAACGATCACACCCTTTCCTTCACCCACCTGTCCTGCCTGACGGCGGTGGACTGGAAGGACACCATCGACGTGGTCTACTACCTCTTCTCTGAGCTGCTGGGGGCCTACGTGGTGGTGAAGGTCAAGACCATCCGGAACCATCCGGAGATACCCAGCGTCACCAGCGTCTTCCCCGGAGCAGAGTTTGAGGAGCGGGAGGTCTACGACCTCATGGGCGTAAGATTCACGGGACACCCGGACATGCGCCGCATCCTCATGCCGGAGGGCTTCAAGGGCCACCCCCTGCGGAAGGACTTCACCTATAAGAAGCCCGCACCGCCAAAGGCCACCCGAGTGGGCGAAATAGAAAAGGAGGCGGACCTATGAAGGCTGCAGCGCCAGCAAAGCGCACGGAGACGTATCTTCTCAACATGGGGCCCCAGCACCCTTCCACCCACGGCGTGCTGCAGGTGAAGCTCACGTTGGACGGCGAGCGCATCCTGAAGGCAGAGCCAGTGCTGGGGTATCTGCATCGGGGCATCGAAAAGCTCATGGAGTCCCGCACCTACGTCCAGTGCCTGCCCTATACGGACAGGCTCGACTACATCTCCTCTATGAACAACAACTTCGGCTTCGCCATGGCGGTGGAGGAGCTGGCAAATATCGAGGTGCCCCGCCGGGCGGAGTTCATCCGGGTCATCATGGCGGAGCTCAACCGCATCAACAGCCACCTCATCGGCATCGGGACGCTAGCCAATGACCTGGGCGCCTCCACGGGCATGCTCTATTGCTTCCGGGACCGGGAGTACATCCTCGACATCTTCAACGAGGTCTGCGGTGCCCGCCAGACCTTCCACTACATCCGCATCGGCGGCGTCTCCGGCGACTTCACGGACAAGGCCCGATCTCTTACGGAGGCCTTCCTCGAGCGTGTGCCCAAATTCCTTGCGGAGTACGACCAGCTTCTGACGGGCAATGAGATTTTCACCCGCCGAATCGTGGGTATTTCTCCCATGACGGCGCAGGAAGCCCTGGACCTCAACATGACAGGGCCGAACCTTAGGGCCACAGGCGTGGCGAGGGACCTTCGGAAGCTCGACGGCTACAGCGTCTACGGGGAGCTGGACTTTGCAATTCCTGTGGGAGAGCACGGCGATAACTGGGATCGCTACCAGGTGAAGCTGAAGGAAATCGCCGAGAGCGCAAAGATTATCCGCCAATGCCTGGACAAGCTGCCAGAGGGGGATATCATGGCAAAGGTGCCGAAGGTATTGAAGCCCCCCAAGGGAGAGGTCTACAGCCGCTCGGAGGGCACCCGTGGGGAGCTGGGCTTCTACATCGTCAGCGATGGCACCACGAAGCCCTACCGGGTCCACATCCGCCGCCCCTCCTTCGTCAATATGCAGGGGCTTGACCTCATGTGCCGGGGCATGCTGATCGGCGACTCCGTCAGCGCCTATTCCTCCATCGACCCGATTATGGGCGAAGTAGACTGCTAAAGGAGGGAAAGCATGGAAACTTCATTTCTTTCCGGCCTTGCCCTGTGGCTCCGCGGAGAAATCTACGGAGTCACGGGCATCCCGGTTCTATCGGACCTGGCCCTCGATGTCATCGGCATCGCATTGCTTCTTGGTATCATCTCCATGGCGGCCATCGTCTTCACCTACGCGGAGCGAAAGGTCTGCGCCTTCATGCAGGTGCGACTGGGACCGAACCGCGTTGGCGGTCGCTTCGGCCTTCTCCAGCCCGTGGCGGACATGCTGAAGCTCATGAGCAAGGAGGACATCATGCCCGAGGGCGCCGACAAGGTGCTCTGGGCCCTGTCTCCTGCGCTGCTCTTTGTGCCGGCGGCTCTTGTCTACGCCTTCTTCCCCTTTGATGCGGGAGCGGTGCTGGCCGATGTGAATGTGGGCGTCTTCCTGCTCTTCGCCATTTCCGGCCAGGCGGTGCTGCCCTTCCTCATGGGCGGCTATGCCTCCAACAACAAGTATTCCATGGTGGGCGGCTTCCGCGTCGTCTCCCAGATGATAAGCTATGAGGCGCCGCTGCTCTTCTCGCTTCTCGGCATCCTGATGCTTACGGGCTCCATGCGCCTTGAGGATATCGTGGAGGCCCAGGCCGGCGGCCTTTGGTTCGTCTTCCTGCAGCCCCTGGCCTTCGTCATCTTTCTGATTTCCGCTGTGGCGGAGACGAACCGCACACCCTTTGACCTGGTGGAGGGCGAGTCGGAGATTATCGCCGGTCCCTTCACGGAGTATTCCGGCATGCGCTGGGCACTCTTCTTCCTGGCGGAGTATGCGAACCTTCTGACGGCGGCGATACTCGCCACCACCTTCTTCCTGGGCGGCTACCTCGGCCCCGACTTCCTGCCGGGCTTCGCCTGGTTCTTCCTGAAGGCCGTCCTCATGGTCTTTCTCATCATGTGGTTCCGCTGGACCTTCCCCAGGACCCGTGTCGATCAGATTCTTTCCTTTGGCTGGAAGGCCATGCTGCCCCTTTCCATTCTCAATGTATTTCTGACGGGCGTCGTCATGTGCGCCCTCGGTCTTGTATAAGGAGGTGACCTCATTGTTTGGTAAAGGACTTTTGACGGGCATGGGTGTCACCATCAAGCATTTCTTCGGGAAGAAGGAGACCTTCTGCTATCCGGAGGAAAAGCTTCCCATGGCCGATGGCTTTCGAGGTGGGGATCTCGCCATGGACTGGCGGGTCTGCATCGGCTGCCAGCTCTGCTCCATGGCCTGCCCTAACAAGGCGCTGGATCTCACCGTCGTGACGGATGCGAAGAAAAAGCGCCACATGAAGTATTACCTCCACAAGACGGGCCGCTGCCTCTTCTGCAACCTATGCGTGGAGGTCTGCCCCGTCCATACCCTGCACTGGGACAAGAACTATGCCAACTCCACCTGGAACAAGGAGGATATGATTCACGACGCCATGACGGACAAGGATCGCTCTGATCTGGAGGTCTTCCTCGCGGATGTGAAGGTCAAGGCGGAGGCAGAGGCTGCCGCCGATAAGCCGGAGGCTCCGAAGACGGAGGGAAAGGCACAAGCCGATAAGCCTGCGGCCAAGGCGGCAGATTCGGCGAAAAAGCCGGCCGCGCCTAAGGCGGAACCTAAGGCAGAAACGGCAGAAAAGAAGAAGGGGGGCGAGGCGTGATGCAGCTGCTATTTTACGTATTTGCCCTGGTGACGATAGTGGGGGCCCTCGGCATGGTACTCTCCCACAACATCGTTCACAGCGCCTTCTATCTGGTGCTTTCCTTCATCGGCCTGGCCCTCATCTACTTTTCGCTATCGGCACCCTTCCTGGGGGCCGTGCAGCTCATGGTCTACAGCGGCGCCGTCGCCATCCTCGTCATCATGGCCATCATGATGGTGCGCCGGACGGACATGACGGTCTCCAATCCGACCCAGAGCCTCATCAAGCGGTTCGTGGGGGCGGGGACGGCAGCCCTCTTCTTCGTCCTCATGGGTCTCTCCATCGTCCTGACGCCCCTTGGGGGAGGGGACGCGGCACTGCCGGCCACGGAGGCGGCGGATCTGGCGGGGCTGCTGCTCAGCCGCTTCGCTCTGCCCTTTGAGCTCATCGCCCTTCTTCTTCTGGCGGCGATGCTCGGGGCGCTGCTCCTGGCGAGAGGAGGTGACGAGTCGTGAGCCTTCTATTTGATTCTGTGGGAGTGCAGGAGATCCTCGCCCTCTCCGCGCTGCTCTTTTCCATCGGGCTCTACGGGCTCTTCACGAGGCGGGGCATCATCGCGATTCTCATGTGCGTGGAGCTCATGCTCAATGCGGTGAATCTGAACCTCATCGGCTTTGACCGTCTCTATGTCCATGACGGGAGCGGCCAGGTCATGGCGCTCTTTTCCATCGCCGTGGCAGCGGCGGAGATTGCCGTGGGCCTGGCACTCACCATCCGCCTGTTCCGCCTGCGCTTCACCACGAATGCAGACGAGGCGGATACCATTCGCGAATTCAAGGATTTTCGGAATTAAGGAGGGATTCGATTGTTTACGTTTGCTCTGACGCACGCCTATCTGATTCCTCTGTTTCCCGCCCTCGCGTTTTTGCTCATCGGGCCCTTTACGCGGGGTGACAAGAATCTTTCGGCGACAATAGCGATATTCATGATGTCGCTCTCGCTCATATTCTCCATCTTCGTTGCCATGGCCACCCAGGCCTTCGGCATCACCATGAACGATCCCTTTGTCATGAAGATGACCTGGGCGGTGGTGGGGACACTTCCCCTTACCATGGGCATATTCATCGACCCACTGACGGCTATGATGCTCATCGTCGTCTCCCTCGTGTCGCTTCTCGTCTACATCTACTCGGCAAGCTACATGGCGGACAATGATGGGATGGGGCGGTTCTTTGCCTTCATCTCCCTCTTCTCCGCCTCCATGCTGGGGCTGGTGGGTGCCGTGAGCTTCCTGCAGCTCTACGTCTTCTGGGAGGGCGTGGGCCTCTGCTCCTACCTCCTCATCGGCTTCTACTACGACAAGCTGACAGCCCGGGAGGCGGCAAAAAAAGCCTTTATCACCACGCGGATCGGCGACTTCGGCATGCTGGTGGGCATCATCATCCTGGCGGTGATGTTCGGCACCACGGACTTCTTGGAGCTGCGCATGATTATCCCGGACTACGTGTTGGGGGCGGGCACCACGATGATCACCATCGTCAGCCTGCTGCTCTTCATGGGCGCTATCGGCAAATCCGGCCAGTTTCCGCTCCACGTATGGCTCCTCGATGCCATGGAGGGCCCGACCCCCACGTCGGCCCTCATCCATGCGGCCACCATGGTCGCCGCCGGCGTCTTCCTGGTGGCCCGCGCTTACTTCATCTTCAGCGAGTCGACCATTGCCATGTACTTCATCACGGGCATCGGCACCTTCACGGCCTTCTTCGCCGCCTGCATCGCCGTGACCCAGTCGAAGTTCAAGGGCGTCCTTGCCTACTCCACCATCAGCCAGCTGGGCTACATGATGTGCGCCGTGGGCCTCGGAGCCTTCTCTGCCAGCATGTTCCATCTCGTGACCCACGCCTTTTTCAAGGCCATGCTCTTCCTCTGCGCCGGCGCCATCATGCATGCGCTTCACGAGGAGACGGACATCTTCAAGATGGGGGGCCTCTGGAAGAAGATGCCTCTGACCTTCTTCTGCATGGTCATCGGTGTCCTGGCGATTTCGGGCATACCGCCCTTTTCCGGTTTCTTCTCGAAGGACGAGATTCTGGCGGCGGCCATGGCGGCCAGCCAGCCGGTCTACATCGTCATGACCTTCACGTCCTTCCTGACCTCCTTCTATATGATGCGTCTACTCATCATCGCCTTTCTGGGGGAAAGCCACAGCGAGTATGAGGCTCACGAGGTGGATGCCTTCATGCGCTGGCCTATGCTCATGCTGGCCATCCTGACGGTCATCGTCGGCCTCGCCGGCTACTATGGAGGCTTCAGCCTCTGGGTCAATGACGGCACCGCCGTCCACGAGACGCTCAATATGCAGGTCGCCGCCACCGGCACCGGCGTGGCTCTCCTGGGCTTCCTTCTGGCCTATATCATTTACGGCCAGAGGGCGATTCGCCTGAAGGTGGCTCGCCGCCGCTATGGCTTCCTCTATCAGGTGGTCTACCACAAGTTCTATGTGGATGAGTTCTACGACTACATCCGCCGCCGCCTCGTCTACACCTTCGCCTATGCGCTGAGCTGGGTGGACATCCACATTTTCGGCGGAATCATGGACGGCCTCGGTGCCTATGCGCTGGGCACGAGCGATATACTCTCGGCACCCGCCAATGGGCAGGTGCAGCGCTATCTGCTATTTTTTTACACGGGCGTTGCCGTTCTCTTGATTGCGGCGCTCTACTGGACGGTTCAAATCATTCTTCAAGGAGGAGGTGTCATCGGATGATTTCGTTCCCGATTCTTTCCGTCATCCTCCTCACGCCTCTTGTGGCGGGAGCCATCATCGCCGTGCTGCCAAAGCGCTTTCACGAGACGATGCGCCAGCTGGCGGCTCTTTCCATGATCATCGTGATGCTTCTCGTGCTGTTCCTCTACGTGGACTATGACACGGCAGCAGGGGGGATGCAGTACACAGAGTACGTGCCCTGGATAGCGGACCTCGGCGTCGCCTATTCCCTTGGCATCGACGGCATATCGTTGCCGCTTCTCCTGCTCTCCTCGGCCGTGGGCCTGGCGGCAGTCTTTTCCTCCTGGCACATCGAGCATCGCACGAAGGAGTACTTCGTGCTGCTGCTGCTCCTCATTGCCGGCATCTCCGGCGCATTTCTCGCGCGGGATCTCTTCCTATTCCTGCTTCTGACGGAAATGGTGGTGGTGCCCGCCTACATCATGGTGCTTATCTGGGGCTCCTCGGAGCGCATTCCGAAATCCGAGGCCGCCATGAAGATGACCATCTTCCTTCTGGTGGGCTCCGCCTTCATGCTGGTGGGCGTCATTCTTCTCTACGTCTACGCCTTCCCAGATGGGGCCCGCACCTTTGACGTGACGGCCCTCTCCATGTCCTCCGTCTCGGGAAATATCCCCTATGGGGTGCAGGTCATTGCGTTCCTGCTGCTTCTTGTGGGCTTCGGCTCCCATCTTTCCATGTTCCCCTTCCACATCTGGTCTCCTGACGGCTACTCGGCGGCGCCGACGGCTGTCTCCATGCTCAATGCGGGGGTGCTGAAGAAGCTGGGCGGCTATGCCCTCATCCGCATCGGCTTCTTCATCCTGCCCTTCGGTGCGAAGTTCTGGGCACCTGTTATCGCCATCCTCGCAACGATTAATGTGGTCTATGCCTCCTATGTGGCACTCGCCCAGAAGGATATCAAGTATATGATTTCCTACTCCTCCGTGTCCCACATGGGCTACGTGCTGCTGGGCCTCGCCGCGCTGAACGTCGTCAGCGTCACCGGTGCTGTGGCCTACATGGTGGCCCATGGCATTATGATCGCCCTGTTCTTCTCCCAGGTGGGCTATGTCTACGACAAGACGGATGCCCGCTCTACGGATGACCTCTGGGGTCTTGCACACTACATGCCCTACATCACCACGGGCTTCATGCTGGCCGGCCTCTGTGCCCTGGGCCTTCCGGGCCTCATCGGCTTCATCCCTGAGTTCACCATCTTTGTGGGATCCTTCAGCCAGTTCCCGGTGCTCACCGTCATCTCCGTCTTCGGCATCATCTTCACGGCCTTCTACGTGCTCCGTATGCTGGCGAAGGTGCTCTTTGGAAAGCGCATCGAGAAATTCGAGGGCATAAAGGACGAGCGTCACGCCGATGTGGTGCCGCTGGCGGTGCTTGGCGTGTTCCTCGTGGGCTTCGGCGTATTCCCGAGCCTGTTGATGGACACCATCAACAGCGGTGTCGCACCGCTTTCGCCGCTCTTTGATCTTGTCAAGGATGCACCGATGATTTCCCTCTTTCAAGGGGTAGATATCTGGGGAGGGATTCCGAAATGATGGAAGCCATGCATTTTTCCGCAATCGCGGTGGAAATCGCCATCGCCGTCCTCATGCTCATCGTACTCCTGCTGGATCTCCTTATGAAAAGAGGAGGGCGCAGGATTCTCCTCGCCTACGTGACGGAGATCGGCCTCGTGGCAATACTCTGGCTCACGGTCTCCATGTACCCCACAGATGGCAGCAGCCAGTCTTTCTACCAGGGCATCTACAGCGTGGATGCCTATAGCATCTTCTTCAAGCTGCTCTTCCTGCTGGGCATGATATTCACCGTGTTCTATGCCGCAGGCTATGTGGAGCGGATGGTGAAGAATGCCGGCGAGTTCTACGCCTTGCTGCTCTCGGCACTCCTGGGCATGTGCGTCCTGGCCTCGGCCAATGATCTCGTGACCCTCTTCGTGGGCCTGGAGCTCATGACCATCTCCTTCTACATTCTCGTGGCCATCCAGACGGACAATGCCTTCTCCACGGAGGCGGGAGTCAAGTATCTCATATTCGGCTCCGGCGCCACGGGGGTGCTCCTCTACGGCATGAGCCTCGTCTACGGCATGACGGGAAGCCTGTTCTTCGCAGAGATTGCCCATAGCCCCGGCCTCTTCCTGGGCCTGGGCCTTGCGGGCATGGTGCTCATGCTCTCGGGCTTCTTCTTCAAGCTCTCCGTCATCCCGTTCCACCTGTGGGCACCGGATGTCTACGAGGGAGCGCCGGCTCCCGTCACGGCCCTTCTTGCCATGTGCTCGAAGGCGGCGGGCATTGCCATCCTCCTGCGGGTGCTCTTCGCAGCCTTCCCCATGGCGACGACGCTATGGGTGCAGATCCTGGCGATTTTCGCCTGCATCTCCATGGTGGGGGGCAATATTATGGCCTTCCGCCAGTCGAATATCAAGCGCATGCTGGCCTATTCCTCCATCGCCCAGGCGGGCTATATGATGTGCGCCATGGCGGCAGCCAGTGCCACGGGGCTTCGGAGCGTGCTCTTCTACGCGACGATTTATCTCTTCGCCAATATCGCGGCCTTCGTCACCGTGGCCTACCTGGAGGATCAGAGAGGGGAGGCAGACCTCTACAATGTACGGGGCCTTGCCCATCACTCGCTGCTTCCCGCAGGCTTTCTGATGCTGGGGCTCCTGACCATGGCGGGCATACCCCCCACAGGCGGCTTCATCGGCAAGTTCTACATCTTCACGGCCGCCGTGGACGCAGGCCTCCTATGGCTTGCCGCCGTGGGCTTCGTGGTCTCCATGATGAGCGTCTACTACTACCTCATCGTCATCCGGGAGATGTTCCGGGATCCGGAGGAGGGGGAGGTCATGAACGAGCACCGTCTTCGCCTGCCCTTCGCCGCGACCGTCACCGGCCTTGTAGCCGTTTTCTTCGTCCTGGTCCTGGGCATCTGGGCCCAGCCCCTGTCCTTCCTGGCAGATTTCACCATATTCCAGAGCCTGTAAGAAAAAATGGACTGTTGCATGTAACTTAGAATAAGGAATGTATCATGCGAAGACGCCCTCCCATAAGCGCAGCGTTGTGGAGAGGGCGTTAAGCTTACTCTTTTTTCGCTCTCCGTCCGGAATTCACCGTTCAAGCGCAGCGCATTTTGAATGGAGGGCGGTAAATGAAGCGAAAGAAGAACAAGCAGCACTCGGAACTCCGTGAAGCGTTGGGAGGGTGCGCTACTCGTACGAAAGGGGGTGTTTCCCATCAATTATGATGTGAAACACCCCCTTTTTCAGTCATCAAACTTGTCGTCGATAAAACGCATTTCCAGCAGGCGCCTTTCTTGCTCAATCTTGTTCTTCTTGATCCACCGGGACAGGAAGATATTTGGGATGGCCACGCCGATGGCGATGGCGATGATGATGGTCACGCCCTCGATGCCGTTCCGAAGGCCCCGGAGCAGTGTCTCCGTATTCACATTCGTGATGTTGAGGAACGTGAACAGAAACCGGTAGAGCAGGATGCCCGGCACCAGGGGGATGGCGGAGGGGATGGTCAGCACCACATTCGGCACGTGGAACCAATGAATGGCTTTGAGGGCCAGGATCCCCACCACCGCGGCCCCGATAAAGGAGCCCGCCGTCTGGCTTAGGCCGAGGTCAAACATGCAGATGTTGCGGAAAAGGATGGTGA
Source organism: uncultured Mitsuokella sp. (assembly GCA_945873115.1). Taxonomy (GTDB): domain Bacteria; phylum Bacillota; class Negativicutes; order Selenomonadales; family Selenomonadaceae; genus AWVT01. The sequence goes on from CAMCBT010000031.1 coordinate 13,802, forward strand.
TCATGCCGCCCACAGCGATGACCCAGATGACCCGCCGGGGCACATTGAAGAGCATGCCGAATCCGCCCGCCGATATGGCGGCGGCCAGCGGATGGTAGAGGTAGATATCCCCAGGGCTTAGCTTCAGAGAGGTGAACTCATCGAAGGCCCCCACATAAAGGGCAATCGCCGTACCAAAGGCCATGCTGCCCACGATGAGGAGCGTCTCGAAGTACCGCGTGATGCCCGTGGTGATATAGTTGTTCAGCAACTCGTTTGCCGCATTGATGATGGGCACCCCCGGCACCATGAAAAGGGCGCAGGCCGCAATGGGGAGCATGGGGGTGGTGGAGAGGGAGAGCATCTGGGAGAGGCAGGCTACGAGCGTGCAGGCGAAGGCGGCAATGGTGATGCTGGCAAAGGGATTAAACCCATTGTCGTCACAGAAGGTGCGCACCTTAAAGCCGATAAAGGCGCAGACCGCCGTGATGAAGAAGGCGGCGAGATCCCCACCAAAGAGCACACAGGAGCCGCCACAGGCAAAGCTGGAGCCTATGGCCGTCGTCAGATGATTGTAGCACCTCTCTCGCACCTCCAGCTTCTTCAGCTCATGCTCGAAAAGCTCCAGGGAGTAGGTATCCCGCATGGCCTTCCAGATGAGCCGGCTCATATGGGCGATGATGGCCATGTTCGCCCGATGCTTCCGGGACTTCTGAAACTCCGTATACGTGCGCTCCTCGTCCTTGATATTCAGCATGATGGTGGTGAACATGATATGGCACTGGACATTGCGCGCCGGTATCCCCATATAGGCCGCCGTCCGCATGATGTAGCGCATGATGCGGTCCGAATCCGCCCCGTTCTCCATGAGAATGCCGCCCACCTTCAGGATAAGGTGCATCTTATAGGTAATCTGCGAAAATGTATGGGTCAGAACATGCTCCGTTGAGACTTGCTGGTTTTTCTCCAAGGCATTCCCTTCTTTCGATAAAATCTTTTTTTATTATACGCATATTTCGTGCAAGAATCAAATGACCCTTGACATAAGCGGACGGGAGCCATATAATATGTACCATCACAAGCGATGAAGAAGATATGGTCTTTCGAAAACACCTTTCAGAGAGGGGCGCATTTGCTGCGAGTGTCCTAGGCAGTCCGTGAGATTACGGCTTTGGAGCTGCCGGGCAGAACCACTAGTATGCCCTGCCGGAGACCTCTCCGTTATCAAGGCTGAGTGGCCGCTCTTGCGGCAATCAGGGTGGAACCGCGAGTATTGCCTCGTCCCTATGCTAGGGACGAGGCTTTTCTGATTCTAGGAGGAAAGAAAATGGCAAAACTAACGATGAAGGATGGCTCCGTGCGCGAGGTCGCAGAAGGGACCCTCTTTCAGGACTTCGTGAAATCCGTCAGCAACAGCCTGGCAAAGAAGGTGCTCGCCGTCAAGGTGGACGGCAAGACGCGCGACCTCATGGCTCCCATCACCGGCGATGCAACGGTGGGGTTTCTGACCTTTGAGGAGCCGGACGGCCGCTGGGCGCTCCGCCACACCGCCTCCCACATCCTTGCTCAGGCCGTCAAGCGCCTTTACAAGGATGCCAAGGTGCAGCTGGCCATCGGCCCCGCCATCGAGAACGGCTTCTACTACGACTTCGACCTCGAAAAGCAGCTCACCGAGAGCGACCTTGCCGATATCGAAAAGGAAATGAAGAAAATCGTCAAGGAGAACCTTCCCCTCGTGCGTAAGGAAGTCAGCCGGGAGGAGGCCCTGGCCTTCTTTCGGGAGAAGGGCGAGAGCTACAAGGTGCAGCTCATTGAGGATCTGCCTGAGGATGCCACCATCTCCATGTATACCCAGGGCGAGTTCACCGACCTCTGCGCCGGCCCCCATGTGGTGAGCACCGGCAAGGTCAAGGCCATAAAGCTTCAGAGCGTGGCCGGCGCCTACTGGCGGGGTGACGAGCACAACAAGATGCTCCAGCGCATCTACGGTACCGCCTTCACGAAGCAGGAGGATCTCGACGCCTATCTCCACATGCTGGAGGAGGCCGCCAAGCGCGACCACCGTAAGCTCGGCCGGGAGCTGGATCTCTTCAGTCTCCACGAGGAGGGCCCGGGCTTCCCCTTCTTCCATCCGAATGGCATGATTATCCGCAACGAGCTTCTGAACTACTGGCGCGAGGTCCATCGCCGCTATGGCTACCAGGAAATCATGACGCCCATAATCCTCAATCGGAAGCTCTGGGAGCAGTCCGGCCACTGGGCCCACTATGCCGAGAACATGTACTTCACGAAGATTGACGACGAGGACTATGCCGTAAAGCCCATGAACTGCCCCGGCGGCATGCTCGTCTACAAGACCCACCAGCATAGCTATCGGGACCTGCCGCTGCGCCTCGGGGAGCTGGGCCTCGTCCATCGCCACGAGCTTTCCGGTGCCCTCCACGGCCTTTTCCGGGTGCGCAACTTCACCCAGGACGATGCCCATCTCTTTGTCACGCCGGATCAGATCGAGGAGGAGATCCAGCACACCATCGACCTCTTCGACGAGGTCTACTCCACCTTCGGTCTCTCTTACGTGGCAGAGCTCTCCACACGTCCCGATGACTCCATGGGCTCCGACGAAATCTGGGAGAAGGCTACGAACGCCCTTAGGAATGCTCTCGAGCATCGCGGCCTCAACTACGTGGTCAACGAGGGCGATGGCGCCTTCTACGGCCCGAAGATTGACTTCCACCTGAAGGACTCCATCGGGCGCACCTGGCAGTGCGGCACCATCCAGCTGGATATGCTTATGCCGGAGAAGTTCGACCTGACCTACGTGGGCGAGGATGGAGAGAAGCACCGCACCGTCATGCTCCATCGCGTCGTTTACGGCTCCATCGAGCGCTTCATCGGCATCCTCATCGAGAACTACGCCGGCGCTTTCCCCGTCTGGTTCGCTCCCGTCCAGGCAAAGATTCTCCCCATCTCCGAGCGCCACGCCGCCTATGCCCATGAGATAAAGGACAAGCTCTTCAAGCTAGGTCTTCGCGTTGAGGTGGACGACCGCAGCGAGAAGGTGGGCTACAAGATTCGCGAGGCCCAGGTCAAGAAGGTGCCCTACACCCTCGTGGTGGGCGACCAGGAGATGGCAGATGGCACCGCCATGGTAAGGAAGCACGGCGAAAAGGACAGCCAGGCCATGAAGCTTGACGACTTCATCCGCTACATCCAGGAGAAGATTCGCACGAAGAGCCAGGAATATTGATATTTGCCAAACCACTCGATTTATGCTAAAATGGCGAACAAATGGCAATGAAAAAGAAGAGTACGCATCCCCTCGTCTATAGGGAATCCCGCCTGGACTGGAAGCGGGTGACGAAGGCTGCCGAAGGTTCGCTTTTGAGCCGCCGGAGGAAATGCCGGCCGCAGGGCAGCGTTATGGCCGTCAAATGAGCAATAAATCAGGGTGGTACCGCGAAGCCTATGCCTTCGCCCCTCATCATAAGGGGCGGAGGCTTTTTGTTTTGTCCGCCCAGTTCAATTTCAGGAGGTCTCTATGGAAGAGAAAATCGAAGCACTGAAGCAGCAGGCCCGGGAAGCCGTCGCCAGCGCTGCAAAGAACCTGTCGGAGCTGGACGACGTGCGGGTGAAGTTCCTGGGCAAGAAGGGGGAGTTCACCGCCATCCTTCGCGGTCTCGGAGCAGTCGCAAAGGAGGAGCGGCCGAAGATTGGTGCCATCGTCAACGCGGCAAAGGCCGAGGTGGAGGCCCTTATCCAGCAGAAGAATGAGGAGCTGAAGGCGAGAGCCATGGCAGACCGCCTGGAGAGTGAAAAGATAGACGTGACGCTCCCCGGCCGCAGGGCCACGGCGGGCCACCTCCATCCACTGACCCAGACCCTGGACCGCATCAAGGACATCTTCTTCCGCATGGGCTTTTCCGTGGAGGAAGGCCCGGAGATTGAGAAGGATTACTACAACTTCGAGGCGCTGAACCTGCCGAAGGATCACCCGGCCCGGGACATGCAGGATTCCTTCTACATCACGGAGGATATCCTCATGCGCTCCCAGACCTCCCCGGTTCAGGCCCGCACCATGGAGAAGAATCCGCCCAATGCCCCCATCCGCATGATTGCCCCCGGCCGCGTCTATCGCCGGGACGAGTACGATGCCACCCATTCTCCCATGTTTACCCAGGTGGAAGGTCTCGTCATCGACGAAGGGATTAGCTTTGCCGACCTCAAGGGTACGCTGGAGCTCTTCCTCCAGCAGATGTTCGGCGAGGAGGTGGGCGTCCGCTTCCGGCCCAGTTTCTTTCCCTTCACGGAGCCCTCGGCGGAGGTGGATATCTCCTGCGTCATGTGCCATGGCAAGGGCTGCCGCGTCTGCAAGGGCACGGGCTGGCTGGAGATTCTGGGCTCCGGCATGGTGCACCCGAATGTGCTGCGCATGAGCGGCTACGACCCGAAGAAGGTCTCCGGCTTTGCCTTCGGCATGGGGGTGGAGCGCATCGCCATGCTGTCCTACGGCATCGACGATCTGCGCCTTTTCTACGACAACGACATGCGCTTCCTGCGCCAGTTCTGATTGGCCCCCGGAGAAAGGAGAAAATCCATGCAGGTTTCTATAAAGTGGCTCAAGGATTATATTGATTTTGATTGGAGCGCCGAGGAGCTGGCGGATCGCCTCACCATGGCGGGCATCCCGGTGGAAAATGTCATCCGCGCCGACGAAGGCCTCGACCATGTGGTGACGGGGCGCATCGATAGCCTCACGGCCCACCCGGACTCGGATCACCTCCAGATCTGCCAGATGAATGTCGGCGGAGAGGAGCTCATCGAGATCATCACCGGCGCCCAGAATGTGAAGGAGGGCCAGGTGGTGCCCGTGGCCATGGTGGGAGCGCACCTGCCGAGTGGCATGCACATCAAGAAGAGCAAGCTTCGCGGCCTTCCCTCCAACGGCATGCTCTGCTCCGCCGGCGAGCTGGGCATCGATCTCTCGAAGTTTACGGAGGAGCAGAAGGACGGCATCTACATCCTGCCGGCGGGTACTCCAGTGGGCGTGCCCGCGAAGGACGTGCTTGGTCTCGACGATGTCATCTTGGAGTTCGAGCTCACGGCGAACAGGGCGGACTGCTTCAGCGTCCTGGGCCTCGTGCGAGAAATCGCCGTGCTGACGGGAAACACGCCCCATCTGCCGGAAATCTCCGTCAAGGAGGATGCGGGGGAGAAGGCAGCAGACCTCATCTCCATCGGCATTGCGGAAAAGGACCTCTGTAGTCGCTTCTCCTCCCGGATCCTTCGCAATGTAAAGGTGGGCCCCTCGCCCGACTGGCTGCAGGAGCGTTTGAAGGGGGCGGGCATCCGCGCCATCAGCAACGTGGTGGATGTGACGAACTTCGTCATGGTGGAGCTGGGCCAGCCCATGCACGCCTACGACTACGATGAAATCAACGGCCACAGCCTGACGGCCCGCCTGGCAAAGCCGGGGGAGAACCTCCATACCCTAGACGACAGCTCCCGCCTGGCGAAGGGCACGGAGCTTGTCATCGCTGACAGTGCCCATCCGGCGGGCCTGGCGGGCGTCATGGGCGGTCTCGAGACGGAGGTCACGGAGAAGACCACCAGCGTCGTGCTGGAGGCGGCCTCCTTCAACGGAGCCAGCATCCGCCGCACCTCTAGGGCCGTGGGCCTGCGCTCCGAGGCCTCGGGCCGCTTCGAGCGGGGCGTGGACACGGAAAACACCCTTCGCGCCCTCAATCGCGCCGCCCAGCTCCTCCAGGACATGGGGGCCTGCCAGGTGGCCGAGGGAATCGTGGACGTGTATCCAAGCCCCAAGGCAGCCACTCGCATCGAGTTCACAGCAGAGGAAATCAACCGCCGCTTGGGCACGGACATCGCCGAGGACGAGATGAAGGACATCCTGACGAAGCTAGGCTTCACCCTCGAGGGGAGCGGCAGCCTCACTGCCACCGTCCCTTCCTGGCGTGGCGATTGCACCTGTATGGAGGATCTTTCCGAGGAAATCGCCCGGATCCATGGCTTTGAGAATATCAAGTCCACCACGCCGAATGGCCGCATGGTTCAGGGAAAGCAGGGGGAGAAGCAGAACTTCGTGGAGCGCATGAAGCAAATCCTCGCCTCCCAGGGGCTGACGGAGGAGCTCTCCTTTGCCTTCACCAGCGAGGAGCAGCTCGATAAGCTCCTGGTGCCGGAGGACTCCGTCCTGCGCCAGGCCATCCCCATCCTGAATCCTCTCGCTGGCGACGCGCCCCTCGTGCGCACGAGCCTCCTGACCTCCGTGCTGGAGAACGCCACGCGGAACCTTTCCCGGAAGAATACAGATGTGCGCCTCTTCGACATCGCCCCCGTGTTCCTGCCAAAGGAGCTGCCTCTGACGGAGCTTCCCGAGGAGCGGCTTATGGCAGCGGGCTTCCTGACGGGCCGCCGCTTTGATGTGGCCTGGAACCAGGGAAATGAACAGGTGGACTTCTACGATATGAAGGGCATCGTCGAGGAGCTCCTGGCTGGGCTTGGCGTCGCCTCCTATACGGTGGGGGCAGAGGAGCACTTCGCCCTGCATCCCGGCAAGACCGCTCTCTTCAAGAAGGGCCGGGAGACCATCGCCACCGTGGGCGAGCTCCATCCCCAGGTGGCGGAAAACTACGGAATCAAGCAGAAGGCCTACCTCTTCGAGCTTGACGTGGAGGTGCTTCGGAAATACGCCAATAAGGCAAAGCGCATCGAGTCCCTGCCGAAGTATCCGGCGGTGACAAGGGATCTCGCCCTCGTGGTGGACATCGATGCCCCCGCCGCAAAGATTGAGCAGACCATCGCAAAGAATGGCGGCAAGTATTTCCAGCAGGCCGTCCTCTTCGATGTCTACACCGGCAAGCAGGTAGGAGAGGGCAAGAAGAGCCTCGCCTATAACATGCACTTCCAGTCGACGGACAAGACCCTCACCGACGAGGAAGTGGATGCGGCCTTCGACTCCATCGTCAAGGCGGTGGCAAAGAACTTCGGCGCAGAGCTTCGCGCATAACGCGGGGGAGGAATCGTCATGGAAAAGGACAAGAAAGCGCCGGAGCGCATCGTCATCGAGATATTTGGTGACACCTATCCTCTCCGGAGCGACGAGCCGGAGCACCTGCGGGAAATCGCCGGGCTCGTCGATATGGAAATGAAGAAGATGGCCCGGAGCATCAATAGCTTCGACGGCCGGAAAATCGCCGTCCTCACGGCCCTGAAGCTGGCGGACGACTACAAGAAGCTCAAGGACGACTACGACGAGATGGTAGCGCTCCTCGATGAGAAGTAGACGGCCGGGACAAAGGAGGGCGAAGCTCCTGCTGCAACTCGTGGCAGGACTCCTTCTTTGCATCATACTCCTGCTGCTGCGGGCGGCTCTGCCATCTGCGGTGGATGCGCCGGAGCATGCCTTGCTGCCGGCTCCCACGGGGCTCACTACCTCTACCAGGTACCGGCCCCTTTCCTACTCGCCGCGCCTTGCCTGGGACTCGGACAATCTTGCCATCCGCTATGAGCTGGAGTTTTTCAAGGAAAAGCCGGCGGCTCTCACGGATATTGAGGCCTCGAAGGAGGCCTTCTATCGGACGGAGCTCGTCTTCCAGAACTCTTGGAATCCTGATTTACGTCCCTACGAGGAGGCTTTCAGAGGGAAGAATCCCATCTACTGGCGGGTGCGGGCCATCGACTTTCTCGGCGTGCCCTATACGCCCTTCAGCGAGCTCATGCCCCTCTATCTGGACGAGAGCGTCCCGCTCATGGACGCGCCCTATCCCAATGGGGAGGGGGAGGAGGGCCATCTCCTCTATCCCGTCTACAGCTGGACACCCCTTTCGGGAGCCAGCCACTACACCGTCGCCATTTATACTGTGAGTCCGGTGCTGTATCCGGAGGCTGTCCCAATAGAGGAGCTCCAGACGGAGCAGGCGGAGATATATGATCCCTCGCCCCACTATGGGGAAAATACCTTTTACTGGCGGGTGCGCGGCATCGATGAAAAGGGGGAGCCCGTCGGCAAATGGTCAGCGACCCGCTCCTTTCGCAATGCCCCATCGGACAACTGGCAGGTGGCCGTCTTTGGCGACAGCATAAGCCATGGGGGAGGCCACCTCTCCTACGGACCCTCCGTGCCCGCCTTCAGCTATCTCACCTATCTCGATTTTCCCGCCCTCAACCTTTCCCAGAGCGGCGACACCATCGGTATGTCTGTGGCCCGCTTCGACAGGGACGTGTTGCCCTTTCACCCTAGGTATCTTCTCATCATGACCGGGAGCAACAGCCTCCGGGCAGGGGAGGATGTGGACGCGGTCATCGAGGGGCTGGAGACTATCCGTCAGAAGTGCCTGACAAATGGCATCCGGCCCATCCTTCTGACCCTTCCCCCCATGAATCCGCAGAATATCGCCCTCGTCTTCCAAGAGGAGACGGTGGACGACTGGGCAGCCCGGGTGGCCCTCGTCAATGACTATATTCGCAGCCACGTCCATATCGATGTGGCAAAGGCCATCCCCACCGATCGGGGACTTCTCCCCACGGAGTACGCCCTGGACGGCCTCCACCCCGATGCCAATGGCAAGGAGTGCATGGGCCGCTACATCAGCGACCACTGGGAGAAAGCGAGACAGGCGGCGGACGCGGAGCTGGCGGAGGGCCGCTGATTCCCTAAAAAGGAGGAATTTCATGAAATCCCTACGATATACCATCCTTTGCTCCGGCCTCGCCGCGAGCCTCTTGCTGCCTACGTCTTTTGCTGCCCAGAGGGACAGCGACACGGCCCAGCAGGAACTAAGTCGCATGGCAGGGGCGGAGAGCACGGCGGCGCAGACGACGGCGACACTCGTCGCAAAGACACGGCCCACCTCCGAGCCTCAGGCAAAGCCCGCGGCACCGAAGGAGGCCGTGGTCGCTGCCGGCCGGCAGGAAGCGCCTGCCAAGACGATGGCGACTTCTCCAAAGGCGGAGCAAGCCGCACCTAAGGTAGAGCAGACAGCAGAGGCGGATATGGCTAGCCAGCTGCCAAATCCCTATGTGGAGTACACCTCCTATGAGGCCCTCACAAATGCCCTGGGCTTCCGTCCCCTCATCATGGTGAAGAGCACGGGCTTTGAATGCAAGACGCTGAATGCCATCGACGGCAAGACGGCGGATATCCACTACCGGTCCCGCTATGGCGAGACAGGCCGCCGGGCTGAGTACACCGTCCGCACGGAGTGGGCAGGGGACAAGGCGCCGGAGGCCTTGAGCGGCATATACGGCTACACCTGGACGGCCCAGCAGGTGAGTGCAACGACCGTGCAGGTGGCGGAGATCAGTCCCTCCTCCTTCTCCGCCTTCTGGGAGAGCGGCGGCTACGCCTTCTCCATCTACGCCACGAATGTGAACCGCTGGGACTTCCTCGGCACCTTGACGGATAACTTCATCGACCTGACGGAGCACTACTACAAAGAGGCTCCCGCCGCCACGGGAAACTGACCATGAAGCAATGTATGGATGCGGATAACCTCCACCGCCGTCTGAAGAAAATCATCGGACAGGTAAACACTATCGACCGCATGGTGGAGGAGGATGTCCCCTGCGAGGATGCCCTCAGCCAGATCAAAGGAGATTAGACATCACGGCCGACGTCCTTGTGGCACTGGCCCTTTGGGCCTCCGTGGCCATCGGCGAGCCCTTCGCGGCGGGGGAGATTGCCTTCATTATGCAGCTGGGAGCCTTCCTGGAGGGGCGCACCGTGGCGAAGGCCCGGGCCGGCATCGCCCGCCTCGCCGACCGCTGGGCCGTCTGGATCGTGGCCGGAGCTGCCCTCATTGAGACCCTAGCTTACCTCCTCACCGGGTAAAGGAGCTTCCCTTCCTCCTAGCCCTCTCCCGCCACACCATGAAGACCATCCGCAGAAATATCGCCTTCTCCCTGGGGCTGAACCTCCTCGCTGTGACGCTGGCCGTCCTGGGCCTCCTGACGCCTGCCACAATTGCAAGATAAAAGATAATTCTTTACTTTCTCATGGTGCATGATATATTTTAGGTAGGATTTTCCCTACTTTTGAAACAGAGGAGGTTTTTTCGATGATGGCGGCAACTGCGCCCGATACTTTTATTGATAACGCCAAGGTAATGGCCAAAGGACAGGTAACGATCCCAAAGGACGTAAGAACCCCGAATTGCAATAATAAGTTGAACACCCGGCGAACCTTTATGCAGTAAGTGCTG
>CAMCBT010000032.1 GCA_945873115.1 uncultured Mitsuokella sp.
GTAAATCCTGCCAATCACGCTGCGCCTGCGGCTTGCGTTCTTGGGGATTTACATAGTAAAGAAAAACCGGTTTCCGAACCCATCGGAAACCGGTTTTTTGATGCTTTCTTGATGCTTTCAGAGAGGACGGATAGAAAATATCATCCCTCCGGCATATCTGCCCTTTTCCACTCCTCCAGGAGGGCGAAGGCCCGCTCCCGGACGCGCCCTGCCAGGAGCGCGTCATCCTGGCAGGGCTCCTGGCCCTCCGGCAGGAGGCCGAGAGACCGGAGCTCCTCTACCAGTTGGCCCAATGCGGCCTCCGGATCCCGGTACCAGGCGCTCCCCCGCACATGGAGAAAGTGCCAGCCGAGGCGCTCCAGCACCGCCTCCTGACGATGCCTTTCCCTCGCGGCAGATCCCTCCAGCCAGCGCTCCCCATCGCAGGCGATGGCCACTCGCTTTCCGCCGTTGGTGACGGCAAGATCCACCGGGTACGCCCCGGCGTAGAAGTGCTTCCGCACGGAAAAGCCCTGGGCTGCGAGGGCTCTTGAGACCGCCGTCTCAAGGGAGGTCTCCTTCCTTGAGGCGTCCTGCACCGCCTGCTCCCGAGGCTCCTTTGCATAGGAGAGGAGCGTGCGGCGAAGGTCCCCCAGCTTCAGGTCCGTCTCCTTCATGGAGTGGACCAGGAAGATCTGATCGCGGGCGCGGCTCACGGCCACGTTCAGGCGGCGGCGATTTGTCGCCTCCTTGCCCTCTCCCTGGAGCCGGAGGGCCTCCTCTTCCTCCCCCTTCGCATCCACGAAGGAAAGGAAGATGATGTCCCGCTCGTCTCCCTGGAACTCGGCGGGGCCGCCGGCGAGGAAGCCATGCTCCTCCAGGGCCGTGATGCCCAGGCGCTCGGCGGCAAGCTTCTGGATGCGCTTCGCCTGCTCCGTGCCGAGAAGGGATATGGCGCCGAAGGTCGCCCCGGCGTAGGTCTTCTCCTCCAGGCAGGCGGCGAAAAGTGCCACGATGTACTGGGCCTCCTCCTCGTTCGTCTTCCCCCTGCGGCGGCCCCGGAGCTCACAATCGACGAAGGGGGCGAGGGCCCCCGCCTCCCGGAGGGGGCGGATGCGGCCGTCGTAGGAAAGCTGGTTGCAAAAGCCGATGATGTCCGGCACGGAGCGGAAATGCTCCGTCAGCATGGCTCCCGCAAAGTGCATCTGGGCGATATCGTAGAGGGAGGTATCCAGGGTATAGAGGGAGGCATGGGGCAGCACCGAGTCGATGGTGGCCCCCAGCAGGCGTTGCACCTCCTCCGCCTCCACCCCGATGGCGGCAGGGCTCGTCTGCTTGTCATCCCCCACGATGATGACCTTCCGGCCAAAGTACAGGAGGGGCAGGGAGAGGATATCTGCCTGGCTGGCCTCGTCGCAGATGATGACATCGAACTTCGGCCCGCCGGGGGTGAGGTGCTCGTAGACCCTCGAAAGCGGCATGATCCAGGCGGGCACGGCGAGGCGCGCCTCCTGCATGCAGGAGCGAGCCTCCCGAAGGTGGCGGGCCGCATACTTTCCCTTGCCGCGCCCCAGCTTCTTCGTGGCCTTGCTCCAGCCGACGAGAGCCGACTGGAGGCTCGTGCCCGCCACGGAGGCAATGAGCTGTTGCCAGGCCCGCTTCTGGGCCAGCTCCGTCGTCACGGCCCGGAGCCGCTTGGAGGCCGCCTCGATTTCCTCTCCGAGGGTCCCCGCATCCTCCGGCGGGGCCTTTGAAAGCTCCTTCGTGAAGACCGCATAGAGCCAGGCGGCCTCCGCCTCCTCCGGGGGTTTTCCCCCGCGATAGCCCTCGTCCAGCACCGCGATGTGGTGGGCCCAGACGGGAGCCGCAGGGGCGAGCCGCGCCAGGAGCTCCCTTCGCTTTTCATAGGAGGGCCGGAGGCTCTCATAGGAGGAAAGCCTGGCGTACTCTTTGGCATACTCCTCCGCCGAGCCCGCCTCGATAGCCGCTTCCATACGGCGGGCCAGGGCCCCCTTCCGTCCGGTGCAGGCAGCTCGGGCCGCCCCCAGGGCATCGACACCCTCCCGCTCCAGATAGTGGAGCCGGAGAAGCGCCAGCCAGGGCTCATAGTCCTGGCGCAGCCACTTCAGCTCCGCCAGGAGCTTCTCCCGAGGCGTCATGTACTTCGTCTGGGGGAGGATGGCATTGGCCGCCACCCCCGCCTGGAAAAGCTCCTGAAGAAGCGGCCCGAAGACCTCCTCGTACCAGGAGAGGAGCGACTCCACCTCCCGCCAGCGGGCGGCCATCACGTCGTCTGCGTCGTCCGAGTCGCTCCCAAGCATCGCGCTCTCCTCCATGCCATGGGGCGAGAGCAGCATATCCCACTCCCGCCGGGCCTTCTGTCGGGCGAGAGCCAGATGCACATACTGGAGGGCCAGCTGGCAGTCGGCTCGGCCCGAAAGGGGCTTTCCGTCGATGCGGAAGGCCGCCGCCACGTGGACCCACCGGGGGTGACGGAGCTTTGCGAAAAGGGGCAGCTTCTCCCCCTCCCCGAAGGCGTCCGCCATCTCCGAGAGAGTCTGGAGGAGCCCCTCCGAGGGCGCAAGGTCCTCCGCCTTCTCCACCAGCCGGCCGAAGAACTGGGTGAGCGCCTGGCCCTTCGCTCGCTGCACCGCCTCGATATCGGCGGCCAGCATGTCGTAGACCGCCCGCTGGGCACCCCCCTGCCGGCCCGCGAGAATCGCCTCCCGGGCCCAGGGCTTCTCTAGGATAGCAAAATCTATCTTCCCATAGAGAGCATCCGCCGCCGCAAGGGAGAGTCTCTTGAGCTCCGTCCCCTCCTCCAGGACTTTTCCCGCCGCCGTGGCGATATCCCCCTCCTCCATCCGGTAGGCATAGGGGAGCTTCCTAAGGATTTCCTCCTCCTTTTCCGTGAAGCCCGCAGCCTCCCGAAGGGCCCGGGTCACCTCCTCCGGCCCCGGCAGCTCCGCGAGGGGCGGGAGCTCCTCTGCCATCTCAACGAGGCTCTGCCGGTCAAAGAGGGGATTTGTGGCATAGAGGGCGGCCAGCTCCGCCTCCGTAAGGGGCATGGCCCCCTCGATGGGCTCCGGCAGCCGTCCCGAGAGCTTCGGGTGACGATGGAGGAAGTCCGCCATCCGAGAAAGGGACCAGGCCTTTCCCCCGAGGACGAGGGCATCCCTCTTTGCCTCCGCCCGGATGACCGCCTCCCGGCGGGAGCGCAGGCTATGGAGGCTCTTCAGGAGCCCCCTGCGCTCCTGTGCGAGTCCCTCCGCCTCCCGGCGCAGCGTCTCCCCGTTGGCCCGGGTGAGCATCTCCTCGATGCCCGCCACGGACCGCTCCATATCCGTGAGATCGTCTCCCAGGAGCGATACGCAGAGATCCTGGAGACCCTCCGGCAGCTTCTCCTTCAGCACCGAGAGGGCGCGGCTTTTGGAGCTGGTCACCAGCACATGCTGGCCCTTGGAGAGGAAATGGCCCAAAAGGTTTGCTATCGTATGGGTCTTGCCGGTGCCGGGAGGGCCCTCCACCGCTACCGCGTCCCGCGTCTCCAGCAGGCGGGCGATGGCCAGCTGCTCGGCGTTCGCCGGCCCCGTCAGGAGGATGTCCTCCGCCTCCCCCCGGGCATCGGCTAGGATTTTCTCCGCCGCCTCCTCGGTCTCTCCCGTCTCCGGCTTCCTGCCGCCGGAGGCAAGGGCGAGGAGAGCCGGCGGCACCTCGCCCCCCGCGTCCATATCCTGGGCGATGGCCCCGATGGCCCGGGCCGTCCCCGCCCCATGCTGGCGCAGGAAAAGCACCGTATGGGGATAGAGGATATACCAGTCTTTCGGCAGGAGGCCGAAGCGATGCTCCGCATAGCGGCAGTTGGGCGAGAGTGCCGGGGCGATGCGCTCCAGCACCTCAGGGAAGTCTCCCGAAGCCGGGTGGACGGCCTCCTCCTCCACTGCGGCCGTAAAGGCCCGGATGCCCTCCCCGTCGATGCCGGGCATATCCGTGAGGATATCCGCGTAGACCTCCGTGGGGAGCGCGGAGTCCACCACCTGCATCCTGCCCCGCTTGTCGTAGCAAAGCTGCACATGCCGGAGAAGCAGCGGATGGTCAATGGAGCTGTCGAGGCCGCTGTAGAGAAAGCCGTCCGCCAGCAAGAGCTCCAGGCTCTCGCTCTGCTTCAGCCGGGTGTAGAGCTCGTAGAGGGTCATGAAGAGCTCCTGCGTCCTGGCCTTCACCAGCTCTCCGGCCCGCCAAAGTGTCCGGCGCCGCTTCCAGTCCTCGAAGGCGGCGATGCGCACCCCCGAGTCCAGGAAGCGCTCTGTCACGAGGCCGAGGCGCGCGTCCTTCTTCTGCCGCTCCTCGTAGGTCTCGATATCCGCCGTCTCAAAGCTTCGCCACTGGGGCGTCCGGATCCAGCCGATGAGCTCGAAGGGGAGGTCGGGGCAGGGGGAGAAGGCAGGCTTTTCCACCTCCAAGAGCACGCCCGAAAAGTCCTCCTCCTCCGGCCGCAGGGCGTGGATGCGCTTTGGATCCACGGGGAGCGCATCCTGGTAGATGTGCCACGCCTCCTCGTCGATATGGGTCGCCGCCTTCTGCCGTAGCCCGGCCAGCTGGCGAAGGTACTCCAGCAAAGTCCGCACACATTTCGTCTCTTCCACGCCGATCCTCTTTTCCGCCTGTCGTCTGATTCAATACTATCTTCTTATTATACCGCCATCGCCAAGATTACGCCACCGGTAAAAACACCGAGTATTCTTTTACACTAAGAGTGTCAGCCCCTTTCTCCGGAGGGCGTGGATAGGTAGGTCGTCTTGCGGCGCGTTTTGTAGTATACTGTTATAGAAAGAAGCCTGCAAAAGCGGGCAAGGAAAGGCGAGGCAGGTTATGATTTTTGAGCGGCAGGCGAAGATTCATGAGGTGGGGGGCATCCATGCGCGGATTGCGGCGATGATCGTCCAGCGGGCGCGGGCTCTGGAGGAGCGGTATGAGACGGAACTCTTCCTCACCACTGCCCATGGGAATCGGGGGCGGATGCATAGCGTCCTGGAGCTGGTCTCGAGGAAGGTGGCCCAGGGGGCTACGGTGACCATCTCGGCGGACGGGGACAATGGGCGCCAGGCGGTCATCGAGATGGTGCACTTCCTGGAGGGGGACTTCTCCCTGACGGAGGGGGAGGAGTCTAGGGGGGTGGACAAGCTCCTCCAGGAGAACGCCCTCATGCAGGAGAGGCTCCAGATGATCCTCGACGCGGTGCAGGATGGCATCTGCGTGGTGGACCGGACGGGGGAGGTGACCTTTGCCAATCCCTCCTATCTTCGCATCGTCCACAAGACGGCGGACATGGTGGTGGGGGGCAATGTCTTCGAGCGGGCGCCGGAGGGGAATCGCTCGGGAGTGCTGCGCTCCGGCATCGCCCGCATCGGAAGCATCAGCCACAAGAAGGACGGCACCACCCTCGTGGCGAATGTGAATCCCATCTTCGCGGACGGGGAGATCGCGGGCGTCGTCTCCGTGGTCCGGGACATCACGGAGGTCCAGAAGCTCATGGCGGAGCTCCGGGCGGCATCTGCCAAGGCGGAGTACTTCGAGCAGGAGCTTCTCCGGACGAAGCAGACGACGGAGGCCTTCGGGAGTTACATCGGCAAGAGCGGCAAGGTGGTGGACGTGCTGGCACTCGCTGCGAAGGCGGCCAGAGTCTTCGCCAATGTGCTCATCCGGGGGGAGAGCGGTACCGGCAAGGAGGTCATCGCCGAGGGCATCCACTATGCCGGCGACAGGCGAAAGGGCCCCTTTATCCGGGTGAACTGCGGCGCCATCCCACCGGCCCTTCTGGAGTCGGAGCTCTTCGGCCACGAGAAGGGGGCCTTCACCGGCGCGGTGAAGCGGAAGCTGGGGAAGTTCGAGCTGGCAAATGGGGGCACCATCTTTCTCGACGAAATCGGCGAGATGGCAAAGGACATGCAGGTGAAGCTCCTGCGGGTGCTCCAGCAGAAGGAGTTTGACCGGGTGGGGGGCGAGGAGACGATTCGCGTGGACGTGCGCATCATCGCGGCCACGAACCGGAATCTGGAGGACATGATGCGCACAGGCGACTTCCGGGAGGATCTCTACTACCGACTGAACGTCATCCCCATCCTCTTGCCGCCTCTGCGGGAGCGCATCGAGGACATCCCCCTTCTCGTGGAGCACTTCGCGAAGAAAGTGGCGGAGCGCACCCACCGAAAGGCACCCGTTGTCACGCCGGAGGCCATGCAGCTCCTCATGCGCTACCGATGGCCCGGCAATGTGCGGGAGCTGGAGAACGTCATGGAGCGGGTCATCACCCTGCTGGAGGGGGACACCATCACGGAGGGGCGGCTGCCCTCCTATCTCGCCGGCGACGTGGCGGTCCACGCCCTGGAGCAGGGGGAGGGGAGGGTCCTTCCCTGGGAGGCCTATGAAAAGCAGATCATCGAGAATGCTCTCCGCCTCTGTGGCTCTTTCCACGCCGCGGCGAAGCAGCTCCAGCTGAACCACAAGACGGTGGCGGCAAAGGCGAGGAAATATGGATTGGTATAATTTCCCAACTATTGGTAAAATTTACCACACATACTCGCGTGTTTTGGGAAAATTTACCAATCGACAAACTATTTGCAAATTTGCAGGTCAAATGGTGCAGTGCTGCGGAGGGAAAGATCGAGGGGCGAGGAAAAATATTTTCTCGGAGAAATGGCGTATTTCCAAGGCTCTAGGCTACTTTTACAGCGGAGAAATAAAATTTTTGCAGAAAAATAACAGGAAATCTGCAAATCTGGCACGATACTTGCATATTACTAGGGCAGAGAGCCCGGTTATCCGGCTTTATGGTTATCGGTTTTAGAAAAGGAGATATATCATGGTACAGGAAACGACGACGATTGAGAACAAGACAGGCATTCACGCTCGCCCGGCTTCCATCTTTGTGCAGACGGCCTCCAAGTTCAAGTCCAAGGTTCAGATCCAGGCCAAGGGCAAAACGGTGGATGCAAAGAGCATCCTCATGATCATGAGCATGGGCCTTGTGAAGGGCACGGAAATCACCCTCATCGCCGACGGCCCGGACGAGGCAGAGGCAGTCAAGGCTCTGAAGGAGCTCGTGGACTCCAAGTTCGGCGAGGAATAAGCAAATATCAGCCACAAGAGAGCGCGTCCCGCGGGGGGCGCGCTTTGTGTGGCAGAAGGGGGAAATATCATGGCAGAAATCGTACGTGGCAAGGGCGTCATCTCCGGCATCGCCGTGGGCAAGATCATGCTGGCGGGCCAGAACCTCGACGGCTATCTGGTGAACTACAAGGCCGAGGCCGTCGAGACGGAGAAGAAGAAGGCCGCCGATGCCCTCGTGGCCGTGGCGGAGACGCTCCGGGAGAGCATCGAGCGGCTGAAGAGCCAGGACATGGTGGAGCAGGCGGCCATCATGGAGGCCCATCGCATGATGGTACAGGATCCGATGATGGCGGAGAACATCACGGCGAAGGTGGACGAGACGAAGTCCGCCCCCCATGCGGTGCTCCAGGCTGCGGAAGACCAGGCGAAGATGTTCGAGCAGATGGCGGACGAGTACTTCGCAGCCCGCGCCGTGGATCTCCGGGACGTGGGCAAGCGGGTGGCAAAATTTATCCTGGGCGTCAAGGAGCCGGAAATCGGCGACGAGAAGGTCATCCTCTGCGGCCGGGAAATCGAGCCCTCCGTCATCGCAGGCATGCCCAGCGAGAACATCGCGGGCGTCATCCTGGGCTCCGGCTCCACCACGGCCCATGCGGTCATCATCGCAAAGGCCCGGGCCATCCCGACGGTGGTCGGCCTCAATAAGGAAGACCGCATCGACCGCATCAGCGACGGCGACCACGTCATCCTGGACGGCGAGCGGGGCGAGATCCTCATCAACCCGACACCGGCTGAGTGCGCCCAGTACGACGAGAAGATCAAGAAGCAGCAGGAGCTGGCGAAGCACTATGCAGAGCTAAAAGATCTGCCCGCCGTCACCACGGACGGGGTGAAGATCGAGCTCATGGCCAATATCGGCAGCCATATGGACGTGGACAACGCCCTGACCTACGGCGCCGAGGGAGTGGGCCTCTTCCGCTCCGAGTTCGTCTTCATGGGCCGTCAGGACATCCCGAACGAGGAGGATCAGTTCAAGGCCTACAAGGAAGCTGTCGAGAAGTGCGGCGGCAACCTCTGCGTCATCCGCACCATGGACATCGGCGGCGACAAGCCCCTGCCGTACCTCAATATCCCGCCGGAGGAGAATCCGTTCCTCGGCTATCGCGCCGTGCGCATCAGCCTGGAGCGCCGCGACCTCTTCCTGCCGCAGCTCAAGGCTATCCTGCGGGCCGGTGTCTACGGCAAGGCGGCCATCATGGTGCCCATGATCATCAATGTGGCGGAGTTCAAGAAGGTCAAGGAATTCATCGAGGAAGCGAAGCTGGAGCTCGCCCATGAGGGCAAGACCTACGCGGACGACGTGCAGGTGGGCATCATGGTGGAGACGCCGGCGGCGGCCATCATGACGCCGATTCTCGCCAAGTACGTGGACTTCTTCTCCATCGGCACAAACGATCTGGTGCAGTATACGCTGGCCTGCGACCGGGGCAACGCCAGCATCTCCCACCTCTACAACCACTTCAACCCGGCGGTGCTGCGCCTCATCGAGCGCACCATTACGAGCGCGAAGGAGGCGGGCATCTGGGCCGGAATGTGCGGCGAGATGGCCTCCGATCCCCTCGCGGCGGTGCTGCTCCTGGGCATGGGCATCAGCGAACTCTCCATGAGCGCCCCCTCCATCCCCCGGGTCAAGGAGAAGATTCGCTCCGTCAGCTCCATCCGCGCCAAGGAGATCCTGGCGGACGTAATGAAGATGGAGGACGCAGACGAGATCAAGACCTACCTCCAGAAGGTCCTCGACTAAGGAACCACTGATTAATTCGGCACTCCGTCTTCACGCGTCTGCACTGTCCTCCCGTCGCCCTACAATCCTCAGCGTAGCTCTGCTACGCCTCCGGTTTGTCTCCTAGGGAGATACAGCGCATCCACGCAAATCCGAAGCACCTCATTTAATCAGCGGTTCCCTAAAAATCGTTCTTTTCCGTACGATAAAAGCAAAAAGCAGCAGCTTTGGATGCAGATGTGTCCAAGCTGCTGCTCTTTTAGTATGAAACCCCAAGAAGTCAAGCCGTAGGCGCAGACTGATTGGCTGGTTTCTTGCAAGGGCGGCGCACAAGACCCGCAAGTGGATGTTTGTGCGTTGCGTTTGTCCGGTAAAAATTTACGAGGGAAGGACGATGGGACTCGCGGCCCTTGCTACGGGGGCGAACTTCAGGATGGGCTCCCTAGGGATCAGGCCCTCCTGATAGGCCAGATGGTAGAAGAGCCGGAGTCCTTTGAGGTAGTTCTCCGCGAGGCTCCAGTGGATGGTGGGGCCGAGATAGTCCCTTAGCTCCTCGCCCGTGAAGTCCAGGCTGCCTGCGCCCTGCCGGCGGGTGAGGCGCTCCTCGATGGCCTCAGAGAGATGCGTGAGGCCGAAGGCGAAGCCCTGGGTGATGCGGTCGTAGATGAGCTGGGCGGCACCCGGGGCTTCCTCCACCAGGGACTTTGTCACCACGTAGAGGGCGTAGACCATCTTCTCCCCTGTGAGCCGCTTCCACTCGGCGCCGAGGTCGTAGTAGCGGTAGGCCGGGGACCTATGGTAGTAGAGGTGGAGGGCGTCGTCCCCGATGAAGAGGGCGGCGGCCATATCCTCCGGAACGCCTCTTTTCACGTCCAGCGTCCGGATGGTGTAGGAGGGGCTGACCCCATAGCCCCTGGCGAGGATGATGCGAAGGAGCGCATGGCTCGTCTCGCTCTTTGCCGTGAGGGCGATGGGCATCCCCGAGAGACGGCCTATTGGCACTCGGGAGACCAGGAGGATGCTCTTCACCGCCCCGTCGGAGGAGACGCAGACATCCGGCAGGATGCGGAGGTTTTCCGCCTCCCGGGCGTAGAGGATGGAGGACACATTGCTGGCGTCGAGAGCCCCGCGGCGCATGGCGTCATTGAGCTCCGAGGGCACGCCCCGCACCACCGAGAGCCCCGACGCCCCTCCGTGTTCGTAGCTGTATCCCAGCGGCAGGACGTTGAGAAAGTCAATATGCCCGACCCTTGGCTGCTTCAAAGAAAAACCTCCTTTTCGCGTTTCTATTGCTGTTAGGCTTATTATACACGAAAACGAAGAAAAAGCATACAGGCGACGCTCTGGACAAAATTCGTGGAAACGGGTAAGATGGTACAGATCAGATGCAACGCGAAGCGTATCGGAGGGAGTCTTGATGCCGGCAGCAGCAAGACTATGAAACAAGAATATGAAAAAAGAAGCTGTGAAAGCATTCGCATTGCAGCTTCTTTTGAAAGAGGTGTTTTTTTGGAACGAGAAGGCTTTTCCACCCGGCTCGGGTTTATCCTGGTGTCGGCGGGGTGCGCCATCGGCCTTGGCAATGTCTGGCGCTTCCCCTATATCACGGGCATGTACGGAGGCGCCTCCTTCGTGCTCATCTATCTTGTGTTCCTCGCCATATTGGGGCTTCCCATCATGGTGGCGGAGTTCGCCGTGGGACGGGCGAGCGTCCGGAGCCTCGCCATGTCCTTTGACGTGCTGGAGCCGAAGGGGTCGAAGTGGCATATCTACAAGTACTTCGGCATCGCCGGCAATCTCCTCCTGATGATGTTCTACACCACCGTCTCCGGCTGGATGCTCTACTACCTCTACAAGATGGCGGCGGGGGGATTTGAGGGCCTCGACGCGGCGGGGGTGGGGGCGGTCTTTGGCTCCCTTCTCGCCGATCCCGTCACCATGGGCCTCTACATGGCCCTCATGGTCCTCCTCTGCGGCGGCGTCTGCTATCTCGGCGTGGAGGCGGGGGTGGAGCGCATCACGAAGCTCATGATGACCTGCCTGCTCTTTCTCATGATTATTCTCGCGGTGAACTCCATCCTGCTGCCGGGGAGCGAAGAGGGCCTTCGCTACTACCTCTACCCGGACTTCGGCAAGGTGGCGGAGTACGGCGTCCAGGAGGTGGTCTTCGCCGCCATGGGCCAGGCTTTCTTCACCCTTTCCCTCGGCATCGGGGCTCTCGCCATCTTCGGCAGCTACATCGGAAAGAGCAAGCGGCTCACGGGGGAGGCGGCCTGGGTCATCGTCCTCGATACCTTCGTGGCCATCATGGCGGGCCTCATCATCTTCCACGCCTGCTTCGCCTACGGGGTGAATCCCTCCAGCGGGCCGAACCTCCTCTTTGTGACGCTGCCGAATGTCTTCAATAACATGCCACTGGGCCGGATCTGGGGGAGCCTCTTCTTCCTCTTCATGGCCTTCGCCTCCATGTCCACGGTCATCGCCGTCTTCGAGAACCTCATCTGCGCCTTTATCGAGCTTCTGAAAAGGGACCGGAAAATCATCATCCGCCGTGGCATGGTCCTCATCATGCTGCTGTCCCTCCCCTGCGTGCTGGGCTTCAATGTCTGGAGCGGCTTTCAGCCCCTGGGGGAGGGCTCCGGCGTGCTGGACCTGGAGGACTTCCTGGTGAGCAACAACATCCTGCCTCTCGGAAGCCTCGTGTACCTCGCCTTCTGCACCAGCCGCTACGGCTGGGGCTGGGAGAATTTCACCCGGGAGGCGGATACGGGAAAGGGCGTCAAGTTCCCCAAGTGGGTCCGCTTCTACGCCACCTACATTCTGCCCCTCATCGTCCTCTACATCTTCGCGGCAGGCTACTACGCAAAGTTCTTCTCCTGAGGCGCAAAAATATCAACGGCTCGGATGCCCTTGTGGAGGGGGAAGGTGGCACTGTGCAAGATTGCAGAGTGCTAAACGGACAGGGTAAGGGAAAAGAATCGTGTCGGATGGGTTAAAGATTTTTTCCTTTTGTACGATAATACTATTGAGAAATGGAAGCAGGCTATGTGCTGCTCTGGATAGAGTGCCGCTTAGGCAAAGGAAATGCTTGGGATGCGGCTGCAGGGAGGTATTTTTGATGGCTTTGGTGCTGAAGAACAATATGCCGGCGAAGAATACGCTGAATGTGCTGGATAAGAATGACAAGATGCTGGCGAAGTCGCTGAAGAAGGCGGCCTCGGGCCTGCGCATCAATGGGGCGGATGACGATGCCTCCGGCTATGCCATCTCCGAGCGCATGGAGGTGCAGATGCGCGGCCTGAATCAGGACGTGGACAATACACAGACGGGAAACGCCATGCTGAAGGTCGCTGAGGGCGGCGTCCAGTCCTCCGTCGAGATCTTAAAGACGCTGAAGGAAAAGGCGATCAACGCGGCGAACGACACGAACACGAACGCCGACCGGGCCACCATGCAGAAGGAGTTCGACCAGTCCATCGACCAGCTGGACGAGAACGCCACGGTCACCTACAACGGCAAGACGATGCTCGACGGCTCGAAGAACAATGAAGTTGTGGGAGAGCAAGGCAGAGGAACGCAAAACGTACTTGTCAATGAGAAATTTTCGGCGGATACGACAGCTAGGACGCGCATCTACGATCTCAAGGACTTTTCCGGCCGTCCGCTCAACATCACGAGCGACAGCAGCATCGAGATCTCGTACGTCAAGCAGGGAAAGACGTATACTAGGATGCTTGATCCCGTGGAAAGGCATCGGATTCAGGAAATTTTTGCTGCAAGTACGGATACGTCTGGGAACAACATCATGGCATCGACGATTGCCGGAGTATCGATCGGTTCGACTGTTGGTCCAGATCGAACCGGCAAGGAGGTCACAACGGCGAGCGGGAATGTCGGCTTCTTCTTTCGATCGGCGGAGGTTGGAGTCAATGGGCAGATCGCGGGGCTGACCTTCCTCGTGCGCGACCACGACGGCACGATCAACCGCACGGCGACGAACGTCTTCAACGACATCAACGAGATCATCCGCGCCGAAGACCCCTCCCCGGACAATGCGCTCGTCTTCCAGACCGGCACAAAGGCAAATGATGCGGTGAAGATCGGCTTCTCCGATCTCCGTCCCGTGGCTCTCGGCCTCCGGGGGACGGATGGCTCCACCATCCAGATCACGACCCAGAAGGCGGCCAATGCGGCCATCAGCGCCGTGGATCTGGCTCTCTCGAAGGTCCTCGACCAGCAGACCTCCATCGGCGCGGTGCGCAACCGCCTCGACTACACGGGCGACACGCTGACGACGAACAGCGAGAACACCCAGAAGTCCATGTCGACGATTCGCGACGCGGACATGGCCGCCACCATGACCCAGTACACGAAGACAAACATCTTGACCCAGTCCGCCCAGGCCATGCTGGCACAGGCCAACCAAAACGCCAGCTCCGTACTGAGCCTGCTGCAGTAAATTTCACCAAATGGAGATAGAGTTCCTTTCCAGCGCACGTATCTTGAAAGAGATACGTGCGCTATGCATAGCTCACAAACTACACGCACAAACGTCCACTTTGTGGACATTGTGCGCCGCCCTTGCAAGAAACCAGCCAATCAGTCTGCGCCTACGGCTTGACTTCTTGGGGTTTCATAGTAAAATATGCTGGACAAAGCATGTGCTAGATCGTATGCTCCGGCGGGATATTTCGTCGTTCACGTAGCGTGTTGGAGAGGGGGTGGACTCGACCCCCTCTTTATAGTATAATAGGAATACTAGATTTAGGAAAAATGTCACGGTAGTGTGCAATAGGGTTCGAGGGAGCGATTTGTGATGTGGACACGTGGGAAGAAGCGGGAGCGGCAGATTGCGCTTGGCGTTGGCATTGCACTCACGGCGGGGATGATCGGTGCCCCGACGGCCTTTGGTGCCCCTGTTCTCGACACCTCGAAGGGGACTGGCGGCATCGTCTCCGGCGGCGCCACCGTCACCCAGAACGTCACGAATGCGGCGGAAAACCTCAAGGACACCACCATCGCCAGCAATACGCAGAACAACGTCATCGCCTGGCAGGACTTCTCCGTCAAAAACAAGGAGAACGTGAATTTCGACGATAAGAACTACATGAATATCGTCACGGGGGACAACACCTCCACCATCGACGGTGTCGTCAAGGGCACGGGCGATGTCTATCTCGTGAACCCCAATGGGGTTATCTTCGGCAAGACTGCCCGGGTGAACGTGGGAAACCTCTATATCTCTACGCGCAATGTGGACGTATCGAAGGCCGCCGCCGTGAACACCGCCTCCGGAAATCTCTCTGCCCTCGTCAATACAAGTGTCTCCGGCCTTGCCGCAGACGTGGTGAACCTGGGTACCGTTCAGGCCACCTCCGTCTCCGTGGAGGCGGGAAACGTGCGCTTCCTCGATGCCTCCCAGGTGACGAGCGACGGCAAGGCCGCGCTCGGCGCAGGCGTGACGATCCGCGCGGGCGGCGACGTCCATATCGGCTATCGCGGGAACTACGACGCGAACTACGACGCGAAGTATCAGGTGAAGAATCTCGCTGGCGGCGCGAAGACGGCGGAGCATTACAACGTGGTGACGAGCGACGACTGGCAGACGAAGATCCAGGCGATGCCCTCGGGCAGGTTTCTTCTGGACGGGGACATCGACGCGAAGGGCGGAGCGGGCGTCACCGCGACCTTTACGGGCAAGCTGGACGGCATGGGGAGCGCCTTCCGAAACGTCGCCTTCGACCGCGGTCTCTTCGCGGAGACGAACGGCGCGACGATCGAGAACGTGGGCATCGCCAGCGGCACGATCACCGGGGCGAGCGTCAGCAGTGATAGCGAGAAAGGCGGCGGATCTTTCGTCGGCAACGCGACGAATACGACGCTGAAAAACGTCTACAATCTCGTCAATGTGAACTCAAAAGATTCCGAAGAGACGGGCGGAATTGTCGGCGTCGGCAGCGGCGTGACGATAGAAAACGCCTATAACGCGGGAAATGTCAACGGGTTCGTCTTTATTGGCTATCTGAAAGACACGGCTACAAATACGATTACGAATTCGTACTCGACGGGGACGGCAACACAGAATTGTCTGGTTTACGGTGGTGATAGCTCGGCAGGGTTCAAGATTTCCAACGTATATGCGAAAGCCGACGATGTTGCGTACTTAACGTTGCTTAAAGCACCAGAGATTTCATCGCTGGTGCTTTATAACGATTCGAAGGTCGGGACGAAGTATTATGGCACGGATAAGACGGCGCATACCTATGATTCGAAACTGGGCAACCCAAACCCTTCTATCCTGAAAAAATCCACATTTACGACGGGTGTTGGAATCGACAAAGGTCCTGAATGGACCTCCATCTCCAACACCGGCGCTGTCACGCGGAACGCGGACGGCTCTACTTCGCGTGCCGCTTGGCGCATCTATGAGAACCAGACAGGGCCCATGCTCACCTCCCTGATGAAGGGCGTCAAGACCATCTCCTACGACTACACCCAGGGCGATGCCAAGGGGACGAATAGCGGGAAGGATTTGTCGCTCACCTACAACGCGAAGGACGTCGCCTTCTCGAACATCGACTACGGCAGCGCGGACGCGTCCCTTATCCATAGGGGGAAGACGACGCTCCACGACGCGAACGTCGTCAACAGCGATAAGGTCAACACCGTTGGAACGGCGTATTTCTACTCGGATCCTTTGGGCTACGACCTCGTGGGCGGCAACGTCACCGTCAGGCAGCGGGAGGTCACGATCAAGAGCGATCTGCCGATGAAGGCGTACGCGCGGGAATACGACGGGACGGCGGACGCCTCCGGCGCGATCGACGCGATGTTCGCGGGGGACGGTACGTCGGCGGAGGGCATCATCGCGGGGGATGCGACGGTATCTCTCGACACGACGCAGGCGACGGCGAGGTTTGCCAAGCAGGAGGGCGGCGACTGGAAGGACGACGCCGATGTGGGCGCGAACAAGACCATTCTCCTCAACGGCACGGTGACGCTCAAGAACGCGGATGGGCACAACAACTACGTCCTGAGCAGCGATTCCACGTCGTTTAACAACAGAACCTTCACGGACGCCGGCAACAAGATTACCCAGAAGGCACTCTATGTGGATTTCGCCGCGGGCAAGGGGACGGGCATCAACCGCGAGTACGACGGCGTGAAGAACACCGCCGTTGCGGATGCTTACCTGCCGACAAAGGACACGTTCGCCCTCTCCGACCCCATCAAGCGCAAGGCCATCGGATCGGACGGACAGGCGACGGAGCAGGCGGAGGATGTCTCTCTTGTCTATGATAGTGCGGCGAACTACGTCGACGCGCAGGACACCGCGACGGGCAAGGCAGGCGACTACACGAACCGTGTCAAGTACACGGGGCTGAAGCTCACCGGCGCGCAGGCGAAGAACTATTACCTCGTCTACGGCTCGAAGGACAACGCCAAGGGGACGCTCTATCAGGAGGCGTACAACGGCGTCGGTCAGGACGTGAACAAGGACGCGGGCGGCGCGATCTACGGCTCCGGCGCGATCACGAAGAAGAACCTCACGAGCCAGGACTATTTCTGGATGAAGGACGGGGCGTTCCAGGACGCGGCGCGCGAGTACACGGGAAAGTCCGCGTATCAAGATCCCGTGGGGCAGTATGTCTCGAAGAAAGGATCTGCCGGCCTTGTCGCGGGCGACGATCTCCATTTCGTCGTGACGGGGGCGGATTTCGTCGACGGGCAAGGCTCGGATACGACGACGAAGGACGTCGGCACGGCGAAGGCGGTCAAGTACGCCATCCGCGTCGAGGGCGCGGACGCGGAGAACTACACGCTGAACGGCAAGGACATCCAGGCGAGCGATGCCGCCTCCCTGTGGGGCGAAGGGACGCTCACGCCGCGCACGATCAACCTCTCGGTGGATCCGGCGAAGAAGGCGACAAAGACATACGACGCGTCGGACGATGTGAAATCGACCGATGGAACGCGAACCGATCTCAGCTGGGATGACGGTTTCTTAACGTACGCCATCGACGACGATGCGCACAAGCTGGTGCAGGGCGACACGGACAGGATCGTCTACACGGGCAAGTATAAGAAGACGGGAAACGACGCCGAGGCGAAGGATGTCAACTACGACGCGGCGGGGCAGACCCTCGACAAGGACATCGCCTACACGGTGAAGATCCTCCACGCGGACGGCACGGCATCGACGAACTACCGCATCGTCGAGGGGACGGGGACGAGTACGGCGAACGCGACGGAGCTGACGATGACGGGGAAAGATGCGGGGCGCATCGATCCGAAGAAGCTCACGGACGTGAAATTCGCGAGCGTGTCGAAGAAGTTCGACGGCAGCGCGGCGCTCGGCAATTACGCCGACTATACGGCGGACGGTACGACGTACCACGACTCTATGGAGTACGCCGTGAAGAACGGCACGGCGTCGGGGCTGTACGGCGCGGAGAAGCTCGAAGATGTCATCGATGCGGCGAAGCTTGAGGGCATCTACGGCGAGGGCGCGACGGCGGCGGGGTTCGCCGCCAACGAGCATGTCCACCGCACGGACGCGCCGACGGAGAAGGCGCACGATGTGATGTATCGGGGGAAGGGCGGCGCTGACTTTCTCACCGCGCTCAAGAACCACAACTACACGATCGGCGCGGATTCCTTCGCGGCGGGCGGCACGCTGGACGGCGGTGCCTACATCGAGGCGAAGGCGGGCGCCATCGATCCGACGACGGTGGATAACATCACCATCGGGCTGAAGGGCGCCATCACGAAGGTCTATGACGGCACGACGAAGATCCTCGCGGGCGGCAACGAGGTCGCGGATTACCGCAGTCTGCTGACGGATCTCTCGGCGAAGCTGCCCAACGGCAAATCCATCGATTTGTCGTACACGGTGGTGACGGACGGCGATAAGACGCCGGTCTACGATTCGAAGAACGTCGTGGCAAGCGGCACGAAGGACCGCAATATCACCTTCTATCTCAAGGTGGACGAGTCCGGCGACATCGCGCTCGCGAAGTCCCTCCACGCGGCGGCGACGGAGGCGGAGGAGCAGGCGCTCGGCTACAACCTCAAGACGGACAGAAGCACATTCCAAGGGACGATCACGCCCCGGGAGCTTCAGGTCAAGGCATCGGGCAAGACGGCGGACCGCGCCTACGACCGCACGGATCAGGTGCGCGCGGGCGGCCGCACGGATCTCACGCTCAACGACGGCTATGTGACGTACCGGAACGCGGACGACGCAGCGCACCATCTCGTCCAGGGGGAGGAGGACGCCCTCGTCATCCGCGGCACATACCAGAAGACGAACAGCGAGCGGGCAGGAAAAGACGTCAGCTACGACGCGAAGGGGGGCCTTGCGCAGAAGGACATCACCTACGCCTTTTCCTTCAAGGACGAGGACGCGAAGAACAACTACACCATCGCGCCGACGACGGTCACGGGCAAGGGGACGATCACGCCGCTCGGCCTCACGATCAACGTGAATCCCATGACGAAGACGTACGACGGCACGAACGCCCTCTCCGATGCGAACAAGGCCTCCATCACGCTGACGAATCCCGAGCTGAAAGGGCTTGTAGCGCAGGACGCCGTCGCCCTCAACACGGATCGACTAAAGAAGGCGACGTACGGCAGCGAGAGAGCCGGGGAGACGAACGTCACCTATCAGCTGGAACTTGTCGGCGACGACAAGGGGAATTTCTACATCCAAAAGAGCGCGGGCGATGCGGACAATCTCGTGAAGAACGGCACGGGCGCGAACGCGACGTACACCCTCACGACGAAGAACAACTACATCTCCCCCCTCGCGCTGAAGGACGCTGACATCTGGTTCGACTTCCAGGGCATCACGAAGGTCTACGATGGCTCGGCGGATGTGGACTACGACCATACGGGCTGGGACTTCGGGCAGGAGGGAAAGAAGACGGCGCAGGATTTCGTGCGCCATCTGACGATCGGTTCGAAGGCGAACGATCTCGTGGATCGTACGGGCGCGTTCCAGAAGGGCGGCTCGTTTTCTTCGCGCGCGCGCTACGCAGACGAGAACGTCGGCACGAAGAACGTGCAGTATTCCTTCACGCTGGACAAGGCGGCGGCGGGCAACTACGTCTGGGATGATGTCACGTTCCACACGACCGGCGCGGACGGCTCCGTCACGCTGACGAAGGACGCGCAGGGTACGATCACGCCGCAGCACGTCCTTGCGGCACTGGACGGCAGGGACATCCATAAGACGTACGACGGGACGAACGCATTCGTCGGCGTGACGGACGGGGCGGGGCGCGCCGTCGCCGCGTCGGATCTGCTTTCCTTCCGGACGTCCTCCGGCAAGGGGCTTCTTTCGGCGCCTAGCATCACGGCGACGCTGGGCGACACGGCGGCGGGCGATGTCAAGGAGGACGCGGGCGGCGCGCCGGCGTACCAGCAGGCATCGTATACCGTCAACCTCGGCTCTGGAAACTACGATCTCTTCTACGGGCAGGTCGCGGGGCAGGGGACGGCGGGGACGGCGGATCTCGTCATCAACGGGCAGGGCAAGATCCTCCCGAAGGAGATCCGCGCCCTCGATTTTGCCGATGTGACGAAGACGTACGACGGCAAGACGGGCGTCGGCACGAACGGCTCGCAGATCGCGGACGCCCTTCGGGGGACGGCGGCGGGACTGGTGAAAAGCCAGACGCTCTCCGACCTCTTCGATGCCGCGCTCCTCGCCGCGGACTACGGCGACGGAGCGGCGGACGGCTCCTTTTCCGCCTCGTCCAACGTGCGCCGCGCGAGCGACGGAAGCGTCGCGAAGAAGGACGTGGGCTACCGCGCGGCAAACGGCGCGGCGCTTTCGGACGCGCTGAAGAAAAATGCCCTCGGCGGAAGGAACTACAAGCTCTCCGACGCGCTGAACAAGAAGGTTTATGTCGAGGCGCAGGGCGGGACGATCACGCCGCTTTCGCTCAATCTCGACGATGCGATGCAGGCGGCGTACGCCCAGCCGATCACCCGCGTCTTTGAGAGCGGCTCGACGAAGGTCGCCTACGACCACACGGGCTGGCTCCGCCAGAAGGAGAGCGCGAAGGCGGGGGACTACATCGAGTACCTCAGCGTAAGCGACGGCGTGACGGGGGAGGCGAAGCTCTACGAGAATGCGGCGGGCTTTACGGTCAAGGACGCGGAATACATCGATCCCACAGGCGACGGCACGGCGCACGTCGATACGACGAAGAGCGCGAAGTTCGTCCTGACCCTCGCGGGGGACAGCGCGAAGCGCTTCGACAACTACGAGCTTACGTCGACATCCGGGAAGAACGCCTATGACGTCGGGACGCACACGCTGACGCTCCTCGCGGAGAACGGCGCGCAGGACGCGAAACACCAGACGATCCAGGTCGCCATCACGCCCCAGCAGGCCATCGCCGTGGCGAGGGGCGAGGTGGAGCGCGCCTATGACGGCACGACGGATCTCTACGGCGCGCGCACGGATGCGGGGCATGAGGGCGAAGCCGCCGCGAAAGACGCCATCGAAAGCCTCGTGGACATCCAGTCGAGCGACGGGAAGGCTCTTTCGGCGAAGACGCTCACGGGGGCGTTCTCCCAGAAGGACGTCAAGTGGAACAAGGCGGACAATCCCGCGAATCCCTACATCGAGAACGTCGATCTTCAGTACAAGGCGACGCTCGGAACGAACGACTACGATCTCTACGACGGCAATACGTCGGGGAATCACGTCAGCGGCACGGCGGAGCTTTCCTTCGTCGGGAAGAATCAGGGGACGATCACGCCCTTTGTCATCAAGAACGTGGATTTTGGCTTTGCCGAGGCGGCTGCGGACAAGATCAACAGCGTCGCCGGCAATACGACCGCCAACAAGGCGTATGACGGCAGGACGGATGTGAAGGAGCTTTCCGCGACGTTTACGGGGACGCATGGCGAGTCCATGGTCATCACGAACGCCGACAATCAGGGCTTTGCCGAGGGCAGCAGAATCCGGGGAACGTATGGGAAGTTCACGGGCGGCGGGACGACGGAGCATGTCGTAAGCGGCGGCGCGATTGGCGACGCGGCGGCGAGCGGCACGTTCACGGAGGACGGCAGCGTCAACTACGATGCCTCCAAGGGAACGACCGAGGCGGACCACACGGGCTATAAGGCCGTGCGCTACGGGAATCTCGACGCCGCGATGAAGGCGAAGGCGAACGGCACCGGCGGCTTCCTCGCGGACAACTATACGATCGCCGACACGGTGTACTTCAAGGAGGAGGCGGCGAAGGGCAAGATCCGCCGGCTCGCCCTCTCGGCGGGGGACATCGAGGCGAACTGGGTCGGCGCCGCGCCGTCGAAGGAATACGACGGCACGCCGGACATCACAGAGGACATCACGAGTAGCATTCTGAGCATCCACACGAAGACGGGCGTCACCGGCGCTCCCGTCGACATCAAGTACGACATCGACGAGAGCGAGAGCAAGTTCAGCCAGTCGGATGTGGGGGCAAATCTCGACGCGCAGATCAAGATCGAGCGCATCAACGCTGCCGACGTGGGCAACAATTTCGTGATGGACAACAGCGCGTCGGCACTCGACAAGCTGCTGACGGACGTGCTGAAGGACGCGAAGATCGGCGACGCGGCGGATCCGCATCTCGCGAAGATCCACACCGCCGCCATCACGCCGCGCGTCCTGACGTACCATCTGAAGGACAAGTCGAACGGCGCCGATCCGAGCATTCTCTCCAAGATCTACGACGGGACGCAGGACGCGTCGAAGTTCCATGACAATCTCGTGATCGACCGGGGCGTCCTCAACAAGGACAAGAATCTGGTCACGATCGACTGGAGCGAGGCGTATCGGAGCAAGGACGCGACCTCCACGCAAGGAAAGGCGACGGGCAAGGCGGCGATCGACTACACGCTCACCCTCTCCGGCAACGGGACGGGGAACTATACCTTCGACGCCTCGAAGAAGAACGCCGGCGACAAGGGAGAGGCGCAGGAGACGGCGACCGCCGAGGCGTACGGCGACATCTGGAAGCGCAAGGTCTACTATGACTTTGAGGGCGGCAGGCAGGCGACGGACATCGACCGCGAATACAACGGCGCGGCAGATGTCTCCGTCCCCGATTCCTACAAGGATCTCGTTGTTCTGCAAGGGAAGACGGAGACGACGGGCATTATCGACGGCACCGGCATCGACCGCGCGGCGCTCACGGTGTCCTACGATGCGGGCGGCGTCATCCGCGACGCGTCGGACCATGTTGCAAGGAACGCCCACGATGTCACTTTCTCGAACATCGCGCTGACGGACGGCAAGAATTACGAGCTTGCGGCGGCGGATTCCGCTGTGACGGGCGGCTATGCCCAAGGCGGCGCCCTCGTCGGCAAGGGGACGATCCTGCCGAAGACGATCAAGATCCGCACGGACGGCACGAAGCACGACAAGGTGTACGACGGCACGACGACGGTCTACCAAGGAGGTGGCGTCGACGCGGCGCACCGGAACAACGACGGCAGAACCGCGCTTTCGGACATCGCCGGCGCCGGCATCGCCCACGATGCGCTCGTCGCGGGCGATACGCTGAACCTGCGCCTCGATAAGGCATTGTACGAGAGTGCGAACGCCGGCACGGACGCCATCGACTACACGATCTCCTGGGACAATACGAATTACGACCTCGAAGCGGACGCGCCGGGGGCGACGAAGGAGAAGAACGGTCTTTCCGGCACGTTCACCCTGCACAACGGGGCGATCGAAAAGCGCGCCGTGCATGTCACGGCAAAGAAAGCCGAAAAGACGTACGACGGCACGCGCAATCTTTCGGACGCCGCGCGCTTCCTCACGGCGGACAACCTGGTGGGAAGAGATACGGCGGATCTTCGCGTCGGGGATGCCCGATTCGCGGAGGAAAACGCCGCCGACAGCGAGGATGCGGATGAAAAGATGCAGCGCGTCACCTACGCCGGCATCACGGCGGGCAACGGGAACTATGCAGTGGCAAGCCCTGACGCGACGGGCGACGGCGTGATCCATCGCCGCACCCTCACCGCCACGGCGGACACAGCCCGGGCCTATGTGGGGGATGCGCTTCCCGCCTTTACGGGGCGCGTCACCGGCTTCCTACCCGGGGAGGGCCAGGCTTCGGACTTCACCTTTGTCCTGGATACGGCTGAGGTGCCCACCCAGCCCGGCTCCTACGGGGTCTACGGCTGGTACGGCGGCAGAACCTCCGGCAACTATGGGAAGAACTACACTTTCTCCCAGGCGGAGGGGAACAAGACGGCCTTTACCCTGGAGCTGCTGGACCCGGGCAAGGAGTACCATGAAATTGTGGACTACCTGCCCGTCACCCCTGATGCCAATGTCTACGAGAATGCCTCGAAGGATATGAGCGGCATCTTCTCGAAACTCCCCACCTATGCGGTGGAGTATCCGGCAGGGGAGGCGGGCAATGGCGTCGACTACGAAGCCCTCACCCATAGCTCATCGGTAGCGGCGCAGCTGGCCGAGGGGGGGAGATCCTCCACCGGGACCGGCGCGGCAGGCGATGTGCTGCAGGAGGACTCCTCAGCCACGAGGGCAGCCGATGCCGCCCTGAAGGGCCGGGGAGTCATCAATCTCGAAGGCGGCGACGCCATGGACGAGGAGGAGCTCCTGGAGCGCCTGTTTGGAAAGAAAGCATAATCCCCATAGAAAAATCCTGCTTTTCCGAGGAGAAGCAGGATTTTTGCTATTCCTGTGGAATGTAGAAAAGGAAGAACTATGCACAGAATGCAGGGAAAGGGCGATAGTATGAATCGTAAAAATATGAGCGCACTGCTGGGG
>CAMCBT010000033.1 GCA_945873115.1 uncultured Mitsuokella sp.
GCCCCACGGAGCAAGGGGCGGCGTCGGGGAAGACCACCGCGGAAAAGGAAGCGGCGGCCAAGGAGAAAATGGTATCGAAGGAGGCGGAGCTATCCGCTACAAAGAAGGCACTTCTGGAGTCCTTCCGCTCTGCGGGCAAATCGGCAGCCCTCCCCATGGAGAAATACATCTACATGCTGGCCGCCATCACCGACGAATGGGCGAAGTTTGCAAACTCCAAGGATTACGAGGAGCTGCCGGACGACTCCCTCTCTATGGACAAGGAGGAGGAGCACCCCTCCACGAAGAAGCCCTACCGCCCGACGGGCATGGCAAATGTGGAGGCAGCAGAGCGGTACAAGGTGGCAGACAGCCTGCTAGCAGACGACACCACCGGCAGCCTCCTCGATCTCACCAGCCAGCTGGGGTGACGTGCAAGACAAGTCGCTGCCAACATCAATTCTATTTCAACCGAAGCTTTCTTTTATTTTCTTGATATTAGAAGAAAGATAATATAGGACAATTACAAGATCACCGCCATGCCGCACGCCAGCAAGATCATGCCGGTATGCTCCAGCGCACAGGAAGGATGAAGGGGCGGCATGCTCTCGGACGTCGTCAAAATGACCTTAAATGCATGACAATTTGTGACAATGCATGACAAGGCAGGACAAGGCATTCATAAGAACAGGGAACGAAACGGTTCGTGAAGGAAACTTCATGAACCGTTTTTCGTTGTGGGGAGACTTCCGCTGAGGGAGATCCGGGGTGCCTTCAGGAAAGAGCGCAAGATTTTATAGGTCGCCGCGATCTCTTCCGCAGAAAACGAGCGAAAGAATCGAAATTTTGGCAAAACTTTATAGGTTCGCGGACAGGGAAGATGCTACAATGAAAGCACAATCAGCAAAGGAAGCAGGGAAGCGATGCGGCCATGCACCATGGGGCTGGAAGATGCCTGAGGCGAGCAGCGGCTGCGGCACTTTCCTTGCGAGGCTCTCTAACAGAAAGGCGGTAGGATGATGATTAAAGTCGGTATTATCGGAGCAGGGCGCATCGGGCGCGTCCATGGCGAGAGCGTCCAGAAATTCGTCAAGGATGCCGAGGTCAAGATGGTGGCAGACCCGTTCATGAACGCGGAGATGGAGGCATGGGCTGCTTCCATGGGAATTTCCAAGACGACCAAGGACTACCATGAGATCTTACGTGACCCTGAGATCGAGGCGGTTCTCATCTGCGCTTCGACGGACCAGCATTCGCCGCTTTCCATCGAGGCGCTCCGCGCAGGCAAGCACGTCTTCTGCGAGAAGCCGATCGACCATGATGTCGAGAAAATCAAGGAAGTGATGGAGGTCGTCAAGGCCTCGGGCAAGAAGTACCAGGTCGGCTTCAACCGCCGCTTCGACCACAATTTCAAGGCCGTCCACGATGCCGTGGCAGCGGGCAAGGTCGGCAAGCAACAGATCATCAAGATCACCTCGCGCGACCCGGAGCCTCCTTCCATCGACTATGTGAAGGTCTCGGGCGGCATCTTCCTCGACATGACCATCCATGATTTCGACATGGTGCGCTATCTCTCGGGCGCAGAGGTGGAAGAGGTCTATGCCGAGGGCTCGGTCACGGTCGATCCTGCTATCGGCAAGGCGGGCGACATCGACACGGCGGTCATCACGCTGAAGCTCGACAACGGCGCGACGGCCGTCATCGACAACTGCCGCGCGGCCTGCTACGGCTATGACCAACGTGCGGAGGTCTTCGGCGACAAGGGCGCGATCGCCATCTCGAACGATACGGCATCGAGCGCGGTATTTTCCGGCAAGGACGGCGTGGTCGCAGAAAAGCCTCTCTTCTTCTTCCTCGAGCGCTATATGGCAGCCTATGCGAGCGAGATCGAGCAGTTCGTAGGCGCGATCGTCAAGGACACGGAGACACCTGTCGAGGCAAACGACGGTCTTGCGCCCGTCCTCATCGGCCTTGCGGCCAAGAAGTCGGTCGCAGAGCACCGTCCCGTGAAGATTTCCGAGATCCGCGCAGCGTATGGGCTTTGAGGCTTTTGGGTTTTTGAGCCTTTGGGGCGTTGCGGCTTGATCGTTGAGGGAGTGCGGCTGGGAGAGGCTAGTCCCTCTCCTGGTCGCCGACCCACTTCTGGCGGTACTCCCGCGGCGTCATGCCGAGCGCATCCTTGAAGACGTTCTGGAAGTAGTTTGAGTTGTTGTAGCCGACGGTCATCGCGATCTTCGTGATGGTGTCGCCCGTGTTGATCAGGAGGTTCTGCGCCTCGCCGATGCGGTGCAGGATACAGTACTGCATCGGCGACAGCCCGAGCTCCGCCTTGAAGAGGCGGGAGAGATAGTAGGGGTTGGCATGGCAGGCCTTCGCAATGGCCGCAAGGCGGAGGGGCTCGCGATAGTTCTCGTCGATGAAGCGCTTGGCACGCGCGACGAGCGCGTCAAGCTCCGTATGGTTTGCCGCGCCGTGCTCCTTCAGGAATAAGAGGAGCTTGGAAAGGAGCGCTGCGAGCAGGTACTGCGTGGCGGCCCCGTCCTCCCGCGCTTCCTGCCAGAGCCCCTCGAAGAGCTGCAGGAAGCGCGGGTAGAAGGCGCCGAGGCTCTGCAGGGGAGAGAGTTCCTTCCCTATGATATGATCCTTGGGAAGCCCATCGAGCGAAAGGCCCTTGATGCCGATGCAGTACGAGACGCAGGCATTGCCGCAGGTATATTCGTAATGTGCCGTGTGGCTATTGAAGAGGAGCAGGTCGCCAGGACGGGCAGAGAAGCTCTGCCCCTCGATGAAATATCCCCCCCCCCCCATATACCAGGAGGACCTCGCAGATGTCCTTGTGGTCGTGAACCAGGCGGGGCATCTTAGAGGATTCCGCATCGACATGGCAGATGTAGGCGAGTTCAGGGAGCTTGCCGGAGGAAAAGGGAAGCGCAGGGGGACGGCTGGGGAAATATTGCAGCATGGAAGGCATTTCTCCTTTCTGCAGGTTCTCTCGGCTCCCTGTCTGGAGGGGTAGAGCCATGCAAGAGCCCGCATGTCGGAATCTTTTGAATCAAATCGATAGCACGATCATTGTGTCAGGATAGATGATAGCCTTTGCGGCTGAAAATTGGAGGATGATGGTATGGGATACACATTCATGGCGCCAGCGAAGATCCTTTCGGGAAAGAACGTCATAGAGGAGCTCGGCGAGCATATCGCCTCAAAGGGCAAGAAGGCCCTCATCGTCACCGATGCCGCCATGGTGAAGTTCGGCAATGTGAAGAAGGTCGAAGCGGCCCTGCAGAAGGCGGGCATTGGCTACGCCATCTTCGCGGAGGCGAATACCGAGCCGACCGACACGATTGTGGAAGCGGGCGTTGCCGCCTACGAGAGGGAAGGCTGCGATTTCCTCATCGCGCTCGGCGGCGGCAGCCCGATGGATGCCGCCAAGGCCATCGCTTTTATGTCGCGTGCCGAGGGGGAGATCGCCGACTACATGCATGTCTCCATCGACATGGAGGTACCCTATCTCGTGGCGATTCCGACGACGGCGGGCACGGGCTCTGAGGTCACGAAGAACACGATCATCTCGGATACGAAGAACAACGTCAAGATGCTCCTCGGCGGTCCTTCCATTATCCCGGCGCTTGCCCTCGTCGATCCGACCTTCACGATGACGGCACCGCCGAAGGTGACGGCGGCCACGGGCATCGATGCCCTCTGCCATGCGATCGAGGCCTATACCTCGCGCAAGGCGCAGCCGATGACCGATACCTTCGCGCTCTCTGCCATCGAGAAGATCCACAAGAACCTCCCCCTCTGCTATGCGGATGGGGCGAATGTCGAGGCGCGACTTGCGATGTCGATCGCGGCGACTGAGGCGGGGCTTGCCTTCAACAATGCATCGGTCACGATCGTGCACGGCATGAGCCGCCCCATCGGCGCGCTCTTCCACATCGCGCACGGCGTGTCCAATGCGATCTTGCTACCCGCCTGCATGAAGTTTGCCATCGAGGAGAACACGGAGCGCTTCGCCAAGATCGCCTGCCTCATGGGCGTTGCCGACGAGAAGACGCCAATCAAGGAGGCGGCAGAGGCCTTCGTCGCCGAAGTCTCGCGCTTCTGCAAGGCGGCCGGCATCCCGACGCTTGGCAAGCTCGGCGTGAAGAAGGAAGATTTCTTCGCCCAGCTCTCCAAGATGGCATCCGATGCGCTCGAGAGCGGCAGCCCGCAGAATACGATGCGCATCCCGACGAAAGATGACCTCATCGCCATCTATCGCGAACTCTATTGAGGGCTCCTGGGAAGGAATAGCAGGAGAGCAGGAGGCAGCAAGATGGCACTGGTGAAGATGTCCGACCTCATCTCGAAGGTGGACGCAAGTTATGCGATTGGCGCATTCAATGTATCGGATATGGAAATGGCGATGGGCGCGATCCGCGCGGCAGAGGAGCTTCATGCGCCACTCCTCCTGCAGATTGCAGAAGGGCGGCTTCGCTACTCGCCGCTGGAGCTCTTAGCTCCCGTGATGCTGGCGGCGGCAAGGAAATGCAAGATGCCGACGGCCGTGCATCTCGACCATGGCGCGACGATGGAAACCATAGGACTTGCGCTGGAGCTGGGGTTCACCTCCGTGATGTTCGACGGCTCGAAGTATCCGCTTGAGGAGAATATCGCGCGCACGAAGGAAGTCGTGAAGCTGGCGAGGCGCTACGGCGCAGATGTCGAGGGCGAGATTGGGCACGTCGGCGGCGCGGAGGGCGATATGGAAAGTGCCGACGTGCTCGTGACGAGCGTGGAGGAAGCCGTGTGCTTTGCCGAAAAGACCGGCATCGATGCGATGGCGGTCGCCATCGGCACGGCGCACGGGAACTACCGCGAGCAGCCGAAGCTTAGGATCGACCGGTTGCAGGAGATCCATGCGGCGGTCAAGACGCCGCTCGTGCTGCACGGCGGCACGGGCCTCACGGAGGCGGATTTCAAGACCTGCCTTTTAAACGGCATCGATAAGATCAACATCGCGACGGCCTCTTACGATGCTTCTGCCGCGAAGATCAAGAAGGTGCACGAGGAGAAGCCCTCGGCAAGCTACTTCGACTTCAGCGAGGCCATCGTGGAAGGAACCTATGCGAACGTCAAGCGCCACATGCAGATTTTCGGGCTATCGGGCAAGGCATGAGAAGGCGCGAGGCGCAAGGTGCAAAGGAGGAAGCTATGAGCATCAGCTTTGATGAGAGGAAAACGCGCGATGTCGTGTTGATCGGTCGCGTCACGCTGGATTTCAACCCCAATGAGACGAACCGCACGCTCGACAAGGTCGAGACCTTCTCCATGTATCTCGGCGGCTCGCCGGGCAATATGGCGGTCGGCATCCGGAAGCTCGGCAAGGAGGTCGGCTTCATCGGCTGCGTATCGGACGACCAGTTCGGCGACTTCGTCCTGAACTATTTCAAGGAACGCGGCATCGACACGAGCCAGATGCAGCGGGCGCGGCATGGCGAGCGTATCGGCCTCACCTTTACGGAGATGAAGAGCGAGACGGAGAGCAGCATCCTCATGTACCGCGACGAAGTGGCAGATCTGGCGCTACGTCCGGAAGATGTCAGCGAAGACTATATCCGAGAGGCCAAGATTCTCATCATTTCGGGCACGGCGCTCTCCAAGAGCCCCTCGCGCGAGGCCTGCCTTCTCGCAGCGCAGTATGCCAAGAAGCATGGCACGCGCATCCTCTTTGACATCGACTACCGCCCCTACAGCTGGAGATCCAAGAAAGAGATCCAAATCTACTATTCCATCCTCGCCGGCATGGCGGACATCATCATCGGCTCGCGCGACGAGGTCAACCTGACCGAGGGGCTGGCAGAAGAGGCCGAGGAGCCGAAAGATCATGTCCTCGCGGAGAAGTACATCGCGCAGGGCGCGAAAATCGTCATCATCAAGCATGGCAAGAAGGGATCGATCGCCTATACGGCGGACAAGAAGGCCTACAAGGTCGAGTCCTACCATATCAAGCTCCTGAAGTCCTTCGGCGGCGGCGACGCCTATGGCAGTGCCTTCGTCTACGGCCTGCTCTCAGGCTGGGAGGTGCCCGATGCCCTGCAGCATGCCACGGCGCATGCCGCCATGGTCGTCGCGAGCCACAGCTGCTCGAATGCGATGCAGACGGTGGAGGCGATCGACGCCTTCATGAAGGAGCATGCGGAGGAGAAGGTCATCACGGAACTCGGTTGGGAGGCAGGCTTATGAGATTCGGACGCTTGGGCAAGCTCTCGCATGGATATAACGCGATGACGACGCGCGAGAGCGACATGCTCATGGACATCGGCTATCAGGTGATGGCGGAAGGCGAGATCGTGGCATTTGAAGATGCCCTGCAGGAGACGGCCTTCGTCATCCTGCAGGGAGCGGCGGAGATCTCTTGGGGCGGCAAGAAGGAGGTCATGCACCGGAGCTCCCTCTTTGACGAGAACCCCTATGCGCTCCATGTGCCGCATGGAACGCAGGTCGTCATCAAGGCACAGAAGCCCTCGGAGATCCTGGTGCAGAAGACCCCGAACGAGCGCGGCTTTGCCCCCGTCTTCTACCGCCCCGAAGACGTGCAGGCGGACATCTTCGGCGCAGGGCTTTGGCAGGGGACGGCAGAGCGCACGGTCCGCACGATCTTCGACTATGACAATGCGCCGTATTCCAATATGGTCAACGGCGAGGTTATCAACACGCCGGGCTGCTGGTCGGGCTACATCCCGCACAAGCATCCCCAGCCGGAGGTCTACACCTACAAGTTCGATCGGCCGCAGGGCTTCGGCGCGGCCTTCATCGGCGACAATGCCTTCAAGATCACGCACAACAGCTGGTCGGAGATCACCGGCGGCTACATGCATCCGCAGGTGACGGCCCCTGGCTATGCGATGTGGTACAGCTGGATGATCCGCCACCTTGACGGCGACCCGTGGAAGAAGACCCGCACGGATCTAGAAGAGCATGTCTGGCTCCTCGATCCGGAAGCGGACATCTGGCAGCCGAAAGGCAGGAAATAAAGGCAGGAAAAAAACGGCGGACGCACCCTGTGTGGAGCGGCGCCCATCCTTGCCATAGGGGAGGAAGAGCGATGGCAAAGACGGAAAGAATGACGGTTGCGCAGGCGTTGGTGAAATTCCTGAACAACCAGTATGTCGAATTCGACGGCAAGGAGCAGCCGATGTTCGAGGGCATCTTCGGGCATGGCAATGTCGTCGGCATCGGGCAGGCACTGGAGGAAGACGCCGGGCACCTCATCATGCGCATGGGACGCAATGAGCAGGGCATGGCGCATGCGGCCATGGGCTTTGCCAAGCAGAAGCGGCGCAAGCAGATGTATGCCTGCACCTCGTCGGTCGGCCCTGGCGCGATGAACATGGTGACGGCAGCGGCGACGGCGACGGCGAACTGCATCCCCGTGCTCTTCCTGCCGGGCGACACCTACGCCGACCGTCAGCCCGACCCCGTGCTGCAGCAGATGGAGCAGCCGGCGAGCCTCTCCATCACGGCAAATGATGCCTTCCGCGCGGTCTCGAAATACTTTGACCGCGTGACGCGCCCCGAGATCTTGATGACGGCCTGCATCAATGCCATGCGCGTCCTGACTGACCCTGCCGAGACGGGCGCGGTCTGCATCGCGCTGCCGCAGGACGTCGAGGGCGAGGCGTGGGACTATCCGACCTGCTTCTTCAAGAAGCGCGTGCACCATATCGAGCGCACGAAGCCGTCCGAACGCGCGATCGAAGAGGCCGTCGCACTCATCCGCCGCAAGAAGCGCCCGATGATGATCTTCGGCGGCGGCGTGAAATACTCCGAGGCGGAGGAGCCCTTCCGCGCGTTCGCGGAGAAGTACGGCATCCCCTTCGGCGAGACGCAGGCAGGCAAGGGCGAGATTTCCTGGACGCATCCTCTCAACATGGGCGGCCTTGGCGAGACGGGCGGCCTTGCCGCCAACACGCTTGCCAAAGAGGCCGATCTCGTCATCGGCATCGGCACGCGCTACACGGATTTCACGACCTCTTCCAAGTGGATCTACCAGCATCCGGAGGTTGAGTTCCTGAACATCAACATCTCCCGCTTCCATGCCTACAAGATGGACGGCCTGCAGGTGGTCGGCGATGCGGGTGTCTCGCTTGCCATGCTGGATGCGGCACTGGAAAAGGCCGGCTACCATGTCTCGGACGGCTATGCGGCAGACATCAGGGCGGCAAAGGATGCCTACGAGAAGGAGGTGGCGCGTCTCTTTGCCATCGAGTACACGGGGGAGGATTTTGTCCCCGAGGTCAATGACGATTTCGACTTCCAGAAGGCGGCGAAGGAATTCCTCGAGGTCACGGGCGGCGCCCTGCCGCAGACGCGCGTCCTCGGCGTGCTGGATGCCTGCATCGGAGAAGATGCCATCGTCGTCGGTGCCTCGGGATCGCTGCCGGGCGATATGCAGCGCGCCTGGTGCGCGAAGACCAAGGGCAGCTACCATGTGGAATACGGTTTTTCCTGCATGGGCTATGAGGTCAACGCCGCACTCGGCGTGAAGCTGGCAGAGCCGGAGCGTGAGGTCTATGCCCTCGTCGGCGATGCCGCCTACATGATGCTGCATTCGGAGCTTCCAGTCTCCATCGCGGAGCACAAGAAAATCAATGTCATCGTCTTCGACAACATGACCAACGGCTGCATCAACAACCTCGAGATTGGACATGGGCAGGGTAGCTACGGCACGGAGATCCGCTTCCGCAACGAGACGACCGGCGCACTCGACGGCGGCTTCGTCCCCGTCGACTTTGCGATGAACGCTGCCTCCTATGGCTGCAAGACCTACACGGTGCATACGGCAGAGGAGCTGAAGGCAGCACTTGAGGATGCCAAGAAGCAGGAGGTCTCGACCCTCATCGACTGCAAGGTTCTCCCTAAGACCATGGTACACGGCTACGGCGACTGGTGGCGCGTCGGCGTCGCGGAGGTCGCCAAGAGCGAGAAGGTGCAGAAGGTCTACCGCGAGATAATGAAGCCGAACTACGATGCGGCGCGCAAATACTGACGTTCTTGCGGTTCACGAACATCGCGGCTCACGCTGGCTTACGATATTTCACAACAGTTCTATCAAGGAGGCTACAACATGGCTAAGATCAAAC
Organism: uncultured Mitsuokella sp.; assembly: GCA_945873115.1. Classification (GTDB taxonomy): domain Bacteria; phylum Bacillota; class Negativicutes; order Selenomonadales; family Selenomonadaceae; genus AWVT01. The sequence continues at coordinate 9,108 of CAMCBT010000033.1, forward strand.
TCGGGATTGCCCCCATCGCATGGACGAACGACGACATGCCGGATCTCGGAAAGGAAAACACGTTTGAGCAGTGCATCAGCGAGATGGCGCTGGCGGGGTTTTCCGGCTGCGAGGTCGGCAGCAAGTACCCGAAGGATGTCGCCGTCTTGAAGAAGGCGCTGGATCTTCGGGGCATGGAGATTGCAAGCGCATGGTTCAGCTCCTTCCTCCTCACGCAGCCGTACGAGCAGGTGGAGAAGGACTTCATCGCGCACTGCGAGTTCTTGAAGGCGCTCGGCGCGAAGTTCTGCAATGTGGCAGAGCAGGGCACGAGCGTCCAGGGCAGGCTCGACGTCCCCGTCTTTGCGGGAAAGCCGACCAATACGGAAGCGCAGTGGAAGACGCTCGCCGAAGGCCTCGACAAGCTCGGCGCCGTCGCGAAGAAGATCGGCCTCACGATGACCTACCACCATCACATGGGCACCTGCGTGCAGACGACGGAAGAGATCGACCGCCTGATGGAGATGACCGATCCGGAACTCGTCTGGCTGCTCTTTGATACGGGCCACCTCGTCTGCTCGGGCGAAGATCCTGTCGCCATCTTGAAGAAGTACCTGCCGCGCATCCGCCATATCCACCTCAAGGACATCCGCATGGTGGTCAGGGACAAGGTGAAGGACGAGGACATGAGCTTCCTCGATGGCGTCCGCGCTGGCATGTTCACGGTGCCGGGCGATGGCGCGATCGATTTTGCGCCGATCTTCGACATCGTCACGAAGAGCGACTACGACGGCTGGTTTATCGTCGAGGCGGAGCAGGATCCGGCAAAGGCCAATCCGCTCGAATACGCGCAGAAGGCACGCAAGTACATAAAGGAAAAGGCGCATATCTGAGGCAGGTGCAGTTCTTTTTCCAATCTCTTTGCTCGGGTGCTTCACGGTGACTGTGAAGCGCCCGAGCAAGAGCTGCCGGGATGATGCGGGAAGGATAGATACATGGCATTTTTGATTTTGAGGAGGCGTTGATATGGGGGCTTCGGAACATGCGGCAACCGCAAGGCTGCCGTGGCTGACGCGCATCGCCTATGGCCTTGGCGATACGGCGCAGAATGTCGTATGGGGTGCGATGGGCATCCTGACCTTCTTCTATACGGATTATGCAGGCATCGATCCTGCCATGGTCGGACTGGTCATGCTGATCTCGAGGTGCTTCGATGGCATCTCGGATGTCGTCATGGGCTTCTTCGTCGAGAAGACCAATTCCAAGTGGGGCAAGTCCCGACCTTGGATCTTGTGGATGAGTATCCCGTTTGCCATTTCCATCGTGCTGATCTATACGGTGCCGCAAGGCTCCAGCACCCTGCAGTTCGCCTATCTCTTTGTGACCTACAACCTGTGCACGACGGTCTGCTACACGGCGCTGAACCTGCCGTATGGATCGCTGTCCGCGATGATGACGCGCTCTTCCAAGGAACGCGACATGCTCTCCATCACGCGCATGTGCCTGTCTCCTTGGGGGCGCATCCTGTCGGTCTCGGCGACGCTGCCGCTCGTCAAGATCTTCGGCGACACGCAGATGGCATGGGTGGAAGTGATGTCCGTCTGGGCGGTCCTGGGGCTTCTCTTGCTGCTCTTCTGCTTTTCCCGCTGCAAGGAGACCGTCGTCATCGAGGCGAGAAAGACCGCCGAGAAAATCCCGGTCGCAAAGGCGCTGAAGGCGCTCGCGGTCAACAAGTACTTCTGGGCAGGCATGACCATCTGGATGATGCAGAACGTCATCTTCACGATCACCGGCACGATTTTGCCGTACTACTGCAAATACATCTTCGAGGACGATTCGCTCTACAGCGGCCTTTATCTCCTCGAGACGCTGATCACCATCTTCGTCATGGCCGTCTTCAGCCCGCGCCTCCTGCAACGCTTCGGCAAGCGCAACATGTCGCTCGCCGGCGTCGCCGTCTGCTTCGTCGGGCATCTGATCTTCCTGCTGAATCCCGAGGATTTCCACTGGGTCGTGTTCAGCTGCGTGATTCGCGGCATCGGCTTTGCGCCGATCCAGTCGGTCATCTTCGGCTTCCTCGGCGATGCCGTCGAATATGGGCAGTGGAAGACGCACCTTCGCCAGGAGGGCTTGGTCTTTTCGGGCGGATCTGTCGGCACGAAGGTCGGCTCCGGCCTCACCAGCGCGATCCTCACGGGCCTTCTCTCCTATGCGGGCTATGTCGCATCGTCCGCAGGCACGGTGGCGCAGTCCGAGCAGACCATCTCGATGATCATCGACATCTACATGTTCGGCCCGCTCTTCGTCTGGGTGGTCCTCTTGCTGCTCCTCTTCTTCTACCGCCTGGACAAGCTCTATCCGAAGATCATGAGCGACCTCATCCAGAGAGAGGCGAGGGGAGAGCTTTGAGCCGGGGGCTTTCCGCAAGGGCAAGGGCATAAAGAAAGGATTGATGGCAGTATGGAGAAGAACACGTTGATATCCATCACGCGCCAGTATGGGAGCGGCGGGCGCGAGATCGCCGACCTCGTGGCAAGGAAGATGGGAGTGCGCCGCTACGACCGCAAGATCGTCGCCATGGCGGCGGAGAATCTCGGGAAGGAGTCCGACTTCCACAACCTAATCGAGCGCTCCTACAATGCGCCGGAGAACTGCCTCGGCAACTTGGGCGATTATGCCATGGAGCGCGTGCCGCAGCACAACCAGATGTATCTGGAGCAGGCGAAGGTCATCCTGGGCATCGCGCGGGAAGGCAGCGCAGTCTTTCTCGGGCGCTGCGCGGACTTCATCTTGAAGGACGAGCCGAACTCCTACTCGTTCTTCATCTATGCCGATGAGGCGTTCCGGAAAGAGCGTGCCAAGGAGCATTACGGGAACCGTACGCTCAAGGAGCTCGATGCCGAAGACAAGCATCGCGAGCGCTATTACGCCTGCTATACCGGCAGGGACTGGGGCGATCCGCAGAACTACGACCTCATGATCAATACGAGCAAGCTGGGCGTAGAGGGGGCAGCAGACCTGATCCTCTCCTATGTGGAACTTCGCCAGAAGGCCGCGCACTGAGCGTGCGGCAAGAGGCCATGAAGAAGGGGCTGTTTCACGTCATCTGACGTGGAGCAGCCCTTTAAGGTGTCATCCAAGGAAATCGGGCTGCTTCGCAGGATTTCCATGCGAGGCAGCCTTTTTTTGCAGTGTATTCATCTGCGGCCTAGGGGATGGAGTCGACTTTTTGCGGGAAATCTGTTAGAATGGGGAAAATGCGAGAGACTCTTCTCAGGGGTGTGGCTTTTGACCGCCTGGGGATCGATGGGGGCTCTCTTTTTTGCAATCAGAGGCTATGTGCATGCCTGTCAAAAAATACGGCACACACTCGGCACTCAATATGTTTACGGAATACTCCATGGAGAATACTGGCCCGCTCGCATCGTATGTCGGTTTTACCGATGATGAAGTGCGCCGCCTTTGCGAGGTATATGATATGGATTTCGGGGAATGCTGTGTCTGGTATGACGGCTATGCTTTTCCGAATTGCAGCTATGTCTTTCGTCCGAAAAGCGTGGTCGAGGCCATACTGCGGCGGGAGTATGACGATTACTGGACGAAGACGGAGACGTATGAGGCACTCAAGGTCTACATTGACCTCAACGAGGGCGGGCTGCGAGATGCCATTGTCAAAATGATGGCTGGCGGGCGGCAGAAAATTACTGGGCTCACATGTACCTGCACTTCGACGCACTCAAGGCAGGCGAGGGATACGACCAGCTCAAACCGGCCATTTCCATCAACATCCTGCGCTACAACTTCCTGCCGCAGGAGAACCCGCATGCGAGACACATCCTCATGAACCCGGAGACGCATCACCAGCTCACGGACGATCTCGAGCTGCATTTCCTCGAGATCCCGAAGTATCAGGCGAAGGAAATCAAAAACATGTCGCGGGTCGAACGCTGGCTGGCGTATTTCGCCAATAAGCTTGACAGAGAGAGAAGGGAGGAACTCGCGATGAGCTCACCGGCCATCAAGGAGGCGATGACGGCCTCGGAGTGCTATGTCATGAACGACAAGTCCTATCAGGAATACCTCGCCCGAGAATCCGCCATCCTCGACTACAACAACGACGTCCTCGGCAGCCGCCGCCTCGGGAGAGAGGAAGGCCGCAAGGAAGGCCTTGAGGAAGGACATAAGAAGGGGATGAATGACCTCGCTGCGCTGAACCGTGCTTTGCTGGCACAGAAGCGGTACGATGATCTCTCGCGCGCTTCGTCAGACGAGGCCTACCGGCAAAAACTGCTCACGGAGCTTGGCATTGAATAAATCCATGATTTTCAAGAACAGATATTCATCATCCGCAATCCCATAGGCATGGCGGCGCATGGTCTTTATCTTCTGGTTCAAGCCTTCCATCCTGCCGTTTGCAATCTGGAATTTCCCATGCGCTGCAATCCCATCGAAGTGTGTCTGTATCAGCCGGTAAAACCATAGGAACCTCCTGTTTTTCGTCTCACGGAACAAGTCAAGGACAGTATTACGGATTCCATCGACACTCCGTCTTCGCGCTGTCCGGATTCCAGGGGTGAAAGCGGGAGGGCTTTTGTTTTGTTGCGGTTTTGGTACGTCACTGACGGACACATCCAGAAGGAGCCCTGCCGGTTGGGCAGGGCTCTTCTTGGTTTCGGTTATGCGGTTTCGGCTTCTGCCGGCTTTTTTACGGCGCCCTTCAGGTAGCGGGAGGGGTCGAAGGTCATTTCGTGGATGAAGTGGCGTAAATCCTGGTCGCTGACCACCTGGAGGATGGCGGAGGGGCCCTCCTTTCGCTCTGCGAGGTCGATTTCTTCCTCCTTCGGGAGGACTTTGCCGTCGGGGCGGGCGAAGAGGATGAAGCGGGGGGTCTCGGTCTTGCCGAAGGTACACTCGTTGACGATGCCGTAGCCCCATATGGTCTTCAGGATGGTGCCGACGGGGTAGATGGCGACGTTGTTGAAAAAGAGGGACAGGAGCTTTTCGTCGAACTGGCCTTTGTTGACGGTCTTCATGATGTGGTACGCCAGGTTCGGCGCGTAGGATTTCTTGTAGGGGCGGACGCTGGTGAGGGCATCGTAGACATCGGCGATGGCGGCAATCTTCGCGAAGCGGTGGATCTTGTCCTCCGTCAGGTGGCGGGGGTAGCCGGTGCCGTCCAGGTGTTCGTGGTGCTGCCAGGCGATGGCGGCGAGCGTCCGGGCGGTGTCGGTGCCGTGTCCCATGTCGAGGATGCGCTTGGCGCCGAAGGTGGGGTGGCTGCGGATCTCCTCGAACTCCGTGTCGTCGAGGCGGGTGTGCTTGTTGAGGATTTTCTCATCCACGCTGATTTTCCCCAGGTCATGCAGCAGCCCTCCCACGGTGATGAGCATGAGGTTTTCCTTCGTCTCATGGCAGAGGGTGCCAATCATGGTGGAGAGGACGGCCACGTTCACGCTATGGGCGAAGGTATAGGTGTCGTGGAGGCGGATGTCCGTGAGCTGGACGAGATTGTCCCGCATGTCGATGACATCGAAGAGGATTTTCTCGGAGATATCCTTCATGCTATCGAGGTCCACGGCGCCGTTGGTGGCCACGTCCTGAAAGGCGGCGTAGACGCGGTTGATGGCGGTGACGCGGGTGTGCTCCTGGACGATGTCCTCCGGCGGCGGGAGCTGGAAGTTGGGGTCGGTGGAGGTGACGCTGACGGCGGGGATGCCGATTTTCTTGAGCTGGTTGATGTAGCTCTGGGAGATGGGCTGCCCCTTGACCAGGTAGCTGGCGCCCATCTTGTTGTAGATGCTTTGGGCGACGATCATGCCCTTTTTGAGGTGCTTGACTTCGAGTCGGACCATAGTTACGTCCTTCCTTGTTTTGCGTAGCTTTATCGTAGAAGCGCGAGGAGCGCTTTTTTCTTTTCGGGGGGCAGGGCGGCGATGAGGAGGCGGAGCTCGTCGTCGTCGCCTTCGGGGCTCTCGGGGCGGCTTCCGGAGAGATCCTCGATGGAGATGGAGAGCGGCCGGCAGATTTTGAGGACGTTATCGAGGGCCGCGCCGCCGATGGAGCCATTGAGGATGGAGAGGAGGGTGGTGTAGGGCATGTGGATGGTGTGGGCGAATTCCTTCAGGTTGTAGCCTGCGGATTTTATCGCGGCCCTGATATATTCTTCCCGTGTCACATGCTCGCCTCCTTTCGTGCTGTCTTTAGTATACATGAAAAACCGGAAAATGAAAACAGTCTCCTTGTCTATTGTTGACAGAGGAAAGTAGTATTTGAAGTATTGAGAACGATTTCTTTGCGATTTTTCTGAATTTCGTATTGATTTCGATGAAATAATATGATATATTGTGAATGAAGAAAGCTCGGCACGAAATACCGAGTTTCATGTATGCTGTTATAGTACTATAAAGTATATTTATTGCCTAGAAAACATCCTTTTTTCGTGTTTTCTGGAGAGGAGAGCATAAGATGGAGAAGGCGACAGTTGTTGTTGTCGGTGGCGGGGCCACGGGCGTCGGCATCCTGCGGGATCTCGCCATGCGGGGGGCGGATGTGCTGCTCATCGAGAAGGGAGACCTGGTGAATGGAGCCAGCTCCCGTTACCATGGCCTGCTGCACAGCGGCGGCCGCTACGCGGTGAAGGACCAGGAGGCGGCGAAGGAGTGCATCGAGGAGAATACCATCCTCCGGAAAATCGGCCACTCCTGCGTGGAGCCCATCGGCGGCATGTTCGTCCGGCTGAAGTCCGATCCCGAGGCCTATGAGGCGGACTGGGTGGAGGGCTGCAGGACGAGCGGCATCGAGGCCACGCCCTTGACCCTTGAGGAGGCCTTCCGCATGGAGCCCAGGCTCTCGAAGAATGTGGTCTCCGCCTATGCGGTGCCGGATGCGGCCATCGATGGCTTCCGCATGTCCTGCCAGAATGTGCTGTCGGCGGCGAAGTACGGCGGCCGCACGAAGACGTACACGGAGCTGGTGAAAATCTATCAGAAGAATGGCGAGGTCACCGGTATCCGCGTCCGAAATACCCTGACGGGAGAGGAGTACGATATCGAGTGCTCTATCCTGGTGAATGCGGCGGGCGGCTGGTGCGAGAAGGTCGCCCAGCTGGCGGGGCTCAATGTGCCGGTCCAGCCGGACAAGGGCACCCTCATCGCCTTCAACCAGCGGCTGGCAAATCACGTGGTAAATAGGCTTCACAAGTCCTCGGACGGCGATATCTTTGTGCCCCATGGATCCATCACCATCCTCGGCACCACCTCCATGAGCATCGATGATCCGGAGGACACCAGCACCCATCCCGACGAGGTGGAAAAGCTTCTCTCCATCGGGGCGGAGACCTTCGAGGATCTCCGCTCCTACCGCATCCTTCGCGTCTTCGCGGGGTCGCGCCCCCTCTACAAGCAGCCGGGGGCGGAGGGCCGCGGGGCTTCCCGAGGCTTCGTCATCCTGGACCACGCGGAGGAAGGCCTCGCCGGCATGATGACCATCGTGGGGGGCAAGTTCACCACCTACCGGCTCATGGCGGAGCGCATCACGGACATGATTTGTGAGAAGCTCTCCATCCACGAGAAGTGCCGCACGGCCGAGGAGCCCCTGGTGGAGGAGGTCAGCACCGAGGCAAAGGCCCGGGCAAAGAAGTACTTCCCCTCCTTCGGCCTGGAGCTGGCGGCGACGCGGCTGGGGCCGGAGGCCTTTGACCGGGTGACGAAGGTGCTCGCAGAGAACCCGGAGAAGCGGGAGCTCATCTGCGAGTGCGAGAACATCACCCGGGCGGAGTTCGAGGAGGTGGCAGGCCGCGAGGAATGCCATATCATCAACGACATTCGCCGCCGCACCCGCCTCGGCATGGGTACCTGCCAGGGCAACTTCTGCGCCATCCGGGCCGCCGGAGCCTTCTATGAGACGGGAAAGCTGGAGGCAAAGGACTCGCTCGCGCAGCTGAAGGGCTTTTTGCAGGGCCGCTGGAAGGGCATCGAGCCCATCCTCATGGGCCGCAATGTCCGGGAGACGGAAATGACACGGGCGCTCTATGAGCTCTCGTTTAACATCGATGGAGGGAAGCTGGAATGAAGGAAAGAGAGGTCGTCGTCATCGGCGGCGGATTTTCAGGGCTCATGGCCGCCATCCGGAGCGCCCGGGCGGGAAAGCGCACGGCGCTTTTGCAGTATGGCTCCGGCGCCTTCCCCCTAAATAGCGGTCTCATCGACATCCTGGGCTACGACCGGGAAAAAAACGAGGTGAAGAACCCGCTGGAGGCCATAAAGAACCTGCCGAAAAAACATCCCTACCACCGCATCGGAGAGGCGGCGGTGAGGTCGTCAGCGGACTTCTTCCTGAAGCTTATGGAGGAGCAGGGCTTCCCCTATGAGGGAAGCGTCACGGCCCACCGCCATGTGGCCACAGCCATCGGCACCTGGAAGCCCAGCTCCCTGGTGCCCGCCTCCATGGATCTGCCAGACCTCAAGGGCAAGCGGATCATCGTGGTGGACGTCAAGGGCCTCAAGGACTTCGACGGGAAGATGGCGGCGGCGAATCTGACGGAGAGGGTGGACAGCGTCGTCGAGTCCACCCGCATCGAGCTGGAGCCTGTGGAGGGCAGGGACATCACGCTCCTTAGCTGCGCCCGCTTCATGGAAAACGGCGGCTGGCAGAAGGCGGTGGAGGCCCTCCGGCCACTGGACGCGGAGGACGTCATTTTCCTCTTCCCTCAGGTGCTGGGCATCCAGGGAAACAATGTGTACCGGGCCCTATCGAAGGCCCTCAAGGGCTCCGTGGTGGAGACCACGGGCATGCCCCCCTCGGCCAACGGCATGCGCCTCCGGGACGTGCTTTTGCGCGCCGCCTGGTCGGCCGGCGTGGAAATCGTGGAGAACGCCCATGTCATCGGCGCGGAGACGGAGGGCAAGACCTGCAAGTACATCCGCGTCCAGGCGGGCGTCCACGAGCAGCACTACAGCGCGGAGCGATTCATCCTCGCCACCGGTGGCTTCTACAGCGGCGGTCTCTACATGGAGGACCTGCAAAAGCCCCGGGAGGTGGTCTTTGATCTGCCGGTGTCCTTCGACAAGAGCCACTGGACGGACAAGGACTTCTTCGCGGAGCAGGGCTTTATGCTGACGGGAATCGCGACAGACGAGAGCCTCCGGCCGGTGGACGCGATGGGGACGGTCGTCCTGGACAACGTCCGCATCGTGGGACGGAACCTCGACGGCTATGATTTCTGCCGGGAGCACTCCGGCAACGGCGTAGCCCTGTCCTCGGCCTACAAGGCCGCCACCTTCTGAAACGGCAAAAATAACCGCTCTGGCCTCATCCCTTGGATTGAGGCAGGGCTTCATCATATAAGGAGAGCACAAATGAGTGAAGAGAAACGCGCGCGGGAGGAAACATCCCGGGATACGGCGGATCATTGCATAGCCTGCACCTGCTGTATCGCGAACTGCCCCGTCACGGAGGCCACGAAGGAGTTCGCCGGCCCGAAGCTGGTGGGACCGGCCCACAGCCGCATGACCTTTGCGGAGGGGGACGTGGAAAAGACCCTGGACTACTGCTCCAACTGCAAGAACTGTGAGATAACCTGCCCCTCGGGGGTGGCTGTGGCCACCATGAACATGCTCCAGCGGGGCGAATACTACCGCCACCACAAGCACAGCCAGCGTGACGACATGCTGGCCCACGGGGAGCGCATGGGAAAGCTGGTGCGAGCCCTGCCTCTTGGGGCGACCTTTGCCAATCTGGGCATGAAGATAGGGCAGGCCCTTGGCATGTTTTCCGCCGTGGGCATCACGAACAAGCGGGACATGCCCGCCTATGCGCCCCAGAGCTTTATGGAAAGGTTCCTCCACATCAAGCAAAAGCCCAGCGACAAGAAGGTGGTCTTCTTCCCGGGCTGCTACATCAACCAGAACGACCCGGAGGTGGGCGTGGCCTTCGTGGAGGTCATGCAGAAGAACGGCTACGAGGTGCTGGTGGACGAGGCCTTCGTCTGCTGTGGCTCCCCCATGGTGGTGACCGGGTATCTGGACGAGGCCCATGACCATGCCCATACAAATGTAGAGCGCATCCTCGACTGGAAGAAAAAGGGAATCCCTGTCGTGGCCTGCTGTACCAGCTGCTCTCTCATGCTGAAGGCGGAGTACCACGAGCTCTTCGGGGAGAAGGAAATGCACGAGGCGGCGGAGAATGTCTACGATGCCTTCGAGTTCCTGGAGGGGCTTATGGAAAAGGGCGAGCTTCTGGAAGCCTTTAAGCCTGTCGACGGGAAGTACGCCTATCACTCTCCCTGCCACCTCCGGGCCCAGGGCATAGGCCTGCCGGCTCTTGAAATCCTGAATAAGATACCGGGCTATCAGATCGAGAATCTCGCCGCCGGCTGCTGCGGCCTCTCGGGCAACTACGGCTTCAAGGCGGACAAGTACGAGGTGTCCATGAAGGTGGGAGAGAAGCTCTTCAAGCGGGTGGAGGAGCTGGCGCCGGACAAGGTGGTCTGCGACTGCGGCACCTGCCGCATGCAGATCGCCCACGGCACAAAAAAGCCCGTCTGCCACCCGATTCAGATTTTGGCGAAAGCGTATAAATGAAGATAGGGCCGTTAATTTCAATGTTTCAAAGGAGGGTTTTCTATGAGGAGGATTGTTCTTCTATGCTCGGCGGGCGTTTCCACCAGCGTGCTGGTCCGCAAGATGGAGCAGGAGGCGGCGCGGCTGGGGTATCCCTGCTCCGTCAGCTTCTTCCCCATCGATGAGGCGGCGGAGGCCGTGAGCTTTGCCGATGTCCTGATGCTGGCACCCCAGGCGAAGCACATGCTGGGGGAACTCACCGTGCGTTATCCGAATACGAAATTCCAGGTCATCCCCGAGAAGCTCTACGCCGCAGCCGACGCGGACGCGATTCTCGATCTCGCCCAAAAGGCTGCCGGCGACTACTGAGCGTAGCCTGGGTCTTTCCGACAGCCCTCCCTCGGGGAGAGATGCACGGATAGCCGTCGAATTTTCCCAAGATTATCTATTTTCAAAGGAGTGCAGAAATATGGCAAAGCAGTATGTCATGGCCCTGGATGCCGGAACCACCAGCAACCGCGCGATTATCTTTGATAAGGACTCCCGCATCATCGGCGTGGATCAGAAGGAATTCACCCAATACTTCCCCCAGCCCGGCTGGGTGGAGCACGACGCGGAGGAGATCTGGAGCACCATGCTGGAGGTCATGCGGGGAGCACTCGCCGCGGCGGATATCAAGCCCAGCGACATCGCCGCCATCGGCATCACGAACCAGCGGGAGACCGCCGTCGTCTGGGACCGGAAGACGAGCCAGCCCATCTACAACGCCATCGTCTGGCAGTCCCGCCAGACGGCCGATATCTGCGAGGATTTGAAGAAGAAGGGGCTCACGGACGAATTCCAGGAGAAGACGGGCCTCCTCATCGATGCCTACTTCTCCGGCACGAAGGTCAAGTGGATCCTCGACCATGTGGAGGGGGCCCGGGCGAAGGCGGAGGCCGGGGAGCTGGCCTTTGGCACCATCGACACCTGGCTCGTCTGGAAGCTCACCGGCGGAAAGGTCCACGTCACCGACTACTCCAACGCCAGCCGCACCCTCATGTTCAACATCAATAGCCTCCAGTGGGACGACGCACTTCTCGGCTACCTCGACGTGCCGAAAAATATGCTGCCCGACGTCCGTCCCTCCAGCCAGGTCTATGGGGAGACGGTGCCCTCCATCCTCGGTGCCGCCGTCCCCGTGGCAGGCATGGCCGGCGACCAGCAGTCCGCCCTCTTCGGCCAGAACTGCTTCGAGCCCGGCATGGCGAAGAACACCTATGGCACCGGATGCTTCCTCCTGATGAATACGGGCACCACGCCGAAGAAGTCGAAGAACGGCCTCGTCACCACCATCGCCTGGGGCCTCGACGGCAAGGTGGAGTACGCTCTGGAGGGCTCCATCTTCGTGGGGGGCTCCGCCATCCAGTGGCTCCGGGACGGCATCCGCCTCGTGGACAGCGCCCCGGACTCCGAGTGGATTGCCAAGAAGGTCAAGAGCTCCGAGGGAGTCTACGTGGTGCCTGCGTTCGTGGGCCTGGGTGCCCCCTACTGGGATATGGACGCCCGGGGCATGATTATCGGCATCACCCGCGGCACCACGAAGGCCCATATCGTCCGAGGCACCCTCGACTCCCTGGCGTACCAGACGAGGGATGTGCTCTGTGCCATGGAGGCGGACTCCGGCAATAAGCTCTCCGCACTGAAGGTGGACGGCGGTGCCACGGCCAACAACCTCCTCATGCAGTTCCAGGCGGATATCCTGGGCGTCCCGGTGGAGCGCCCCCAGATCGTGGAGACCACGGCCCTCGGCGCCGCCTACCTCGCCGGCCTCGCCGTTGGCGTCTGGAAGTCGAAGGAGGAGCTAGGAAAGAGCTGGCAGCTGGACACCCGCTTCGAGCCGACGCTGGAGAAGGCGGAGGCGGACAAGCTCTACAAGGGCTGGCGCAAGGCCGTAAAGCACGCCATGCACTGGCTCGCGGACGAGGACTGAGAAAGGCCTGTTCTGTGTCACTTAGAATACTAGGCGTGTCTTGCGAAGACTCCCTCCCATAAGCGACACGCATGAATCTTTTCAAAATCGAAAGGAGAATCCATCATGGATAACCTGCTCGGCGAATTTATCGGCACCGCCGTCCTAATCGTCTTCGGTGCCGGCGTCTGCGCCACCTGCTCCCTCGGCAAAAGCAAGGGCCTGGGCGGTGGCTGGATCTGCATCGTCTTCGGCTGGGGCTTCGCCGTCACATTGGGTGTCTACACGGCCACAGCCCTCGGCGCCCCCCAGGGCGACCTCAACCCCGCCGTCACCTTCGGCAAGATGTTTGCCGGTGTCTACACCTTCCCCCAGTTCGTCGCCACCAGCCTCGCGCAAATCGCCGGCGGCATCCTAGGGGGCATCATCACCTGGCTGGCATATCTTCCCCACTGGGGTGCCACGGAGGACAAGGGCGCAAAGCTCGGCGTCTTCTGCACCGCCCCCGCCATCCGAAACTACCCGGCGAACTTCCTCTGCGAGTTCATCGCCACCTTCTTTCTCCTCTTCTGCATCTGGGCTATGTTCGCGAAAGCCAACGGCCCCTTCATGCCCGGCTACGGCCCCTACATCGTGGGCATCCTCATCGTGGCCCTGGGCCTCTCTTTGGGCGGGCCCACAGGTTACGCCATGAACCCCGCCCGAGATCTGGGCCCCCGCATCGCCCACGCCATCTGCCCCATCGCCGGTAAGGGCGGCAGCGACTGGAGCTACGCCTGGGTTCCCGTGGTCGCGCCTCTCGCCGGCGCAGCTGCCTCCTACTTCGTAGCCCACAGCCTCCTCGGCATGTTCTAAAAAGGAATAAGACGTCAAAGCCGCCCGCAAGCCAATCAGCCTGCAGGCGGCTTAATCATGTAGGCGAGGTCCTCCGGACCGGGACTCCTCTCTGCGTATAGCTTTTCCCTCTTTTTTTCCTTGTTTTTCGGTACAATAGAGATAAGAGTATGCGGTCTTGTCTCCTGCGGGCTTCGCTTCGACGGTCGTCTTGGCACGCATTTATACAGCGGGCATCGTCAGGATGAAAAGAAGAAATTTTAAGTAACTCATTTTATAGACAAAGGTGTATATTAGTGATATAATGTACTTATGGAGGATTAAAGCCATGAATACA
>CAMCBT010000034.1 GCA_945873115.1 uncultured Mitsuokella sp.
TATTGACGACGGACTCGGCTGCCGACTGGGAGGCCTGGGCCGTCTGGCCGGCGCTGGCCGTGAGCTCCTCGGAGGAGGAGGATACCTGGTCGGCGGCCTTGCCGGTATTTGTCACCATATCCCGCAGGAAGTCGATCATCTTCACGCAGTTGTTCTGGAGCGTGCCGATTTCATCGGCAAGAGGCGACTGAGGGAGATGGACGGAGAGATCGCCATTTGCCACCTTCTCTGCCGTGTTTGAGAGCATCGTGATGGGGTTGATGACCCGCGTGAGCATCGCGTAGACGATGGCGGACAGAATGATGATGGAGAGGATGCAGATGATGGCGATGATGGTGGACATCCGGGAGACGGCCGTATAGGCCTCATCCTGCGGCAGCTCCACCACGACGGTCCAGCCCGTCGTGCCGACAGGGGCTGCGGCGTAGAACTTTTCCACGCCCTCGAAGTTCTCCTCGACGACTTCCTGCTTGCCCGTCATGAACTTCTGGGCCAGCTCCTTGTACTTGCCGCCATCGATTTCGGCAAGGGCCGGATCGTCAATGGTGAATTTCTTATGGTAGAGGAACTCGCCCTTAGGACCGAGGAGGAAGATGGAGCCGGTCTCGCCCACCTTGACCTGCGCGAGGTCCTTCTGGATCTCATCCATGGAGATATCGGCCCCGGCCACGGCGATGAGCTGGCCGTTCTTCTTGACGGCCTGGCTCAGGGACACTGCCGTGTTGCCGTTTGCCGTCTTGTAGGCCTCGGAGATGCGGACGCCGTCATGGGCGACTGCGTCCTTGTACCAGCTGCGGGTCGTCGGATCGAAGTCCGCAGGCAGCGGCGTATCGCCCACGCTGGACTTGTCCGGACGGCCTATGAAGTAGCTGGTGAGTCCATTGTCCTCCTTCACGAGGGCAACGAGCTGATCATGGAGTGCGTCGCCCTCGGGCATGGAGATCTCCCAGCCCACGGTGACCGTGTCCATGACGGCTATGTCGGCCCTTACAATGCCGTCGATCTCCGAAGCGTAGTGGGCTGCCGTTTCCTGCAGGGCTGTGTGCGTTTTCTCCGACAGGGCAGCGCTTGCCATCGAGTATATGATGGCAGCCATGACGATGAATGTGATGACGAGGGGGATGCCTATCCCCAGCATCATCTTCGGCTTTAGCTTCATAGTGATTCCTCCTATGGATAAATAAGATTCCGGCGCGATACGACGAATCCTGTCCGTATGCTCGCACCAAGCAGGAAAGCAGGAATATGCCTCTTTGGCTCCTTGTATAGAATTCTCTACAAGGGGCAAAACTCCTCCTTTGACGGAAAGAAATCTAGCTGATTTTTCACCAAGGGAATTCTATCAATCCCTGGGCTTTCGCAAAAAAGGACTGTTTCCCATGGCAAATCCACGGGAAACAGCCCCTTGCCGAGCAGTGCGTCCTCTCAACGCTTCACGGAGCTCTGAGGACTGCTTGGCTTATTCCTCGCCAAGCTTGATATTCGTGATGATGCGGCCCAGGCGGATGCCGGAAAGGAGGTTCCAGCCCCACTTGATGGCCACCGTGAGCTTCGTGTGGGTGCTGGTGAGACGGGCCAGGTGGACGAACATCCAGGCGCACCAGGCGATGAAGCCCGTGAGCTGGGGATTGAGGCTCGTCTTATTGACCACGGCCTCGCCCCGGCCGATGGTAGCCATGGCGCCGTGGTCCACATAGTGGAAGGACTCCAGATTCTCGTCGCCCCGGATTTTCTTCATGATGTTCCGATAGGCCACCTCAGCCCCCTGGGTCGCCACCGGTGCCACCGTCGGCAGGGGACGCTCCGTGCCGTGGCAGAAGCTGGCGCAGTCACCAATGGCAAAGAGGGAGTCGCTGCCCTTCGCCAGGAGGTTCTCCTCCACGATGATGCGGCCGGCCCTGTCCACCTCGCCGCCGCAGTTGGCGATGAAGGGGACGGCCTTGACGCCCGCCGCCCAGATGACCGTGCGGGTGGGGATGACAGTGCCATCCTTGAGCTTCAGATTGTCCCCGTCGTAGTCCACCACCTGGGTGGAGAGCATGACATCCACGCCCTTTTTCTTCAGGACGTTCACCGCGTACTCCCGGAGGTTCTCCGCCATCATGGGGAGCACGTGGGGCGTGGCCTCGATGAGCTTCACGCTGACCTCGGAGAAGTCCAGGTTGTGGAGTTCCTTCTTCTGGATGCCGATGAGCTCCACGATGGCACCCGCCTCCTCGATGCCCGTGGGGCCGCCGCCCACGATGACGAAGGTGAGCATGCGGCGGCGCATTTCCTCATCGTCCTGGTGCTTCTCCGCCCGCTCGAACATATGGAGCACGTGGTTGCGGATGTGGAGGGCCTCCTGGAGGGACTTCATGGCGAAGCAGTGCTCCTCCAGGTTTTTCATACCGAAGAAGTTCGTGGTGGCACCGGCGGCGAGAACCACGTAGTCGTAGGGCACCTCCCCGTGGTTCGTCAGGACCACCTTCCGCTCCTGGTCGACGCCCTGGGCCTTCGCCATGAAAAGCTCCACATTGGGGTATTTGCGGAAGGCCGCCCGGATGGGATAGGCAATCTCATCCGTGGAGAGCATGGAGGTGGAGACCTGATAGAGCAGGGGCTGGAACAGGGTGAAGTTGTGCCGGTCGATGATGGTGACGGAGACATCCTCCTTCGCCAAGAGCTCGGCCAGCTTCATGCCACCGAAGCCGGCGCCGACGATGACGATACGCGGTTTTTCTGCCATGATACATCCTCCTAGGAGTGTGAAAATTATCACTTATTTATGATAGATTGCAAGTTACCTTTTTCCCGTTTATGATACCACCTTTTCCGCCGTTTGCAAGGCTTTTGGGAGATTTCCCGGGATAATCGCAAAAAAAAGACGAAAGTCGGCCCTTTCACGCCTTTCTTTCGTCGTCTTCTATCGATTTCTCTCTATTTTATGCTATACTAGATGTGCCACGGCCTCACCAGCCCAATCCGGCAGGAGAGGAGGTCGATTCTATGAGTCTTGTCGAATTTGTACTCTCCCTGCTTATCAGCATTCTCGGGAGCATCCTCGGGACGCTGATTTTGCAGATGCTGGGGCAGTAGGAGTCGCTGCCACGTGGCACCAGCAGGACGCGGCTTAACCATCCGCAAAAAAACACCCCATTGGTAACCAGCCGATGGGGTGTTCTTTTGGGTCGATCTATGACCTGTCGAATTCTGCTTTTAGTATAGCACACAACAAATCGAACTTCAATACCTTTTACGTGTCGAAGCAGCAGGGATTTGCTAATCCATTTATGAATCCAACCGATCTTGATTCTAGTATAGCGTACTGCCTTTTATTTATCAATAGCGTTTTCGCTTCGCCGCTGCGGGGATTCCCATCTGCTCCCGATACTTTGCCACGGCCCTTCGGGAGAGCTTTATCCCCTCCTCCGCCAGTCGCTCGGCGAGGGCACTGTCCGAAAGGGGCTTTTTCGCGTCCTCCTCCCCCACGAGCCGCCGGATTGCCGCCTTTGCCGCGGCGGCGGAAGTACCGCCGGATAGCTCTGCCGTAAAGAAGCTCCGAAGGGGTAGCACCCCCCAGGGGAACTCGATGTATTTGCCCCGAACGGCCCGGCTCACGGTGGACTCGTGGACATCCGCCGCCTCCGCCACCTCGGCCATGCCCATGGGCCGAAGGGCCGCCCGCCCCCGCGAGAGGAGCCCCGGCTGGCGGGAGAGCACCGCCTCCACAATGCGCCGAAGCGTTGCCTGGCGCTGGTCGATGGCCTGAATCAGCCACCTCGCAGAGCGCACCCGCTCCGACATATAGGCCTGGGCTGCCGCATCGGGAAGCCGGGCTTTTGCCCCCTCTGCGAGACGAAGAGAGGGCACCCCTGCGGAGAGCAGCTCGATGGCCGCCCCCGACGGGGTCTCCTGCACCCGGATATCCGGTATGAGCCCCACGGGCTCTCCCTCCCCGTAGGCGGCACCGGGGCGCGGGGATAGCGTCCGCAGGAAGTCCGCCGTCTCCTGCACCTCCTTCGCCGTCACCCCCAGAGCCTTTGCAATGGCAGGAATCCGCCCCTGGGCAAGATCCTCCAGATGAGAATCGATGAGGCGGCAGACGAGCTCTGTCGCCCCCTTCTCCCGGGCTTGGAGCAGCAGGCACTCCTTCAAGTCCCGCGCCCCGACCCCCATCGGGTCAAAGTGCCAAATCCTCTGAAGCACGGAGAGGACCGCCTCCTCTGGCACCTCCAGTGCCTCTGCCGCGTCGGACAGGGAGATGGCAAGGTATCCGCTGCCATCGATGCAGCCGATGAGGAACCTGGCTATGCGAAGCTCCTCCGGCTGGCGAAAGGCCACCCCCGCCTGGGAGAGTAGCACATCATAGAGGCTCTCCTCCCCCGCTCGGACATTTTCCCCCTCGCCTGCCATCTCCCGCCGCAGAGAGGCTCCGGTCTCAAACTCCCCCTCCTCGATTTCGAGGGCCGGGTTCTCCAGATACTCCACCTCGATGCGCTGGCGAAGCTCATCCGCCGTCATGGCAAGGATTTCAATGGACTGCAGCACCTCCTGCGTCAACCTGAGCTCCTGCCGCTGCTCCGCACTCTGGGAAAATTCCATAAAGCTTCGCCTCCCTTTGAAAAAGGGCGGTGATGAACAGAACGCCATCACCGCCCGAAAGCTCACGCCAGCGCAGAACCGTTACCGCCAGCAGCAAGTCTCCCTCCTTCGCGCTACGCGCTCCACCTTACAGGATGATATGGGCTATCACATACCCCACGCAGGAGCCGGAGATGACACCGATGAGGCCCGGGATCATGAAGCTGTGGTTCAGGATGTACTTGCCGATGCGCGTCGTGCCCGACCGGTCAAACCCGATGCACGCCAGATCCGACGGATACGTGGGCAGGAAGAAATAGCCATAGCAGGCCGAGATAAAGGACAGGATCAGCACCGGATCCATCCCCACCGACAGTGCCAGCGGCACCACGATGGCGATGGCCGCCGCCTGGGAATTCACCAGCTTCGACGTGAGGAAGGCGAAAATCGCATAGGCCCAGGGGTACGCCTTCACAGCCGACCCCAGCCACTCCTTCAGGAAAGCCATGTGATTCATGAAGTAGGTATCCGCCATCCAGGCGACGCCGTAGACCGATACGAGCGCCACGATGCCCGCTCGGAACACCTGGCTGCCTCCCACATCCTTCGCCCGCACATGGCAGGTGAGGAGGATGATGGCCGCCACCAAGAGCATCGCCATCTGGATGACATCCGTCATGGAGATGGCCTTCATGACGCCCTTTGCATTCGGGAAGTGGGGCAGGAGCGACTGGAAGTTGCCGAGAAGCGCGATGACGAGGATGCCGGCGAAGAAGATGAACATGGCATGGTAGTAGCTCTTCGGAAGCTCCGTGTTCATCAGGGACTCATTCTCGCCGTAGACATACTCCCGGTTCTCCGGATCCTTGATGAACTCCTGGAAGACCTCATCCTTGTCGAGATCCTTGCCCCGGCGATACGACCAGATGGCCGCACAGAGGACGCCCGCTAATGTCGCAGGAATGGAGATCGAGAGTATCTGCAGCACCGTATACGTATGGCCCGCCGCCGCCATAAAGCCGATGATGGACACGACGGCCACGGAGACCGGCGAGGCGCAGATGCCCATCTGGGCAGCCACGGAGGACACGGCCATGGGCCGCTCCGGGCGGATATTCTCCTTGATGGCGATATCGTAAATGATGGGAAACATGGTGTAGCACACGTGGCCCGTACCGCAGAGCACCGTCAAAAACCAGGTGGTGATCGGCGCATAGATGGTCACCCGCTTCGGATTGCTCCGAAGGAAGCGCTCCGCGTACTTCAGCATGACCGTGAGGCCGCCGGAGGTCTGCAGAAAGCCCGCGCAAGTCACGACGGCGAGGATCGTCAGCATGACCCCGATGGGCGGCACGCCGGGCTTATAGCCGAATACGAACGTAAAGATGACGAGGCCGATGCCGCTGATGACAGCCAGCCCGATGCCCCCATGGCGCACCCCCACCACCAGGCAGACTAAGAGGACGACAAGTCCCAAAACCATTTCCATACGTTTTCCTCCTAAGGCATAATACAATAACTATAAATTATCGTATACCAAACCCGGGGAAAAAGCAAGAGAAAGAATGGACATCGCCCTACACCGGATTTTCCTGCTCCCCGCTCTCCCCCTCTGCCGCCTGCTGGTTCAGATACATGCGGTATTTCACGTACCAGACCTCCACCAGGAGGAAATAGGGCATCATGGACTTGAAGGGGGCGTGGCCGTCGGCCTTTTCGTAGAGGGGGAACTCTGCCGGCGACACGTAGAGGTTCACCGTGGAGAGGCTTGCCAGCGTATTGTCGTGGAGCTTCGTGATGGAGATGAGGGGCACATCCCGGAGCTTCAGCTCCCGGGCGAACTCCGTCACGTTCGGCGTCTCGCCGGAAAGGGACACGAAGATAAAGAGGTCGTCCCGCGTCACGCCCTGGAGGATGGAGTAGAACTCCTCCCTCGCCGGGATGTCGTAGAGCAGCACATTGTCATAGAAGAAGAGCCGTGCCAGCTCCCTTGTGACATTTTCCTGGACGAAGCCCGAGGCGAAGGTGAAGATGCGGTTCGCCTCGTGGACGAGGCGGCTGGCCGGGTCGAAGTCCCGGGAGAAGATGCGCTCCTCCGTCTTGCCGTAGAAGGTGCGCAGATCCTCGATGACGTTCTCCTGGTAGGCCTCGGGCACCGCCTCCTCCATCTTCAGCACGGCCTTTAGCTCGCCGAAGCCATCGAAGCCCAGCTTCTGGGCAAAGCGCACCACCGTCGTGGAGGATACAGCGCAGGCCCGGGCCAGTTCATGGATGGAAATCCGCCGCACCGCCTGCCGATTCCGAAGAATATATTTCCAAATAATAAGATCCGTCTCCCCAAGACTATCCCTATGCTGATTAAAGAGCTCCTCGATTTTCATAAAGCACCTTTCCAAATCATAGACACTTGTCCATTTTGCTCTATCCTATCATGTTCCTGCCTCTCTAGCAATCCTACCATCTTCCCTTTAGCCTCCAGAAGTCCGGGGTCGCCATGGCGAGGAGGGTGAAGAGCTCCAGGCGGCCCAGGAGCATTTCCACGCAGAGGATGGACTTGACGAAGTCGGAAAGGGGTGCGTAGGTGCCGGTGGCGCCGGCGATGCCGAAGGCGGGGCCCACATTGCCAAGGGTCGTGATGCTGATGGTCAGGGCATCGAAGACCTGGAGGCCGTCCGCCGCAAGGAGCAGGGCGAAGAGGAGGATGAAGAAGATATAGAGGAAGAAAAAGACCTGGGTGGCGGCGATTTTCTCCGGGGGCACGATGGTGCCATTCATGCGGACTGCCTCCAGCTGCCGGGGGCTGAGCTTCTGGTGGACGGTGGCGCAGGCACTCTTGAGGAGAAGCACGACCCGGGCCACCTTCATCCCCCCCGCTGCCCCGCCGGCGCAGCCGCCGCTGATCATCAGGGCGATGAGGATGCCCTTCGAGAAGGCAGGCCACAGGTCAAAGTCCGCCGACACGAAGCCCGTTGTGGCAAGAGACCCCGCCTGGAAGCTGGCAAAGCGCAGGGCCTCAGCCGGGGCGAAATCCATGGAAAGGCAGAGATCTGCCGCAATGAGCAGGGCTCCCAGGGCGATGAGGGCGATATACCAGCGAAACTCGGTATTTTTCCAGAGGCAGGAGGGGCCCTTTGAAAAGACCCGGTAGTAGAGGCCGAAGTTGCCGCCGGCGAGGATCATGAAGAAGGTCATGGCCACCTCGAAGGGAACATTTTGGAAGTGGGCGGCACTGGCGTCGTGGGTGGAGAAGCCGCCGGCACCGATGGTGCTCATGGCGTGGGTGGCCGCGTCCCAGAGGGAGAGGCCGCAGAGAAGGTAGATGGCGGCGGCGGCGAGGCTAAAGGCCACGTACATGGCAAAAAGCACCTTCGTCATGTCCCGGAGGCGGGGCAGCATGCGGCCCTCCCCTGCCGTGGTGGTCTCGGCGTTGTACATGTAGATGGTGCTCTGGCCGGTCTGCGGCAGAAGTGCGATAAAGATGACGATGATGCCGAGGCCTCCGAACCAGTGGGTCATCATGCGCCAGAAGAGGAGGCTCCTGGGGAGGGTCTCGAGGCTCCCGATGACGGTGGCGCCGGTGCCGGTGAAGCCGGAGATGCTCTCGAAGATGGCATCGAGGGGCGAGAGGTAGCCGCCGAGGACGTAAGGAAGCATGCCGAGGGCGGTGGCAAGGATCCAGCCAAAGCCGGTGATGGCGATGCCGTCGCGCTTGGTGAGGGGAGCTTCCGTGAAGCGGCCGCTGCGCTGGAGGAGGAGGCCGGTGGCGCAGGCGAGGAGGACGGAGAGGAGGAAGGAGGGGGCGCTCGCTTCGGACCAGGCGAGGGAAAGGGCGAGAGGAAGTGCCAGAATGGCCGTCTCCGCCAGGACGAGCTTGCCCAGAACGTAGAATATTATGGAACGGTTCACACTTTCCTCCTTTCCGATAAAACAGTCACCAATGGCGTTTTGCCGTGTGAATTAGCTGATCTATGAGGATTAAGGCAGAAAAAATCTCAATGCGCCCCAGCACCATCAAAACCGTCAAGAAAAGCTTTCCCCAGGCCGGGAAGGCAGCGAGGTCCAGGGGGCCGAAGAGGGTGGCGGTGGCGCCGGCACTGGTGAGGGCTCCGGCGGCTAGGCCCATGGCTGTCATGAGGTCGATGCCGGCGAGGGAGAGAATCAGGGTGCCGGCGGCGAAGGTGAAGGCGTAGAGGTAGAAGAAAGATAGGATCCGCTGGCGGATTTTCGGGGAGACGGTGACGGAGTCCAACGTGAGGGTCACCACCATGTGGGGATGGAGGGTGCGGCGCACCTCGAGGGCGGCGAGGCACCCGAGGACGAGGAGGCGGACGAGCTTCATCCCGCCGCCTGCGGCGCCGATGGAGCTGCCGGCGAAGGCCAGGAAAAGCAGTAAGAACCGGACGAAGGGCGGCCATCCCTCCGGCGGGTCTGCCACGAAGCCCGTGGTGGTGAGAAAGGAGGAGGCGGCGAAGAAGCCCTGGAGGAGGGCACCCTCCCCCGCCTTTCCGCTGTGGAAAAGGGAGAGGGCTATGGCTGCGCCCGAGACGAAGAGCACCCCGAGGAAGAGGCGAAGCTCCGCATCCCTCCATAGGAGAGAGAGGTCCCGCATATGAAAGGCCTGCCAGAAGAGCAGGATGTTGCAGCCGGAAAGCGTCATGGAGAGGATGCCGGCGAGAAGTGCTCCGTCGCTCTCGGCCCCGAAAAAGCCCGGCAGGCCTGCCCCGCCGGAGGATAGGGTCACAAGGGCCCGGACGCAGGAGTCAAAGAGGCCAAGACCCGCCAGCAGGTAGCAAATGGCCGAGAGGCCCGTCAGGAGCCCGTAGACCGCCGCCCCGTGGAGGGCAAAGGCGCGCATCTTGTTCCAGACGGGGCTGAAGTGGACCCGCTGCCGGGCCGAGAGGGTCAGGCCGAAGCAGCCGGAGACCTGGGGCAGCACGGTGACAAGGGTCAATATGAAGAGCAGCCCACCCAGCCAGCTCATGAGGCTGTACCATAGGAGAAGGGGCGGATTTGACGCATAGGAAAAGGAGAGGCAGGAAAGCCCCGTGGTGGAGAGGGCGGAGATGGCATCGAAATAGGCATCGAGCACCGAGTCCGTGGTCCCCGTCAGGAGGAGGGGCAGCATGCCGAAGGCGGCCAGGAGGGGCAGGATAACCACCATGTAGAGGCCCCCCTCCAGCACCTGCACGGGCCGCCTCTCCCGCCCCGCAAGAGCCAGACAGAGGCCGCCTGCGATAAGCCCCGCCGCCGTGGGCACGAAGAAGGCCTGGGCCCTCCCCATTCCCACCCGATAGGCTGCGTAGAAAAAGGGGAGGAGCATGAAAAGGGACGCCAAAAGAAGCGTCCAGCCCAGGAGTCGAAAGAATATCCTTTTGTGTTCCAGCCACTGCACGCCTCTGCCTCCCTTCTCGTCTCTGCTGCCCGCTCCAGCTCCAAAGCCTCGACCCTGAGACCTGCGAACGGACGCAGGTCTCGCGTCCCCTATCGGCTTCTCGTCATTTGAAATAAGCCATGACCTTCTGGGCGAATTTCATCTGGATGAATAGTATGATGCGGTCTCCCGGCAGGAGCACCGTGTGGCCGTTGGGGATGGCCGCCTCCCCGTTTCGCACGTAGGCGCAGACAAGGCACTCCCGAGGGAGACCCGCATGCATGAGGGGCTTTCCCGCCACGGGAGCCCCCTCCTGCACCACCACCTCCAGGGCCTCCGCCTTTGCCCCCTCCAGAAGCGACACCTTCGCCACGCCGCCCCGGCGAGCAAAGGCCAGCACCTCGCTGGCGGAGAGGAGCCTGGCGGAGAGGACGATGTCGACGCCCACCTTCTCCATGAGCTCCACGTATTCATTGCGGGAGACGCGAACCACGGTCTTCGTCGTGCTCTTGGAGAGGTGCCGGGCCAGGAGCGCCAGCATGAGGTTCAGCTTGTCGTCCTCCGTCAGGCAGACCACCACGTCGGCCTCCGCCACCCCCTCCTCGATGAGGAGGTCGATGTCCGTGCCGTCGCCGCAGATGGCGATGCCGTCCACCAGCTTCTCCGCCAGAATCCGGCACCGCTCCCTATTCTTGTCGATGACCTTCACGTGGACTCCCTGCCGATCCAGCATGGGGGCGAGGGCGCGGCCTGCCCGGCCGGCGCCGATGATGACGACCCGGTGGAGCTTTCTCGCATCCCGCTGGACGAAGTTCTTGCTGAATTTCTCGATTTCCTCCGGGATGCCGATGAAGTAGGCATTGTCATGGGGCAGCAGGCAGTCGTCGCCGTGGGGGATAATCATCCGGTGGTCCCGGAAAATCATGCCGGCCAGGACCCCCTTTGGGAGGTTGATGTCCTTCAGAGGAATCTGGGCCAAGGGCGAGTGGCGCTGGACCTTCGTCTCGAAGAGGCGGATCTTGCCGTGGGCGAAGTCCTCCACGTCGAGGGCCGCAGGGGTCATGAGGATGCGGTTGATTTCGCTGGCGGTGATGAACTCGGGATTCAGCATCACGTCGATGTCGAAGTTTTCCTTCAGGTAGTCCTTGGCCTCTCCCAAAAACTCGATGTCCCGGATGCGGGCGACGGTGTGCTTGATGCCATGCTTCTTGGCCAGGATGCAGGCCACCATGTTGACCTCGTCGCTGGCGGTGACGGCGATGAGGATGTCGGCATCCTTCACGTCGGGGTCGTTCATGGTGAGGGGGCTGGCGCCGTTGGCGGCGATGGTGAGGACGTCAAGGGTGTTCTTGGCGGCCTCCAGCTGGGATTCGTCCCGGTCGATGACGACCACGTCAAAGGATTCATTGGAGAGCAGCTCCGCAATGCTATAGCCAAGCTTCCCCGCCCCCACAACAACGATACGCATACTTTGTCCTCCAAAATAAAACTTATCCCATTATACCATAAGGAGGCAAAAAAATAACGCCTGCTAAAGCAGGCGCTATTTTGATGCTTATTCGTCGTAGGCCGTATGCGTCGCGTTGAGGCGGGCGATGGCACGGCGCAGTGCCAGCTCTGCTCTTTCCACGTCGATGTCCTTCGCGGCCTCGGTGCTCTGGTGGAACTGTGCTATGCGCTTTTTGGCGCGGGCGTAGGCTTCCTTTGCCCGGTTGATATCGATATCAATGGGCTGCTCTGCGGCAGTGGCCAGGACGGATATTTTCTCGGGGGTGACCTCCATGAAGCCGCCGGCGACAGCGATGAGCTGCTCGTCCCGGTCGGCGCCGAAGCGCACACGCAGGGCGTGCGGGAGGAGGCCTGTCACGAGGGGTGCGTGGTGAGGCAGGATACCGAGCTCGCCGCCCGTGGAGCGGACGATGAGCATGCCGATATCGGCCTCGTAGACCACCCGATCCGGAGAGACAATCTCTAGCTTTATGGTCGCCATAGATTATTCCTCCTCTTTGATCTTCTTTGCTTTCTCCACAGCCTCATCGATGGTGCCGACCATATAGAATGCGTTCTCGGGCAGGTCGTCATGCTTGCCTTCGAGGATTTCCTTGAAGCCCCGAACCGTCTCCTTCAGGGGGACGTACTTTCCCGGTGAGCCCGTGAAGACCTCCGCCACGAAGAAGGGTTGGGAGAGGAAACGCTGGATCTTGCGCGCACGGGAAACCGTGAGCTTGTCCTCGTCGGAGAGCTCCTCCATGCCCAGGATGGCGATGATGTCCTGCAGGTCCTTGTACTTCTGGAGCACGGCCTGGACGCCACGGGCCACCTTGTAATGCTCCTCGCCGATGACATGGGGGTCGAGGATACGACTCGTGGAGTCCAAGGGATCCACGGCGGGGTAGATGCCCAGCTCTGCAATCTGACGGGAAAGCACCGTCGTCGCATCAAGGTGCGTAAAGGTGCCGGCAGGAGCCGGGTCCGTCAAATCGTCAGCAGGCACGTAGACGGCCTGGACGGAGGTGATGGAGCCTTCCTTCGTGGAGGTGATGCGCTCCTGCAGGGCGCCGATATCCGTGGTCAGCGTCGGCTGGTAGCCGACGGCGGACGGCATACGGCCGAGGAGTGCCGAGACCTCGGAGCCCGCCTGGATGAAGCGGAAGATGTTGTCGATGAAGAGCAGCACGTCCTGATGCTGGACATCGCGGAAATACTCCGCCATGGTGAGGCCCGTCAGAGCGACGCGCATACGTGCTCCGGGGGGCTCGTTCATCTGGCCGTAGACGAGGGCCGTCTTGTCGATGACCCCGGACTCCGTCATCTCGCCCCAGAGGTCGTTGCCCTCACGGGTACGCTCGCCGACGCCGGCGAAGACGGAGTAGCCGCCATGCTCTGTTGCGATGTTGTGGATGAGCTCCATGATGAGGACCGTCTTGCCGACGCCTGCGCCGCCGAAGAGGCCCGTCTTGCCGCCCTTGGAGTAGGGGGCGATGAGGTCGACGACCTTGATGCCCGTCTCCAGGATGCTGGTGCTTGTCTCCTGATCCTCAAAGGTCGGAGCCGGACGATGGATTGGCCAGAACTCCTTGTTGCCGACCGGCTTTGGATTGTGGTCGACGGTCTTTCCGAGCACGTTGAAGACGCGCCCGAGGCACTCGTTGCCCACGGGGACCTTGATGGGCGATCCCGTATCCTCCGCCTCCATGCCGCGCATGAGGCCGTCGGTGGAGCTCATGGCGATGCAGCGGGTGACGCTGTCGCCAAGGTGCTGCATGACCTCGACGACGAGGTCGATGTCCGCGCCGTCCGTCTTGCCCTTTATGGTGATTGCATTGAGGATTGCCGGGAGCTCGCCCGCCGGAAATTCAATATCTACGACAGGCCCGATGACCTGTACGACTTTGCCTTTTGCCAATGGTAGACCTCCCTATTACTTCAGGCCTTCGGCGCCCGCCACGATCTCGTTGAGCTCCGTGGTGATGCCGGCCTGACGTACCTTGTTGTAGTGCAGGTTGAGCCCCGCGATGAGGTCCTCGGCGTTGTCCGTCGCGTTGCTCATTGCATTCATGCGGGAGCTCAGCTCGCTGGCTGCCGACTGCAGGAGCGCTGCGTAGACCGTCGTGAAGAGATACTGGGGGAGAAGCGCCCCCAGCACCGTCTCTGCGTCTGGCTCATAGATGTATTCGCCGCGAGGGCCCGAGGGCTTCTCCCCCTCCGCCTCAAAGGGCAGGAGGCGCTCCACCCGAGGCTCGCAGCTGATGGCTGAGACGAACTGGGTGTAGACCATGGTGACCTCGGAAATCTCGCCCGATGTGAAGCGCTCGATGAGCGCGATGGCGATTTCCCGCGCATTCTCAAACTGGGGCCGCTCGCTGATGCCGGTGTAGCTTCCCGTCACGTTGTAGCCCCGGTTCTTGAAGTAGGCCGTGCCCTTCCGCCCCACGAGGACGAGCTCCGTATTGGCCTTGTCCGTCACCAGGGACTCCGCGGTCTTGCAGGCGTTTGAGGTATAGGCGCCGGCGAGGCCCTTGTCCGCCGTGATGGCGAGGACGAGCTTTTTCCCACCCGGGTTCTTCGTGAGGAGCGGATGCTTCAGGCCCGCGCCTGCGTTGGCAGCGATTTCCTGAACCACTTCCATGACCTTTTCCGCATAGGGACGGTTGGCGGTGGCCACCTCCTTTGCATGGCGGAGGCGGCTCGTGGCCACCATGTTCATGGCGCTCGTGATCTGCTTCGTGCTCGTGACACTCTTTATGCGGCGGCGTATGTCTTGTAAACTAGCCAAATAGACTCACCTCGCCTTATGCCATCTTGTAGGAAATCGTTTCCTTGAACTCCTCGATGGCCTTCTTGAGGGATTCCTCCAGCGCGTCATCCAGTTTCTTCTCGGTGGCGATCTTCTGCCCCACCTCCGGGTGGCTGGCGTGCATGAATTTCAGGAAGCTGTCCTGGAACTCCACCACCTTGTCCACGGGGATATCCGTGAGGAAGCCCTTGGCCGCTGTGTAGATGACCATGACCTGGTCCTCTACGAGGAGCGGGCTGTACTGGGCCTGTTTCAAGGTTTCCACCATGCGCTCGCCGCGATCCAGCTGGGCCTTCGTGGCCTTGTCGAGATCGGAGGCGAACTGGCTGAAGGCCGCCAGCTCACGATACTGGGCGAGATCCAGGCGCAACGTGCCTGCCACCTGCTTCATGGCCTTGATCTGGGCGGAGCCGCCGACGCGGGAGACGGAGAGGCCCACGTTGATGGCGGGGCGGATGCCGGAATAGAAGGCGTCCGACTCCAGCATGATCTGGCCGTCCGTGATGGAGATGACGTTCGTCGGGATGTAGGCGGAAAGATCGCCTGCCTGGGTCTCGATGATGGGCAGTGCCGTGATGGAGCCGCCGCCCAGCTCGTCGGAGAGCTTGGCCGCCCGCTCCAAGAGGCGGGAGTGCAAGTAGAAGACATCGCCGGGATAGGCCTCACGTCCGGGCGGGCGACGGAGAAGCAGGGACATGGCGCGATAGGCCGCTGCGTGCTTCGTGAGATCGTCATAGACGCAGAGGCAGGCCTTGCCCTGGTACATGAAGTGCTCCGCCATGGCGACGCCCGCATAGGGGGCGAGGTACTGCAGCGGGGCGCTTTCTGCCGCCGTCGCAGCCACGACGATGGTGTAGTCCATGGCACCGTGCTCCTCAAAGGTCTTGACGACGCGGGCAACCGTGGAGGCCTTCTGGCCGATGGCCACGTAGACGCAGATGCAGTCCTGGCCCTTCTGGTTCAGGATGGTATCCACGGCGATGGCCGTCTTGCCGATGCCGCGGTCGCCGATGATGAGCTCGCGCTGGCCGCGACCGATGGGAACCAGGGCATCGATGGCCTTGAGGCCCGTCTGCAGCGGCTCCTTGACGGACTTGCGGTCCGCGATGCCAGGGGCCGGATACTCGACGGGGCGGGTCTCTGTCGTCTTGATGGCGCCCTTGCCGTCGATGGGGCGGCCGAGGGCGTCCACCACGCGGCCGATCATGGCTTCGCCCACAGGGACCTGCATGATCTTGCCGGTGCGCTTGACCTCGGAGCCCTCCTTGATGGCGGTCTCGCCACCAAGAAGAACGGCACCAACATTGTCCTGCTCAAGGTTCAGGACGAGGCCGTATACGTCATTGCCGAAATCGAGGAGCTCGCCGGCCATGGCCTTGTCGAGGCCATGGATATGGGCGATGCCGTCGCCGATCTCGATGACCGTGCCAACATCATCGACGTTCAAATCCACGTTGTAGTTTTTGATTTGATCCTTGATGATGGCTGTTATTTCTTCAGGATTCATTTTCAAAGTTTCCGTCACCTCTTCATTTGTTCGCCATCAGCCCGCCCGCGAGATTCGCGAGGCGGCCGGTGACGCTGCCATCAATGCGCTTGTCGCCGATGCGGACGACGATGCCGCCGATGATCTTCGGATCCTGGTGCAGGCGGAGCTTCACTTCCTTGCCCGTGACAGACGCGAGCTTCTTCGTGAGAGCCTTCTCCTGGCGCCCCAGGAGCCCATGGGCCGTCGTCACATCCGCGATGAGGATGCCCTGGGCCTCATTGGAGAGCGCGGCAAAGATCTTGGCGATTTCCGGGAAGATGGCCATGCGGCGCTTGTCCACGAGAAGATAGAGGAAGTTCAAGACGCTCTTTCTGAGCTCTCCCTCGAAGCACGTTTTGAGGAGTGCCTTCTTGTCCTCCCGGGAAATCTCCGGATTACTGAAGTACTCCCAGATGCCCGGGACCTTATCCAGCTCCTCTGCCACGGCGGCGATTTCCTCGCCATAGACCCCCAGCGCATTCTCCTCCTGGGCCAGCTCAAAGATGGCGCGAGCGTATTTGCGTGCAAGCTGTATATTTAGCATGGCAGTTCACCAATTTTATCCTTGTCGAGGTTGTCGATGAAGCTATCCACCATGGCCTCGTGCTCGTCGCCGGAGATGTTCTTCTCGACGATTTTCCCTGCGGCAAGCAGGGAGAGCGAGACGATTTCCTTGCGAATCTGGTCCTTGGCCCGCTCGTGGTCGCGGGCGATTTCCTGACGGGCCGCTTCCTTCATCTGCTCGATTTCGCGCTTCGTGTTGGCGATGCTCGCCTCCCGGTTCTGGGATGCGACGCGCTCGGCGCTCTCCACGATGGACTGCGCCTTCTCCCGGGCCTCGGCGAGCTGGGCCTTGTAGTCCGCAAGCGTCTTCTGGGCCTCTGCCTTGTCGGCATCCGCCTTGTCGAGGCTCTCCTGGATCTTGGCGCTGCGCTCCGCCAGCATTCTCTTGACCGGCTTATAGGCCACGGCCCGGAGAACGACGACGAGGATGAGGAAGTTTATGATTTGCGCGACGAGCGTCATGTTAGGATCGATCAATTCCTATGCCTCCCTTCCTGGCATCAAACAAGCTGATTATTTGATGAGCGGGTTGGCATAGAGCATGATGAATGCAATGACGATCGCGATGATGGCCATAGCTTCGATGAGGCCGACGGAAATCAGCGTGTTGACAAAGAGCGTGTTCTTCGCTTCCGGCTGGCGGGTGATGCCCTCCACGAAGCGGCCCGTGACGAGACCGTCACCGACACCAGCGCCGATAGCTGCAAGACCTGCGGCAAGACCTGCGCCGATGAGCGCACCTGCGATCATGATTGCGTTTTCCATGAAAAAATTCCTCCTTAAATCAAAAGGGATTGACATGCAGGGAACCCCTGCGGTTGGTAGATGGTGTGCCTTACTCCTCGCCCTCAGCCTTTACGGCGTTGCCGAGATAGGCCATGGAGAGCATGGTGAAGATGAAGGCCTGGACGGCGCCGATGAAGATGCTGAAGGCCAGCCACACGACAGAGGGCACGGCATTCACGCCGATCGGCAGCAGCTGCACCAGGATGTGCAGCAGAATTTCGCCCGCCAGGATGTTGCCGAATAGACGGCAGGCCAGCGTGATGGGCTTTGCGATCTCCTCGACCGCATTGATGATGACGAAGACCTTGAACGGCTGGAAGAAGTGGCCGATGTAGTGGCCGCCCTTGTAGTAGAGCCCCAGGACATGCACCATGACGATGACGAGGAGCGCGAGCCCAAGTGTCGTGTTCAGGTCATTCGTCGGCGAGGAAAACCCTGGGATGAGTCCGAGCCAGTTCGACACGATAAGGAACAGGAAGAGCGACACGATGAAGGGCGCGAAGAAGCTTCCCCGCTTTCCCATCATGACGCCCGCCTGCTCCTCAAGGCTTTCGATGGCCATCTCCATCACATTCTGCCAGCCTGTGGGCACGAGCTTCAGGCTCCGCGTCGCAAGCCAGGCCATGAGGATGACGAGAGCCATCACGATCCAGGTCATGTACAAGGTCTGGGTGTTGAACGTGAAGCCGGCGACTTGCTCTGCTCCGCGCACAACGATTTCATGCATAAACCTCAACCTCCCTTTCCGAAGGCAAGCCTCCGGATTACTTTTCTGAGGCGGCCGGGGCCGTCTCATCCTCGGAAATCTTCAGGGCGCTCCGCACAAAGAGTGCGAGGGCCGCCGCATAAAAGGACAAAAAGCCCCCAACCGCAAGGAGGAGCGCCGCCCTTCCGCCCCGGGCGGCAAAGAAAAAGGCCGCGCCGATGACAAAGAGGCGAAGGATGAGCCCCCAGAGCATCTGCGCCTTTGCAGCGCCGACGCTAAGGGATGCGCTCCGCCACGTGCGGTAGACCATCGTCCAGATGCACACAGCCGCCGCCCCCAGGCCCAAAAGCCAGGCGCCAAGGACGGAAGGCTCCCCGCGATGAAGCGCGAGGCCGCCCCCCAGCACCAGGCAAAGGGCAAGGAGCAAGGCCAGCTGCCGTAGGATTCCCGGCAATGCGTGTTTCATATTCCTCCCTCGGCGGATTCCGCCTCATTCAGAATATTGGGCGGACAAGGAGTCTTGCCCGTCTCCTTTCCTATTCGCTATAAAGAGAAAAAAACCTTTCGCAAGCAAAAAAATCCCGATGGATTTTCGGGATTTTTTTAGAAAACGCGAAAAACCGCACAAAAGCAGGGGCAGAATCAGACAAGACCGTGGGCAAGCATGATGTCCGCCACCCGGACGAAGGCGGCGATATTGGCGCCGGCCACCAGATCATCCGGTGCTCCATATTTCTGTGCATTCTTCTTCGCATTCTGGTAGATGTTTTTCATGATGCCCTTGAGCTTTTCGTCTACCTCCTCAAAGGACCACTGGAGATGCTCCGCATTCTGGGCCATCTCAAGAGCCGATACCGCCACGCCGCCGGCATTTGCCGCCTTTGCAGGGGCGAAGAGCACGCCCTTCTCCTGGAAGTAGGCGATGGCCTCGAGGGTCGAGGGCATGTTGGCTCCCTCGCCCACCGCCTGCACGCCGTTTGCCACGAGGGCCTTTGCGCTATCCAGGTCGATTTCCCCCTGGGTGGCGCAGGGAAGCGCAATGTCGCCCTTCACGGACCAGACGCCCCTGCAGCCCTCGTGGTACTCGGCCTTCGGGCGGGCCTTCACGTATTCGGCGATACGGGCGCGGCGGACCTCCTTGATATCCTTCAGGAGTTCCAGATCGATGCCCTCCGGGTCGTAGACGTAGCCGGAGGAGTCGGAGCAGGTCACAGGCCTTGCCCCGAGCTCCATCGCCTTTTCGATGGCGTAGGTGGCCACGTTGCCGGCACCGGAGACGATGACCGTCTTGCCCGCAAGGTCGATGCCCTTCTCGTCCAGCATGTTCTTCACAAAGTAGAGAAGGCCATAGCCCGTGGCCTCCGTGCGGGCGAGCGATCCCCAGTAGTCCACTCGCTTGCCCGTGAGGACGCCCGCATCGTAGCTATCCCGGAGGCGCTTGTACTGGCCGAAGAGATAGCCAATCTCCCGCCCCCCCACGCCGATATCCCCTGCCGGCACGTCCACGGAGGGGCCGATGTGGCGGCTAAGCTCCGTCATGAAGCTCTGGCAGAAATGCATGACCTCGTTGTCGCTTTTGCCATGGGGGTCAAAGTCGCTGCCGCCCTTGCCGCCGCCGATGGGAAGTCCCGTCAGGGCATTCTTATAGACCTGCTCGAAGGCCAGGAACTTCAAAATGTCGAGGCAGACGCTGGGGTGGAAGCGCAGGCCGCCCTTGTAGGGGCCGATGGCGCTGGACATCTGGACCCGGAAGCCCCGGTTGATATGAATCTCTCCCTTGTCGTCCTGCCAGGGCACCCGGAAGGAAACGACCCGCTCCGGTTCCACCATCCGCTCGAGGATCTTCGCCTGCTTGTACTCGGGATGCTCCTCCAGCACGGGGACCACCTTCTCGAAGACCTCCGTCACCGTATTGAGAAACTCCTTCTCCTGGGGATCCCGCTTCCTGACGCTCGCCAGCACGTCCTCTACATATTGCTTCATCTCTGACAACTCTATCTTTTCCTTTCTATAAATACATTTTACTCTGCACATGGATGCATCTCCAATGTACTTTTGTCTTATAGTGTAGCAGGAATTTATGAAAAGAAAAAGAGATTGAGTCGCATTTGGCAAAAATTACGGGTGCGGCGTCATGGGCGTCACCACGCCGAAGGTGAAGCCCTTCTTCACTAGGAGCTCGATGACGGCGGGAAGTGCCGCTGCCGTCGAATCCTTTCCCGCCGTCGAGTGCATGAGGATGATGGCGTTCTTCACCCGATCCGTCTGGGCGTCCACATTCGCCACCAGCTCCGCTGCCGTGAGCTCGCCCCCCGCCGCGTCCTGGGAGCTCACATTCCAGTCATGCTCCACATAGCCATTTGCCACCAGCAGGGGGCCATACTCCGGCGTGAACATTCCCCAGGAGCCCCCCGGCGCCCGGAGGATGAAGGGCCGGACCCCGAGGATGCCGTAGATGATCTCATCCGTCTTTTCCATCTCCGCCAGGAAATCCTGCGGATTCGGATAAAGATTCTTATACACATGGTCATAGCTATGGTTGCCGATGGCGTGGTGCTCCGCGAATATCCTCTTGAGCACCTCCGGGTGCTTCTCCGACATCTTTCCCGTCACATAGAAGGTGGCCGGCACCCCGTAGGTCTTCAGGATATCGAGAATAATCGGCGTATTCCGCTCGTCCGGCCCATCGTCGAAGGTGAGATAGGCCACATGATCCGTATGGACCTCCGCGATGGCCGGCAACTGGGTCGGCAGCCCCAGAGCACGGCGCTCCGCAAGCGTCCGGCTGTCAAAGACCGGCATCCTCACATCGGGAATCGTGAGATTGTCCAGCCCATCATCCGCCAGCACATACCACCGCGCCTCCTGCCCCGCCGTCTCTGGCTCCTTGGGCAAGGAAAGCGGCACAAAACGATACTGCCAGACCGCAAGAGCCACCGCCAAAACACAAAACACCGCCAGCAAGCCGACGCGAAAGGATTTCCTATCCATCATATCAAGCAATTCGTGTCCCTTCTATTCCATAGGATTCTACCTAATCATAACATAGGAAGGAACTTTCCTCCACCCTTTTCAGACACATCCACACTTCCATCCTCACCGGTTTCTTGTCCCACATCATTGGAGTGATGTATTCCAAAGGGCGATTGCCCTGCGGCAATCGCCCTTTGCGTAGAAACAATGCCCCTGTCTCAGGCCTTCCATGTTCCCTTTGCTCGTTTCTTCAGATAGTCCAGTGTAGTCATCGGGACGAGCTTTTCGATTTCCGCCCATTCCTCCTGCTGAAGGAGTTTCCTCACCTTGGATGCGCTGATGGGTTCATTTCCCTGCTGCTTTCGCGGAATCTCCACTACGTCGATTCCATATTCCGGCAGAAGGTGCTTCATCGTCTCGTTATACGCTCGTGTGACCGCATCCAGCGGCTCCTCCCCGACGAACCGCACCTTGATATCGAGACAGGGCGCAATCTCCGCCCCGAAGAGGCGCACATCCATCGAGGCATCTACCTTCTGCCCCGGGGCTTCCTCCTTGCTGAAATAGCCCGAAAAGGTTTTGGCAGAAAGCACGTGCTTCCCGCTCGCCACAACGGACACCTTCTCAAGATCCGCCACGCCTTTCTTGACAAGCTCAAGCCTATCTGCAAAGGGAAAGACGGACTTATCCTCCTCCACCACGAAAATGACAAGCCTGTCCACCTGCTTTGCCGCCTGCTCGATAAGGTATCGATGCCCAAGCGTAAAGGGATTGCAGTTCATCACGATGGCACCTGTTCGCGGAGAAATCGATTCCTTGAGCCTTGCAAGCTTCTGCTGATAGGAATAGAGCTCCGCCCTTTCCTTCAATTCCTGTCGATTCGCCAGCACGTCCATTGGATAGGGCCAGGAAGCCTGTGTCTGCAAGAAAGCCGCCAGCCGCTTTCCAATGACTTCATTTCCCACGGGCGTGTAATGCCCCAAATCCCAGAACACCTCTCCAAAGGAATGGGGGCGCATAAAGAGCAAGGTGAGGTCCAGCACGGGGACATCCCTTAGCGGCGCTTCTCCCATGCTGATTACAATATCACCATCCTTCACCGGAAGCTGCTCAAGAACTCGCGTGCGACGTTCTCGATACGTCTTCGGATCCTTTGAAGCAATGTAAAAACCGTAATTGCAGACTCTCCATTTTTCACCCGACAG
Organism: uncultured Mitsuokella sp.; assembly: GCA_945873115.1. GTDB lineage: Bacteria > Bacillota > Negativicutes > Selenomonadales > Selenomonadaceae > AWVT01. The sequence goes on from CAMCBT010000034.1 coordinate 21,994, forward strand.
CTCATTCAAGGCCCGCTGCATATACGAGGCAACCGTCCGTTCATCGTCCACGAGGAGACCGACCGTATAGCTGGGACCAATCAGGAAAACAGTGTGGTCATACTTCTCCGGCTGATGACATGTCCTCCGAATGCCATATTCCGTATGGAAGCAAGAATTCTCATATGCATGAAAGTATCGGGCGCCACTCGGCAGCTCATAGGTGTTCGGAACGACATACGACTCCTTCATGACCTCCAAGGGAGCGAAAAGGCAGTTGGGCGAAAGGATTCCCATCTCCAGCATCTCTTCCAGATGCTGCGGGATATATTCTAATGCCACTTCCTTGTGCTGAAGCAGAAACCTCTCATATGCATCCGGCTCCCCAAAGTATGGCCTGGGCACTACAAGAGAAGCGACCTTCACCCTCGGATGCCGGGCCACAAAATCCTCCAAATCCGGCACAAAGCCTCCTCCGCGCCGGCACTCCATCGTCTCATATGTATCAAAATTGACCGAATCCACAAGATGCTTTGCCCTG
>CAMCBT010000035.1 GCA_945873115.1 uncultured Mitsuokella sp.
CTGTCATCATCGGCCTTGTGGGCGGCATCGTCTGCTTCATGGCTGTCGCTGTTCTGAAGGAAAAGCTCGGCTACGATGATTCCCTCGACGCCTTCGGCGTCCATGGCATCGGCGGCACTTGGGGCGCCATCGCCACGGGCCTCTGGGCAACGACGGAGGTAAACCCAGCAGGTAGCGATGGCCTCTTCTACGGCAGCTCCGATCTTCTCGTGGCACAGGTCATCTCCATCGTCGTGGCCTATGCCCTTGCCATCGTGGGCTCCTATATCCTCTTCAAGGTTGTAAGCACCTTCATGAAGGTCCGGGTGGACGAGACGGAGGAAATCGCAGGCCTCGATATCGTGGAGCATGGCGAGCGCGGCTATGCCAGCGCCATGTCCATCGGTAGCCCGCTCCTAGGCGATCTCGAGAATTCCAGCGAGCTCCTCGCCAATACGGTGTTGCAGTCGAGTGCCGGCGGTCTGAAGGATTGAGGTGAAGACGATGCTGACAAAGGTAGAAATCATCACGCGCTCCAACAAGCTGGAGCCGCTGAAGAAGGCACTCAATGATATCGGCGTCCTGGGCATGACCGTCAGCCAGGTTTTCGGCTGCGGCATCCAGCGGGGCCACACGGAGGTCTATCGCGGTCGGGAGTACGATATCAACCTCGTGCCGAAGATAAAGCTGGAGACCGTCGTCTGCGAGGTGCCGGTGGAAAAGGTGCTGGAGGTGGCCCAGAAGGCCGTCCGCACCGGCCAGCCCGGCGACGGCAAGATCTTTGTCTACCAGCTCTCCGATGCCGTCCGTATTCGCACCGGCGATCGAGGCGACCAGGCCGTCATGGATACCGGCGAAGAGCCAAAGCGCTGATTTCATAGCAGAAACGTCCGAGGGGCAGTCGCTCCTCGGATTTTTTGCTGCAGCAAGAATGGCAGATGAGAGCAAGGGGCTTGGCAGTCTTGGATCAGGTGCCATAGATTTCTGTTGCATGGCAAACTACACGCACAAACGTCCACTTTGTGGACATTGTGCGCCGCCCTTGCAAGAAACCAGCCAATCAGTCTGCGCCTACGGCTTGACTTCTTGGGGTTTCATAGTAAAATCCTAGATGATATGATGGGGAAGACTTCACTCAATCAGAAAGGAAATCAAATTGGCATTTTCAGAAAAGATACTTAGTGCGAAAGAAATCGTCCAGAAGGAAATACAGCCCTATCTCGCGCACCCCGAGGCCATAGCCGAGCAGAATACCTTGCGGGTCCTCGATGCCATGCGGGAGTGCCGGGTCTCCGATGCCCACTTCGGCGTCACCACTGGCTACGCCTACGATGATATCGGAAGGGGGAAGGTGGAGGAGCTCTACGCGAGGCTCTTCGGTGCGGAGCGGGCCCTTGTGCGCACCCAGTTCGTCTCCGGTACCCATGCCCTCGCCACTGTCCTCTTTGGCCTCTTGCGTCCCGGGGATGAGCTCGTGTCTCTCACGGGCAAGCCCTACGACACCATGCAGACCGTCATCGGCTACGACAATCCCAGCCCCGGGTCCCTGAAGGAATTTGGCATTCTCTACAACGAGCTTCCCATGGTGGAGGGCCGGGTGGATATGGCTGGCATCAAAAAGGTCATCACGCCAAAGACGAAGCTGGTGGAGATCCAGCGCTCCAGGGGCTACAGTATGCGCCAGCCTCTATCCATCGTGGAAATTGGGGAGATCTGCGCCGAGGTCCATCGGCTGAAGCCCGACTGCATCTGCTTCGTGGACAACTGCTATGGGGAGTTTGTGGAGACGGAGGAGCCTACGGCCGTGGGAGCCGACATCATGGCGGGCTCCCTCATCAAGAACCCGGGCGGCGGCCTCGCCCCCACGGGCGGCTATATCGCAGGCCGGGACGAGTTGGTGGCTCTCGCATCCTATCGCCTCACTGCCCCGGGCATGGGGGACGAGCTGGGGGCCAGCCTCGTGAGCAACCGCCTCATCTTCCAGGGGCTCTTCCTGGCCCCCCACGTGGTGGCCCAGGCCATAAAGGGGGCCATATTTGCCGCAGGCCTCTTCCACCATCTGGGCTACAAGACGCTGCCCCTGCCGGAGGAGCAGCGGGGCGACATCATCCAGGCCATCGAGCTGGGCACAGCCGAGAAGCTCATCGCCTTCTGCGGCGGTATCCAGAAATACTCCCCCGTGGACTCCTTCGCCGCCCCCGAGCCCTGGGATATGCCCGGATACGCCGACAAGATCATCATGGCCGCCGGCACCTTCGTCCAGGGTGCCTCCATCGAGCTCAGCGCCGACGGCCCCTTGCGTCCGCCTTATAGTGTCTACCTCCAGGGCGGTCTGACCTACGAACACGCCACCCTAGGCATCCTGGGCGCCGCAGAGGCAGTGCTCAAGACCAGCGGTAAATGAGCAAAAATATGCGACCCAGTGCGATGAATGCGTTTGCAACAAGCCATATTTCCGAATCGTTCGGAGAAAAGGTCACGCCAGGCACAAAGAGCCGCCCATTTCGGGTGGTTTTTTGTTGCATAGCTGCAAGGGACATGGGGATAGTATAGAGGAACTCTGCATAGACGGGAAAAGCAAGATATGGTATACTCAAACGATGTAGCTTGCGGCTCTTTGGCCGCCTTTTGAAAGGAAGACGACATGGCGAAGAAGAATATCCGCAATTTCTCGATTATCGCCCATATCGACCATGGCAAATCGACGATTGCAGACCGTCTTATCGAATATACAGGGACCCTCTCCTCCCGAGAGATGGAGGCCCAGGTGCTTGACAATATGGATCTGGAGCGGGAGCGGGGCATCACCATCAAGGCCCAGACCGTGCGCCTCGCCTACAAGGGCAAGGACGGGGAAACCTATGAGCTGAACCTCATCGATACCCCGGGCCACGTGGACTTCACCTATGAGGTCTCCAGGAGCCTTGCCGCCTGTGAGGGAGCACTCCTCGTGGTGGACGCGGCCCAGGGAGTGGAGGCCCAGACCCTCGCCAATGTCTACATGGCCCTGGAGCACGACTTGGAAATCGTGCCGGTCATCAATAAGATAGATTTGCCGAGCGCCGATCCCGACCGGGTGAAGCAGGAAATTGAGGACGCCATCGGTCTCGATACGGAAAACGCCGTGCTGGCCTCCGCCAAGACGGGCATCGGCATCGAGGAGATCCTCGATGCCATCGTGGAATATATCCCGGCACCGGAGGGGGACGAAAAAAAACCCCTGCAGGCCCTTATCTTTGACTCCTACTTCGATGCCTATAAGGGGGTCATCGCCCATGTACGGGTCAAGGAGGGGCGCATCGAGAAGGGGATGCGGCTGAAGATGATGGCCACGGGGAAGGTCTTCGAGGTGACGGATGTGGGCTACTTTGCCCCGACCCTGGTGGATACGGGCCGCCTGGAGGTGGGGGAGGTGGGCTTTGTAGCAGGCTCCCTGAAGGACGTGCGGGACGTGCGGGTGGGCGACACCATCACCTTCGCCGATAGTCCTGCGGCAGAGCCACTGCCAGGCTATCGCGGCGTAACCCCCATGGTCTACTGCGGTCTCTATCCCGTGGATAGTGCCGACTACGACAACCTGAAGGACGCCCTGGAGAAGATGCAGATAAATGACGCGGCCCTCGTCTTCGAGCCGGAGACCTCCGTGGCTCTGGGCTTTGGCTTTCGCTGCGGCTTTCTGGGCCTCCTCCACATGGATGTCATCCAGGAGCGCCTGGAGCGGGAGTATAAGCTGAAGCTCATCACCACGGCCCCCTCCGTCATCTACCACGTGTATAAGACGGATGGCACCATGGTGCAGGTGGCAAATCCCTCGGAGCTGCCACCCCAGACGGAAATCGAGCACATCGAGGAACCCTACGTGAAGGCCACGGTCATCGTGCCCAGCGACTACGTGGGGGCCGTCATGGAGATTTCTCAGGAGAAGCGGGGCACCTTCAAGAATATGGACTACCTCGACACGAACCGGGTCATGATAACGTACCACATCCCCCTCAATGAAATCATCTTCGACTACTTCGACCGGCTCAAGAGCGCCACTCGCGGCTATGCGTCTCTCGACTACGAGCTGGCGGACTATGAGACCTCGAAGCTGGTGAAGGTGGACGTGCTCTTAAATGGCGACCCGGTGGATGCCCTGTCCACCATCGTCCACAAGGACAGGGCCGCCTCAAGGGGCCGTCAGCTGGTATCGAAGCTGAAGGAAATCATCCCCCAGCAGATGTTTGAAATCCCCATCCAGGCGGCCATCGGCAGCAAGGTCATCGCAAGGGAGAATGTCAGGGCCCGACGGAAGGACGTGCTGGCCAAGTGCTACGGCGGCGACATCACCCGGAAGCGGAAGCTTCTCGAAAAGCAGAAGGAAGGCAAGAAGCGCATGAAGGCGGTGGGCAGCGTCGAGGTGCCCCAGGAGGCCTTTATGGCCATACTCAAAATTGACTAAACGGGAAGGGAAGAGCATGGAAGAGGCGGTGCGCCCCTGGGGCGTATACATCCACATCCCCTTTTGCAAGAGCAAGTGCTTCTACTGCGACTTCCCCTCCTATGCGGGTCGGGAAGCCTTTATGGGGGACTATGTCAAAGCCCTTGTGAAAGAGATTGAGACGATCGGAGCCCTGCGGGTGGAGGCGGCGGGGACACCGGCCACCATCTACATCGGCGGCGGCACCCCAAGCCTCCTGCCCATGGAGCTCCTGGAGACGCTGCTGGCAGCCCTTCGTCGGATATTTATCGAGGCGGACTTTCCCCAGGGGGAGAGGGCCCGGGAGCGGGCGGAGGCGGGGGCCGTGGAATACACCCTGGAGTGCAATCCCGGCACAGTGGACCTCGACAAGCTGAAGCTCTGCAGGATGCTGGGGGTGAACCGTCTCTCCTTCGGAGTCCAGAGCTTCGACGACCGGCTCCTGCGCCGTATCGGGCGCATCCATACGGGCCTCGAGGCAATGCGCTCCCTCCATCTGGCCCGGATTGCCGGCTTCGACAATATCAGTATGGACCTTATGTACGGTCTGCCGGAGGAGCGGCTGGAGGACTTCCGCCACGACCTCCAGGCCATGGCGGAGCTCTCGCCAGAGCATATCTCCGTCTACGGTCTCCAGCTGGAGCTGGGCACTGCCTTCTACCAGATGCAGGAAAAAGGAAGGCTCACCCTTCCCAGCGACGAGGAGACGGAGGCCATGTACGACCTGATGGCGGACTTCCTGCCGGAGAAGGGCTATGAGCGATATGAGATATCAAGCTTCGCTTGGCCAGGACGCCAGAGCCGCCACAACCTGAGCTACTGGCAGGATGCGGAGTATCTGGGCCTGGGGGCGGCGGCCCACTCCTATCTCGGAGCCATGCGCTACGAGAACACCCACGATATCCTCGCCTATATCGAGGGGATTCGCGCCGGGGAGAGCGTCCGTCGGTTGGAGGAACAGGTGACGGAGAAGGCCCACAAGGAGGAATTCTGTTTTTTGGCCCTGCGCACCCGGGAGGGCATCGAAAAGGCAGCCTTCCTGGAGACCTTTGGCGTACCCATCGAGGAGATTTACGATGAGGCTATAAGGAATCTTGTGGGCAAGAAGCTCCTGGAGGAGACAGAGACCCATCTGCATCTCACGCCCCTCGGCATGAAGTATGGAAATATGGCCTTTGAGGCGTTCCTGTTCTAGGGAACCACTGATTAATTCGGCACTACGTCTTCACGCGTATGCACTGTCCTCCCGTCGTCGACAAATCCTCAGCGTAGCTCTGCTACGCCTCCGGTTTGTCTCCTAGGGAGATACAGCGCATCCACGCAAATCCGGAGCACCTCATTTAATCAGCGGTTCCCTAGGCTTTCGGTATTTTGGAGGAAACATCACATGAAGGCAGTTGTGACCCGCGTGAAAAGGGCCAGCGTCACCATAGAGGGCCGGGTCAAGGGCGAGATTCGCCAGGGCTTTCTCGTGCTCCTGGGGGTGGGCCCCCGGGACACGGAGGCGGAGGCCGAGCGCCTGGCGGAGAAAATCGCAAACGTCCGGGTCTTCTCCGATGAGGCGGGGAAGATGAACCTCTCCCTGGAGGCGGTGGGCGGAGCCATCCTTGTGGTGTCCCAATTCACCCTTTACGCAGACATCAGGAAGCGGCGGCCAGGCTTCTCCCATGCGGCGCCGCCGGATCTTGCCATTCCTCTCTACGAGCACTTCCTTCAGGTCCTTCGGGAAAAGGGCTTTCGGGTGGAGCAGGGGGAGTTTGGTGCGGATATGCAGGTGGAGTCGGTAAACGACGGGCCGGTGACGCTGCTGTTTGATACGAAGGAGCTATGATGGAATCCATGGAAAAGCTAAGGGAATACGCCGCCCTGGTGGTAAAAATCGGCGTGAATCTCCAGAAGGGACAGACCCTCGTCGTAAATACCCCCATTGAGTGCGCGGAGTTTGCCAGGCTCATCGAGCAGGAGGCCTTCGCGGCCGGCGGGCGCGACGTAGTGATGAACTGGGGCGACGAGGAGGCGGCCCGCATCCGCTTTGAGGAGGGGCCGGAGGATATCTTCGCCGAGTTCCCCGCCTGGAGGCGCTCCTTCTTCATGGGCTATGCGGAAAAGGGTGCCGCCTTCGTCTCCATCGCGGCGCGCGACCCGGAGATTTTTGCGAAGGCTGAGCCCCGCCGGCTGGAGGCGGCAAACAAGGCGGCGGGGGAGGCCCTCCTGGAGTACCGGGCCCGCATGATGGCGAACAGGAACCGCTGGTGCGTCGTCTCCGTGCCCACCGCAGGCTGGGCCAGAAAGGTCTTCCCCGCTCTTTCGGAGGAGGCGGCAGTGGAGCGTCTCTGGGAGGAAATCTACAGGACCGTGCGCATCGGCGGGAAAGAGAGCGCCGTCGAGGCCTGGAAAAAGCATATCGCTTTCCTCCAGCGGGCGGCGAAATTCATGAACGACAATGCCTTCGCCTCTCTCCACTACAGGAATGGCCTCGGCACGGACCTCACGGTGGAGCTGCCCGAGGGGCATATCTGGGCTGGCGGTGCGGAGCTGGCGGAAGACGGTGTGGAGTTCGCGGCAAATATGCCCACGGAGGAGGTCTACAGCCTGCCGAAGCGGGATGGGGTGAATGGCACTGTCATCGCCACGAAGCCCCTCCACTACAATGGCAATCTCATCGAGGGCTTCTCCCTGACCTTCGAGAAGGGCAGGGTGGTCTCCTACCGGGCAGAAAAGGGAGAGGATATCCTGAAGGGGCTTCTGGAGACGGATGAAGGCTCCAGTTATCTTGGGGAGGTGGCCCTGGTGCCCTTTGATTCCCCCATATCGAGGAGCGGCATCCTCTTCTACAACACCCTTTTCGATGAAAATGCCGCTTGCCACCTGGCCCTGGGAAAGGCGTACCCCACCTGCCTGGCGGGCGGAGAGGCTATGGACAGCGTCACGCTTCTCCAGCATGGGGCGAATGACTCCCTCGTCCATGAGGATTTCATGATCGGGAGCCGGGATCTTTCCATCATCGGCCAGCGGAAGGATGGCACGGAGGTGCCTGTCTTTGTCCAGGGAAACTTTGCCTTTGAAAATTGAGATGACAGGGATGCGCAGGATTCTTTTCTTCTTCCTCTTTGGAGTGTTTGCCCTTTTCCCGCTGGCCGCCTGCGCCGACGAGGCTCCAGGGGTGCGGGCGGAGGATTTTTCCTACCGGGGCGTGGCCCTGGGGGATACGGAGGAGAAGCTTCTATCCGTCTACGGGGAGCCCCTCTTTGATACGGATACCACAAAGGACGGGGTGGCCCTCCGGGTCTACACCTTCCGAGGTGGCATCGATGTGGGGGTCGCGAGGAAAACGGGCCTTGTTGTGGACTTTGACGTGCGCTCAGAGGATTTTTCCATCCGGGGCGTGAAAAAGGGTGCGACAGCCTACTTCATCCAGAAGACCTTTGGCAAGACAGAGCGCACGAAGCTGGACGGGCAGACGGCCTATATCTACCGTCGGAGAAAGACGCCGGAGGACAGGGCGAGCCTCGTGCTCCTCGTGGACCCAGAGACACGGGTGCTGACCTCTCTTCGCCTCACGGCACTCCCCCTGACAGACGAGGAGCGCCACCAGGCACTGGAGGAAGGCGACGAGGAGGAGGCTGCGGGGGATATTGACACCTCAAATCTTCCGAAGGCAGAGGAGCCGAAGCTGGGGGGACTGTTTTGAAGCTGCATATCCAAATGCTGGAAAACCACTTTATGCGCTACACGGGGATAACCCTTGGCTGCTTTATTGCCAGCGCCTCCATCAATCTCTTCCTCGTACCGGCCCACCTCCTGACGGGAGGTGCCACGGGCATCGCCATTATCGTCTACTATCTGACGGGGCTACCTATCGGCCTCCAGACCTTCCTCTACAACATCCCTCTCTTGCTCGCGGCCTGGAAGACCCTGGGCCGCGCCTACACGGTGGATGTCGTCATCGGTACGGCGATATTTTCCTTTGCACTCGACATGATGCGCTTCCTCAACGCCTATGCGCCGGTGAATGACATCATGCTCTCCGCCATATTTGGCGGCGTCTTCAATGGCATCGGCTACGGCCTCGTCTTCCGCATGAATGGAAGCACCGGCGGCTTTGACATCATCGGCGCCATCGTGAAGAAGTACTGGTCCATGAGCATGGGCGGCGTCATCTTCGCCTTCAACTGCCTCATCATGTGTGTGGCGGCCTTCCTCTTCGGTGTGGCGCCCGCCATGTTCACCCTCATCTGCATGTACATGAACGCCATGGTGACGGACAAAGTCATTGCGGGCTTCAACAGTCGGAAGGCGGTGCTCATCATATCGGACAGGGCCCAGCACATCGCCGAGGGCATCATGGAAGTGGGCCGGGGCGTCACCTTCCTCCATGGACAGGGCTGCTTTACTCGGAAGGAGCGCAATATCGTCTTCGTGGTGGTGAAGCTCACCCAGGTCAGCCGGATAAAGCTCATCGCCCACGCCGTCGACCCCCATGCCTTCATGATTATCATATCGGCCAATGAGGTCATGGGCCGGGGCTTCAGCGAGCCCGGGATGGAGCTCCAGCGGGTGGCGCAGAAATACTCCCATCTCCACGAGCGGGAGCAGCACGGGCACTAGGAGGAAATATGAATCTAAAGCTAACGTATCTCATCAACAGCGGCTTCCTCGTGGAGGGGGAGGACTTCCTCCTCGTCTTTGACGACTACCGGGAGCCGGAGGGGACTGTCGAGCGGGCACTGGAGAGCGGAAAGACGTCCTACGTCTTCGCCTCCCATGCTCACTTCGACCATTTTGACCGGCATATCCTCGCCTTTGCGCCAAGGGTCAGCCGCTACATATTCGGCTACGATATCCGCCATGCCCCGGGAGCGAGGGACTTTCCGGCGGACAAGACCGTCTATATGGAGACGTATCAGGACTGGGAGGACGAGCATATAGCCGTCTGCTCCTTTGACTCTACGGATGCCGGTGTGTCCTTTCTCGTGACCTGGAAGGAGACGGGGACGAAAATCTTCCACGCCGGCGACTTCAACTGGTGGGACTGGACCGGGGAGGACGACAGGACGAGAAGACTGGCGGAAAACGGCTTCAAGAAGCAGCTGAAACGCCTCGAGGGGCTCGAGGCCGACGTGGCCTTCTTCCCCGTGGACGGGCGCCTCGGCCCCTCCATGGAAAAGGGAGCGCGGGAGTTTATCCGGGTGGCGGAGGTGAAGAACCTCATTGCCATGCACTCCGTTGGCTTTCCGGCCTGGAAGCCCTCCGAGGGCTTTTTCCCGGAGGGGGCGCGAATCCCTGTATGGGCACCGACGAGTGCGGGGGAGAGCCGCGTGATTTCCTGTTGAAAGATGAAGGATGAGTGAGTATAATGAAAAAGATACTGTACCTGGCACTGATGCTTGTCGTTTTCATGACGACGGGGTGCATGGCGGCAGATAAAGGACAGACTGAAGGAGAAAAACACATGGCAAACCATATTGCAGTTTTTGAGACGAGCCTGGGTGACTTCGAAATCGCTCTCTACGATGATAAGACGCCCATTACGGTGAAGAACTTCATCGACTTGGCGAACAAGGGCTTCTATGACGGCGTCATCTTCCATCGGGTCATTGACGGCTTCATGATTCAGGGCGGCGACCCCACGGGCACGGGCACCGGCGGCCCTGGCTACACCATCGAGGACGAGTTTACACCCGACCTGACCTTCGATGGGGAGGGCATCCTCGCCATGGCAAATACGGGCCGTCCCCATACCGGCGGCAGCCAGTTCTTCATCACCCTCGCGAAGACGGATTGGCTCAATGGCAAGCACACCATCTTCGGCAGAGTGACGAAGGGCATGGACGTGGTGAAGAAAATCGGCAAGGTGGACACGGACTTCGCCGACCGTCCCCTGGAGGATGTGGTCATCAAGCACATCGAGATCAAAGAAGCGGAGTGATGGAGGCCTACACCTACATCCTTAGGTGTGCCGACGGCACCCTCTACACGGGCTGGACGAATGACCTCGATAGGCGCCTGAAGGCACATAACGCGGGCCACGGGGCCAAGTACACCCGGGCGCGGTTGCCCGTGCACCTGGTCTACTTCGAGTCCTTCGCCACGAAGGAGGAGGCGCTGAGGCGGGAGGCGGCCATCAAGAAGCTCTCCCGCCTGCGGAAGCAAGCCCTCATTGACAAGGGTGGCAAGACTTCCTATAATGAATAGAATGTACGAGAGCCCAGAGTGGCTCCCGCCAAAGTAGCAGAAAAAGGGGCTGTAACCATGGAAGACTCCAAGAAGGTCATGCTGACCGAAGAGGGCTATAACAAGCTCGTCGAAAAACTCAACTACCTCAAGAGCGTGCGCCGCATCGAAATCGCAGAGCGGCTGAAGGCGGCCATCGCCCTGGGCGACCTCTCGGAAAACTCCGAGTATGACGATGCGAAGAACGAGCAGGCCTTTCTCGAGGGTGAGATTCAGGACCTCGAGGCAAAGGTGCGCAACTCCCACATCATTCAGGCCGGTGTTGGCGATGTGGTCCAGATGGGCAGCAAGGTCCGCGTCAAGGACGTGGAGTTCGACGAGGAGGAGACCTTCATGCTGGTGGGCTCCACCGAGGCGGATCCGGACGAGGGAAAGATTTCCAATGAGTCTCCTCTGGGCCAGGCGCTCCTCGGGCAGAAGAGCGGCAGCAGCATCACTGTCAAGGCCCCGGCTGGCAACATCCAGTATGAAATTCTCGAAATCATGAGCTGATTGGAGCAATAAAGAAGAATGGCAAAGGAAAAGAACGGAGCCCCGGAGGCTCCCCAGGACGAAAATGAGATGATCCGCGTCCGCCGCGAGAAGCTGGAGGCCTTCAAGGAGCGGGGCGTCGCCCCCTTCGGCCACCGCTTCGACGTGGATGGCTTCTCGACGGATATCAAGGCAAAGTACGACCATCTGGCAGAGGATGAGGAGGGCGGCGCGGTGAAAATCGCCGGCCGCATCATGGCCATCCGCGGCCATGGCAAGGCCTCTTTTGCGACGCTGCGGGACAAGCTGGGCGATATCCAGGTCTACTTCAAGCTGGATGTGCTGGGGGAGGAAAAGTACAAGGAGGAGTTCCGTCGTCTCGATATCGGCGACATCATCGGCATCCACGGCACCGTCTTCAAGACCCGCCGCGGCGAGGTCACGGTGCGCGTCGATGACTTCACCCTCCTCTCCAAGTCCCTCAGGCCACTGCCGGAGAAGTTCCACGGCCTGAAGGACGTGGACATGCGCTATCGCCAGAGGTATCTCGACCTCATCACGAATCTTGACGTCCGGGAGACCTTCCGGAAGCGCACTCGCATCATCCAGTCTGTCCGGAGCTACCTGGACGACATGGGGTATCTGGAGGTGGAGACGCCGGTGCTGCAGACCATCGCCGGCGGTGCGGCAGCTCGCCCCTTCATCACCCACCACAATGCCCTCGATATCGACCTCTACCTGCGCATCGCCACGGAGCTTCCCCTGAAGCGCCTCATCATCGGCGGCCTCGATCGAGTCTATGAGCTTGGCCGGGTTTTCCGCAACGAGGGCATGGACGTGCGCCACAATCCGGAGTTCACCACCATCGAGTTCTACCAGGCCTACGCCGACTACACGGATACCATGGACATCACCGAGGGCATCCTGCTGAATGCAGCAAAGACGGTCCTTGGCACCACCACCATCAACTACCAGGGCACGGAGATTGATCTGGCAAAGGTCCGCCGCATCTCCATGAATGATGCGGTGAAGGAGGCCACGGGCAAGGACTTCCTGGCCTGCAATACGGTGGAGGAAGCGAGGGCTCTGGCGGACTCTATCGGTGTCCCCTATGAGCCGCGCCACGGCATCGGCGGCATCCTCAACCAGGCCTTCGAAGAGAAGGTGGAGGAGACTCTTATCCAGCCCACCTTCATCACGAACCATCCCACGGAGATTTCGCCCCTTGCAAAGCGCAACGCGGAGGATCCCCGCATCACGGACCGCTTCGAGTTCTTCATCTACGGACGGGAGCTGGCCAATGGCTTCACGGAGCTCAATGACCCCATCGACCAGGAGGGCCGCTTCCTGGACCAGCTGAAGCAGAGGGAGGCCGGCGACGACGAGGCCCATGCCATGGACCGGGACTACATCACCGCCATGGAGTACGGCCTGCCGCCCACGAGCGGCGTCGGCATCGGCATCGACCGCCTCGTCATGCTCCTGACAGATGCCGCCTCCATCCGCGACGTTCTCTTCTTCCCAACGATGAAGCCCATCGAGGAGTAAAATAATTGGGGCTGTGGTTTTCACAGCCTCTTTTTTATTCTGTTTGCTTCTGCCGGCAGTAAGACTCCCTCCGTCACGCTTCGCTTGCCTCCCGCTAGAGGGAGTCTTCAGGGTCAGGGGGAGTCTTCGGGGAAGATGTGATGCGACTGATGGGAGGGCTGATTTCTAGTATTGTCTTATCTTGGAGGGAAAGGAAAAAATGCGACAGGAGCATAAGGATGAAATGAAGGCGAGGGCGCGAAATATTGCCCTCAAGATCGCCTACGACGGCACCGCCTACCACGGCTTCCAGCGACAGAGTCCCCCCGTCGTCGCCGTGGCCAACGTGCTGGAGAAGCGGCTGGCCCCCATATTCGGCGACAGCGTCGAGCTCGCCGCCGCCGGCCGTACGGATGCGGGCGTTCATGCCTATGGCCAGGTGGTGAATTTCTTCACGAATGGAAGCATTCCAGTAGAGAATATTGTTCGCGCCGCCAACAGCCTGCTCCCAAACGACATCGTGGTGAAGGCCGCCGCCGAAGCCCCCAGGGATTTTAGCGCCCGCCACAGCGCCCGCAGCAAGACGTATCTCTACCGCCTCCATCAGGGCAGCACTCCGAATCCCATGAAGGTTCGCTACTCCTGGCATGTTGGAGAGTCCCTGGACACCCGCGCCATGGAGGAGGCTCTGGAGGAAATCCTAGGCACCCACGACTTCTCCTCCTTCCGCGCCGCCGGCGGCAAGCCCATGAGCCCCGTCCGCACTATGTACGAGGCGAAGCTCATGGCAGAGGGGGAGGACATCACGCTCCGCATCCACGGCAACGGCTTCCTCTACCACATGGTCCGAAACCTCGTGGGCACCCTCGTAAACTTAGGCAAGGGCCGTCTGACGGTGGAGGACTTCCGCCAGATCCTGGCGGCCCGAGACCGCCAGAAGGCCAGCCCCACAGCCCCAGCCCAGGGGCTGTATCTCCTGGAGGTATACTACGATATCCCACTCTTTTCTAAAATATAATGTCTCGAAACGGCTGTGACGATGAATAACATTTCGGTCACAGCCGTTATTATTGCAATTTCCATTTTTTTTCAGTATGATAGGAAGGAAAGTGCTTTCGTATGGGGGTGATTCTGTGGAGGGAGAGGATGTATTCTACCTGGCGGCCCTTTCCAGGTGTCCGGGGCTGGGGAGCCGGCGGGCGCAGGCCTTGCTCTCTAGTGGCCTTTCGCCTCGAGAGCTTTGGCAGCTTCCCATGGAGGAGCTTCGGCGGCTGGGGGGACTGCCGCAGAATGTGGCCTCGGCCCTGCGGGCGCTGAAGGATGCCCAGCCGGAACTTCCCGAGAGGCTTGCGGAGGCGGCGGGGCGTATCGGTGCCCGGGTGCTTGCCTTTGACGCGCCGGCGTATCCGTCGCTCCTAAAGGAGATATTCGACCCGCCGGTGGTGCTCTATGTGAGGGGGCAGCTCCTCCCCGAGGCACCCCGCATCGCCATGGTGGGGGCCCGGCGCATGAGCGGCTACGGGGAGGCCCTGGCCCTGGACTTCGGGGAGAAGCTCGCCGCCGCCGGCCTCACGGTGGTGAGCGGCGGCGCCTATGGCATCGACACAGCCTCCCACAAGGGCGCCCTCAAGGCGGAGGGTGGCAGGACCATCGCCGTCCTGGGCTGTGGCGTCGACGTGGCCTATCCCGCCTCGAACCGCCGCCTTTTCCAGCGCATCCTTGACTCCGGCGGCGCCGTCATCTCCGAGTACGCTCCGGGGACGAATCCTCTGCCTGCCTTCTTTCCGGCTCGGAACCGCATCATCAGCGGCCTTGCCCGAGGGACGCTGGTGGTGGAGGCGGCCCGCCACTCCGGCTCTCTGATTACGGCGGAGCTGGCCCTGAGTGAAAACAGGGATATTTACGCCATCCCCGGCAGCGTCCTCTCGGAGATGTGCCGGGGAACGAACCACCTCATCCAGCAGGGGGCGAAGCTGGTGACGGAGCCAGCGGACATCCTGACAGACTTTGGGATCGAGTCCGAGGAGAAGCCTAGGCGACGCAAGAAGCTCTCGCCGGAGGCTCGGAAGGTCTACCAGGTACTCTCCTTCGACCGTCCCATCTCCATCGACGAGATTCTCCTGAGCCTGCCGGATGGCGAAATCGCAAATCTATCGGTCCTCCTGCTCCAGATGGAAATGGACGGCCTCATCATACAGAATGTATTGCACGAGTACAGGCGTGCAGAAAGGGAGTGAGTGCTTGGCAGCCACGAAAACCACGAAATCGACAGCTAAGACAGCGAAAACCACAAAGGCGAAGATGACCGCAAAGAAAAAATCCGCGGTGAAGCGCAGCCTCGTGGTGGTGGAGTCCCCCGCCAAGGCGAAGACCATCGAGAAGTACCTGGGGCGCAAATACATGGTGCGGGCCTCCATGGGACACCTGCGCGACCTCCCGAAGAGTCAGTTCGGCATCGACGTGGAGCACGATTTCGAGCCGAAGTACATCAATATCCGCGGTAAGGGCGACCTCATAAAGGCGTTGAAGAAGGACGCGAAGAACGCGGAGCACGTCTATCTAGCCAGCGACCCGGATCGGGAGGGGGAGGCCATCGCTTGGCATCTGGCCCATATCCTCGATGTGCCCCTGGACTCGGACTGCCGCATCGTCTTCAACGAAATCACAAAGCCCGCCATCCAGGAGGCGGTAAAGCACCCCAGGAGCATCGATATGGATCAGGTGGACGCCCAGCAGGCTAGGCGTATGCTCGACCGCATCGTGGGCTACAAGCTATCGCCTCTCCTCTGGCGGAAGGTGAGGAAGGGTCTGTCCGCCGGCCGCGTCCAGTCCGTGACCGTGCGCCTCATCTGCGACCGGGAAAAGGAAATCCAGGCCTTCAAATCCGAGGAATACTGGACCATCGGTACAAAGCTCCGGCAGGGAAAGAGCCCCATGTTCGATGCGGAGCTTTTGGCCATCGACGGGGAGAAAATCGCTGCGGACAAGATCACGAGCCTCCGGGACAAGCAGTCGGCCGAGACGATTGCAAAGGCACTTGAGGCCTCGAGCTTTGCCGTGGACGCGGTGAAGCGCAGCGAGCGTCGTCGCCGTCCCTCGGCTCCCTTTACCACGAGCTCCCTGCAGCAGGATGCGGCCCGAAAGCTGGGCTTTACCTCCCGCCGCACCATGATGCTGGCCCAGCAGCTCTATGAGGGCGTGGATCTCGGGAGGCATGGCTCCACCGGCCTCATCACCTACATGCGCACCGACTCCACCCGCATCTCGGAGCTGGCACAGGGAGAGGCGAAGAGCTATCTGCTGGACAACTTTGGCTTCGAATACGTGCCGGAAAAGCCGAATGTCTACGTCACTGGCAAGAAGGCCCAGGATGCTCACGAGGCCATCCGCCCCACGAATGTGACCCTCACGCCGGACGTGGTGGCAGACCATCTGGACAAGGACCAGCTGAAGCTCTATACTCTCATCTGGCAGCGCTTCGTGGCGAGCCAGATGACGCCGGCCATCTACGACACCCTCTCTGTCACCATCGGCGCGGGGCCCTATACCCTCCGGGCCGCCGGCTCCACGCTGAAGTTCGCCGGCTTCACTGCCGTCTACGCCGGGTCCGATGTGACGAAGAAGGAGAAGGACGTGGTGCTGCCGGATCTCCAGGAGGGGGACAGCCTGAAGCTGGAAAAGGTCCTTCCCCAGCAGCACTTCACGGAGCCGCCGCCCAGGTACAACGATGCCTCCATCGTCAAGACCCTGGAGGAAAAGGACATTGGCCGCCCCAGCACCTACGCACCCATCATCGACACTATCCAGGCCAGGGGCTATGTCCAGCGCATCGACAAGCACTTCCAGCCCACGGAGCTGGGCTTCATCGTGGTGGACATGCTGGAGGAATACTTCAAGAACATCGTGGATGTGAAGTTCACGGCGGAGCTGGAAAACGAGTTGGATGCCATCGCCGATGGGAAGCTGGAGAAAAATACGCTCCTCAAGGATTTCTACGGCCCCTTCGAGGAGACCATCGAGAAGGCGGACGAGGCCATCGGCCAGGTGGAGCTCCCGGTGGAAGTCTCCGACGTGCCCTGCGAGCTCTGCGGCCGCATGATGGTGGTGAAGCAGGGCCGCTATGGAAAGTTTTTGGCCTGCCCGGGCTTCCCCGAATGCCGCAATACGAAGCCCCTACTGAAGAAGACCGGCGTGAAGTGCCCGAAGTGCGGCGGGGAGATTGTGGAGCGCAAATCCCGCCGCGGTCGCTCCTTCTACGGCTGCGAGAACTACCCGGAGTGCGACTACACCACCTGGGATGCACCCCAGAAGGAGACCTGCCCTGAGTGCGGCTCCTTCATGCTGCGCCATCGGTACAAGAACGGCCGGGTACTTGACTACTGCTCCAATGACGCCTGCAAGACCCGCATCGACCATCCCATAAACGAGGAAATCGCGAAGCTCAAGAAGCGGCTCGATGCCAAGAAGGAAAAGGAAGAGCGGGAGGCGGCGG
Organism: uncultured Mitsuokella sp.; assembly: GCA_945873115.1. Taxonomy (GTDB): domain Bacteria; phylum Bacillota; class Negativicutes; order Selenomonadales; family Selenomonadaceae; genus AWVT01. The sequence goes on from CAMCBT010000035.1 coordinate 17,163, forward strand.
AAAAGGTGGCCAAGAAGCCGGCGAAGGGCGCAGGGAAGACAGCTGCGAAAAAGAAAGCATAACCCCATAGAGGAAACTATATGAAAGATATCATCATCGTCGGCGCAGGCCTCGCAGGCTCTGAGGCGGCGTACCAGGCTGCAGAGCGGGGGGCGCGGGTGCGCCTTTACGAGATGCGGCCGAATCGGAGTGACGGCGCCCACAAGACGGAGGGCTTCGCCGAGCTCGTCTGCAGCAATTCCCTGCGGGGTGCAGGGCTCGAGAACGCCGTGGGCGTGCTGAAGGAGGAAATGCGCCGCATGAACTCCCTCATTATGGAGGCGGCGGATGCCACGAAGGTCCCCGCCGGCGGCGCCCTCGCCGTGGACCGGACGGGCTTTAGCGACTACATCACCCGCCGCATTTCGGAGCACCCGAATATCGAGGTAATCCGGGAGGAGCTCTACTCCATCCCCCGGGAGGAGGGGGCCATCACCATCGTGGCCACGGGCCCTCTGACGGACGGGGGCATCGCCGAGGACATCAATATCCTCACGGGCGGTGACTCCCTCTACTTCTACGATGCGGCGGCTCCCATCGTGAGTCTGGAGTCCATCGATATGGAGAAGGCCTACCGGGCCTCCCGCTACGGCAAGGGAGAGGCGGCCTATATCAACTGCCCCATGACAAGGGAGGAGTACGAGGCCTTTTGGCAGGCCCTCACCGCGGCGGAGAAGACGAAGACCCGGGACTTCGAGAAGGAAATCTTCTTCGAGGGCTGTATGCCTGTGGAGGTCATGGCCTCTAGAGGGGAGGACACCCTCCTCTATGGGCCCCTGAAGCCCGTGGGCCTGGAGGATCCCCGCAGCGGCAAGCGCCCCTATGCGGTGGTGCAGCTTCGTCAGGACAATGCGGCGGGGACGATGTACAACATCGTGGGCTTCCAGACCCATCTCCTTTGGCCGGAGCAGCGGCGGGTCTTCTCCATGATACCGGGCCTGGAGAATGCGGAGTTTCTGCGATACGGTGTCATGCACCGCAACACCTTTTTTAATGCCCCGAAGCACCTGTTGCCTACCTACGAGTTCCGGGGGGAGAAGGACCTTCTCTTCGCCGGCCAGATGACCGGCGTGGAGGGCTATGTAGAGTCGGCGAGCTCCGGCCTAGTGGCAGGGCTAAACGCCTCCCGGTTGGCAGCGGGGGAGGATCCCCTCATTTTCCCGGAGGAGACCTGCCATGGGGCGTTGGCCCACTACATCACCACCAGCGAGGCAAAGCACTTCCAGCCTATGAATGTGAACTTCGGCCTGCTGCCCCCTGTGAATATGCGGGATGAAAACGGGCGGCGCATCCGTGACAAGAAAGCGAAGAAGGCCCTGCTCGCCGAGAGAGCACTACAGACCCTCGTGGCCTTTAAGGAGACGATATAGTATGGAAAACCAATTTCATGCCACAACCATATGCGCCGTCCGCAAGGACGGAAAGACGGCCATCGCCGGAGACGGCCAGGTGACCTTCGGCCAGGCGGCCATCATGAAGGCCAACGCTCGGAAGGTGCGCACCCTCTACCACGGCAAGGTGCTGGCGGGCTTCGCCGGCTCCGTTGCCGATGCCTTCACCCTCTTTGAGAAGTTCGAGGCAAAGCTGGAGTCCTACAGCGGGAACCTCGAAAGGGCCGCTGTGGAGCTGGCAAAGGACTGGCGCACGGACAGGATGCTCCGAAAGCTTGAGGCGCTCCTTCTCGTGGCGGACAAGGATCGCATCCTCATGCTCTCCGGCAATGGAGAGGTCATCGAGCCCGACGGGGATGCGGCGGCCATCGGCTCCGGCGGTTTCTACGCCCTGGCTGCAGCCCGGGCCCTCGTGAAGCATACCCAGCTCTCGGCAAGGGAAATCGCAGAGGAGGCCCTGAGTACAGCCGCCGACATCTGCGTCTACACGAATCACAACATCAAGGTGGAGGAGCTAGCATAATGGATGAAAAGAGAATCGAAGCCATCGGCGTAAACGAGCAGACCCCGCGGGAAATCGTGGCGGAGCTGGATAAGTACATCATCGGCCAGGACGAGGCGAAGCGCTCCGTGGCCATAGCTCTTCGGAACCGCTGGCGCAGCCGCCAGCTCAAGGGAGCCATGCGCGAGGAGGTCATCCCGAAGAACATCCTCATGATCGGCTCCACCGGTGTGGGCAAGACAGAGATTGCAAGGCGCCTTGCTAAGCTCGTCCGAGCCCCCTTCGTCAAGGTGGAGGCCACGAAGTTCACGGAGGTGGGCTATGTGGGCCGGGACGTGGAGTCCATCGTGCGGGACCTCGCGGAGACCTCCGTCCGCATGGTGCGCCAGGAGCGCATGGAGGCGGTGAAGGACAAAGCGGAAAAGCTTGCCGAGGAGCGCATCCTCGACGTATTCGTGCCGGAGCCGAAGAAGTCCCAGAGCCCCCTCGGCCGCCTCTTCGGCGGTGCCGACGAGCCAGAGGAAAAGGAAGAGGAGGAAAAGCCCAAGTACCAGGCTGGCCGGGAGTGGGTCAAGAAGCGCCTGGAGAAAGGCGAGCTGGAGGAGGAGCTTATCGAGATTGACGTGGAGGAATCCTCCCGTCCCATGGTGGGCATGTTCACCGGCTCCAGCCTGGAGAACATGGGGGATAACATCCAGGACATGATCGGCTCCATCATGCCGAAGCACCGCAAGAAGCGGAAGGTCTCCGTCAAGAACGCGAGAAAGCTTTTCGCCCAGGAGGAGGCGGCAAAGCTCATCGACATGGACGAGGTGGCCGAGGAGGCCGTCCGGGTCGCCGAGTACAGCGGCATTGTCTTCCTGGATGAGATTGACAAGGTGGCCGTGAAAAACGGCAGCTCCGGCGCGGACGTGTCGCGAGAGGGCGTCCAGAGGGATATCCTCCCCATCGTGGAGGGCTCCCAGGTCTCCACGAAGTACGGCCCCGTAAAGACGGACCACATTCTCTTCATCGCCGCCGGCGCCTTCCACATGGCAAAGCCCTCGGACCTCATCCCGGAGCTCCAGGGCCGCTTTCCCATCCGGGTGGAGCTCAAATCCCTCCGGAAGGAGGACTTCGAGCGGATCCTGAAGGAGCCGGAGAACGCCCTCATCAAGCAGTATGAGGCCCTCCTGGCTACGGAGGGCGTGGAGCTCACCTTCGAGCAGAGCGCCATAAGCCGCCTCGCAGAGCTCGCCGAGGGGGTCAATACGGATGCCGAGGACATCGGCGCCCGCCGCCTCCACACCCTCCTTGAGAAGCTCCTGGAGGAGATCAGCTTCTCCGCCCCGGATCTCGAGGAGAAAAAGGTGACGATAGACGCCAAGTACGTAGACGAGCGCCTCTCTGACATCGTAGCCAGCCGCGACCTCTCCCAGTTCATTTTGTAAGTTTTTGCCAGGAGCTGTGAAGAAATGCCCAACCATTTCCGCTGCAGCTCCTTTTTTATAGCTACTGAGTAGGCAGGTCCCAAGCATCCCTCTGGGAGGGGGCCAAAAGGGGCAGGGGGAGCCCGCCCGTAGGACTTGCGGAAAAGGTAGGTCAAAGCTTCCGGTCAGCACACGAATATTGTCGAATTTTCTGTCAAAATATCCAAAAACTTTTTTCTGAAAATGTTGCAGGTTATCTATGATTATTTTGAAAAGTGTGATAAAATATCATCATAAAGATTCCCGCAATTATTATCGTCAGAAAAAGGAGTAAGTCATCATGGCAACATCACAGGAAACAGTACGCGACAAAGCGATCCATAGAACACCGCCGAAGCACCTGCGCCTCCCCGGGGGGACCCTTCTCGAGAAGACCCGCAAGATAAACCGCCTCCTCCAGCGCTCCGAGAACGTGGAGTACGACGGCATCTCCCGGGTCCTCAGCAACGTACTCAACGCCAACGTCTACATCGTCAGCAAGCAGGGCAAGATTTACGGCTATGCCTTCCTGGACGACTTCGAGTGCGACCTCATGGTGGACAAGGTCATCAGCATGGGCGAGTTCCCGAAGCACTATGTGAACTGGCTCATGCGCATTGACGAGACGTACCCGAACCTCCGCTCCCAGAGCGGCATGTGCGCCTACGAGGAGGGGACGAAGTGCCTCTTCAATGGGAAGAACACGACAATCGTCCCCATCTACGGTGTGGGCGAGCGCATCGGCACCTTGGTCGTCGCCAAATACGACGAGGAGTTCGATGACGACGACCTCCTGCTCTGCGAGTATGGCGCCACCGTCGTGGGCATGGAGATGCTCCGCGACCGGGCCCAGCGGGTGGAGATTGAGGCCCGGAAAAAGGCCACCGTACAGATTGCCATCAACACCCTTTCCTATTCGGAGCGAAAGGCCGCCTACGCCATCCTCTCCGCCCTCGACGACACGGAGGGACTCCTTGTGGCCTCTAAGATTGCGGACGAGGTGAAGATCACCCGCTCCGTCATCGTCAACGCCCTCCGGAAGTTCGAATCCGCCGGCGTCATCTCCTCCAAGTCCCTGGGCATGAAGGGCACCTACATCAAGGTCCTGAACGAATACCTCCTCCAGGAGGTCCAAAAGCTCCGGGACGAATGAGAGGAAAAATAGAATAGAGACAATCCAACAGGCCAGCAAGCAAAACAAAAGCTTGCTGGCCTGTTATTTTACCTATATGTCCTAAGGAACCACTGATTAATTCGGCACTCCGTCTTCACGCGTCTGCACTGTCCTCCCGTCGTCGACAAATCCTCAGCGTAGCTCTGCTACGCCTCCGGTTTGTCTCCTAGGGAGATACAGCGCATCCACGCAAATCCGAAGCACCTCATTTAATCAGAGGTTCCTTAAATTCTGCTGAATGGCTTCTTTCACTTCTATTGTACCAAGAATTGGGCATTGCGCCCTCTTTATCTTCTGAGATATGCAGTTTTCAAGGTTCTACACCGATTTTCGGTGTGGGAAGTTTGAGACTGAAAGACGACCAACAGCAAGGCCTCAGCGCGAATTTTGGAGGTGCGAAGTCTGGGTATGAAATTTTCATAGAAAAAGGGAATCCAAAAAATTTTG
>CAMCBT010000036.1 GCA_945873115.1 uncultured Mitsuokella sp.
AGGAAGTCATGCGAGAACAATATGTGATATTTGGTGCGGGGGATTTCGGCAGGAGGGCACTTTCCTTTTTGGGAAAGGATGCCGTCGCCTTCTTTGTCGACAATGATGAAGGAAAGGCGGGCGGGGAGATCGACGGGGTTTCCGTCCGGCTCTTCCGTGAGAACGTGTCTGCACTGTCTCGTTATCGCATTCTTCTTGCCGTTTCTCCCAGATATTTGTCAGCATTGCGGGAGCTGCTTCGTGCAAATGGACTGAAGGAATCCGGCAATTTCTACGATATGTGGAGAGAGGAGATGAAGAAGCAGATCACGGGGCGTTGGGATTCCCTTTCCTGCTACCAAAAGGCCGTCGGCTGGCTTCAGGCGCACACGAAGCAAGAAGCGACCGGCTCGTCGCTTATCGTCAATACGGAGACGGAGCAGGGATACCCCGAGGTTACGGGCTACACGATCCCGAGCCTTCTGCGCTGGGGCTACCGCGACCTTGCGATCTCGTATGCAAAGTGGCTTCTTTCCATCCAGCGGGAGGACGGTGGCTGGAACGACTGGAGCGGCAAGGCGGGCTATGTGTTCGATACGGGGCAGATCCTGAAGGGGCTGGTCGCCATCTGCCCGATCTATCCTGCGGCAAAGCCCGCCCTCGAGCGCGGCGTGCTGTGGCTTCTTTCCAACAAGCAGGAATCCGGGCGGCTTGTTACGCCCGACAAGTCCCAGTGGCCGGACGGGGAGGAATCGTTCGAGCTGATTCACCTCTACTGCCTGCGTCCTGTGCTTGACGCGGCGGAGCTTTTCCATCGCGAGGATTGGAAGCGGGACGTGGCAGACATCGTCCGTTATTACGTGACACGCCATCGCGATACGATCGTTCATTTCCGTTTTCTCTCGCATTTTTATGCCTATGTGATGGAGGCGTTGTTGGATCTTGGCGAGGAGGATCTCGTGCGCGAGGCGATGGGAAATCTTGCGCCCTATCAGACGGAGAAGGGGGCAGTCCCTGCGTATCACGATGTGCATTGGGTCTGCTCGACGGGGCTTTTCCAGCTTGCGCTCGTCTGGTTCCGCCTCGGAGAGGTCGAGCGCGGAAATAAGGCGTTTTCTTATGCCTGCCATCTGCAGAATGCATCTGGCGGCTGGTATGGCAGCTATCCGACGGAGGAGGACGCGGAAAACGATTATTTTCCCATGGCTGAGATCAGTTGGGCGAACAAGTATTTCCTCGATGCGCTCTACTGGAAGAACAAGGCGGAGTTCGATCATTTTGCACCGCAGTTCTTCGATGCCATCGGACGGGAGGATGCGCGCTATCAGCTCGTATTGGAAATGGTGAAGGACACTTGCCCAATAGGGGGAGGCAGCGTCCTTGATGTCGGATGCGGCAAGGGGCGCTATGTGCAGAATCTCGCGGAGGATTTCCCGGCGGCGCGGTATGTCGGCGTGGATCTTTCCAAGGCGGTCATCGAGGAGAAGGGAGAGGGGCGCATCCTTTGGAAAGAAGGATCGCTTACGAATATTCCGTTTCCCGATGATTCCTTTGATGTGGTCTATGCCTGCGAATCCCTGGAACACGCGATCGACATCGAGAGCGCGATCCGCGAGATGGCGCGGGTGACAAGGCCGGGCGGGAAGATTCTCGTCATTGATAAGAACAAGGAAACGCTCGGAACCATGGAAATCCTTCCTTGGGAGCAATGGTTTGACGAGGAGGAGCTGGCGTCCATCTTGCGGAAGCATTGTAGCCATGTCGCAGTCCGGCATGATGTGAAATATGAAGGATATGATCAAAAGGATTTATTTTCTGCTTGGTATGGAACGGTAGAGAAATGAGGGCGTGACGATGAAGAAGCCGGTGGTTTCGATTGTTCTTCCCACCTACAACGGAGCGAAATATCTGCGCGAGTCCTTGGACAGCATCCTCGCGCAGACCTTTTCCGACTGGGAGCTTATCGCCGTAAACGATTGTTCGACGGATGGGACGGCAGAAATCCTGAAGGAGTATGCAGAAAAGGATGCGCGTATCCGTATTCTCACAAACGAGACGAACCAGCGGCTTCCAAGGTCTCTCAATATTGGCTTTCGCGAGGCGCGAGGGAAGTATCTTACCTGGACCTCGGACGACAACTATTACCTGCCGGAGGCAATCGGGGAGATGGTGCGCGCGCTCGACGCGGATTCTGCCTGCCCCATGGTATGCGCGGATATGGACTTTATCGCGGAGAATGGAACCGTCCTCCGACAGGCACCGCACTACGATGACTACTCGATCTGGGCGAAGGATCTCGTCGGAGCATGCTTTCTCTATCGTCGGGAAGCTCTGACAGAGGTCGGCGAATATGATCCGAGTCTCGTTTATGTCGAGGACTATGCGTACTGGCTTGCCATTCGGTCGCGCATGGGCGAGATCCGGCGGGTGCCGCGCCTTCTTTACCGCTATCGCTTCCATGAAGCGAGCCTCACGTCGACGAAGAAGCATGAGGTCATCTGCCAGCGCGCGAGACTGCGTCTGATGTATGCAGAGGAGATCTTCCGCTCCTATCGCGGGGACAGGCAGCTTCTTTGCGAGATCTACTATGATTTCCTCATGTCGGGGAACGGCGATGAAGGATTCTTGCACCGCTTGCGTGTCCTGCTGCCCGAGGTGGCGAAGGAGGTCGTCCCCGTTCCTGCGGACAAGGCATTCTGGGTGTTCGGCGCGGGGGAAATCGGAGGACTGGCGAGGAAGCTTCTCAAAGATCGGTGCATGGGCTTTGTGGATAACGATCCTGCAAAGCAGGACACGGAGATCGACGGTCTGCCCGTCCTTTCCCTTGCCTCCTATCTAGACGCGCACGCAAGGGATCCGCTCCTGATCGCCATCGGCGTCGAGCATATTTACGAGGTGATCGATCAGGTGCTGCGGGCAGGCGCAGTGCGGTATTTTACGTATGCCACGCTTTATGCGCAGACTCGTGCCGATAGAGAAAAGGTATGCGAGGACGCGACGGTATGAAGCTCTTGATTTATGGCGTGGGGCAGTTCTATCAGGAGCGGCGCGAGCAGCTTCGGCGTGCGCTTAGGAAAGATGAACTCGTTGGATTTCTCGATCGAAGGGCGGACGCGCTAGGAAGTGTCGATGGCCTGCCCGTCTATACGGTTGAGAAGGCGATGCAGATGACGCATGACCGAGTGATCGTTATGAGCGCGGCAAAGGCAGATATGCTGGCTGCGCTTCTGCAATCCGGCGTACCGCGGGAGGAGATTTCTTTCTGGCAGGAATGGTATTGTCCCAGTGTTCGCGGCGTGCGGGAGGAGCATCCATGGGGGAGGTCGTCCGGCAGGAAACGGGTCTTGGTTCTGACGCAAGATCTCGGTCTTCATGGCGGCGCGATGGCAGCGCTTTATGCTGCGGAGGTTTTGCAAGCACGGGGCTTTGAGACGTGGCTTTGTGCGCCGACTGCAAAGCGGGCGTTTTTGAAGGAGGCGCAAGGGCGCGGCGTAAATGTAGCGGTCATTCCAAGTATTCCTTATCCCGGCAAATCGGAATACGACTGGATAGGGCGCTTTGACATTGCCGTCATCAATGTTTTTCCCATGCTGAAATCTGCTTGCGAGATCAGCCGCATCCTGCCGACGCTCTGGTGGATTCACGAGGGAGAGGCAGATTTTCTCTATCGCAATACCATGGCGGAGTTCTCTTCCTTCCGGCTGCCGTCCTGTCTCCGCTCTGTCTATGTGGCGGCGGTGAGTCCTGTCGCGCAGATGGCGTTTGAAAGGAATTGCAGGCGATCTGTCGATCAGACACTTCTGCTTGCCATCCCGGATGTCTGTCAGAAGGCTCCCGTACAAAGAGTGGGCAAGAGGGCGGTTTGTTTCTCCGTCATCGGAGCGATATGTCAGAACAAGGGGCAGGATCTCGTGATCGAGGCGGTTCGGCAACTTGCGGGACTTCCGTTCCGCGTTCTCCTGATCGGCGATGCGGCTGGGGATTTCCTGCCCGATGAGATTCCGGATCAGGTGCATTTGTGCGGGCAATATACGCGGGAAGAGATGCGCGAGGCCTTTGAACAGGACATCGATGTGGTGGTATGTTCCTCCCGCGAGGAGACGGTGTCGATCGCGACGGTGGAAGGACTCATGTACGGGAAGGTCTGCATCGTGTCGGATGCGGCCGGCGTATCTGCCTGTCTCGCGGATGGCGAAGATGCCTTCCTCTTCCACTCGGGGGACGCAGGAGCGCTGGCCGATTGCATGAGGCGGGTCATCACGGATTGGAATGAGATGGATGCGATGCGCGCGCAGGCGCGCAGGAAGTATGAGGAGGTTTTCGCCATGGAGCGTTTCGGAGCAAGGCTGGAGACTGCGCTTGACAGGGCAGATGCACACTGGATAAAGACGAAAGGTTTCGGGGGGGGGGACGCTTGACACCGGCCTATCCTTCAGCATCCCTGACGGAGCGGCAGCATGATCGCCGCGCTCGCAGGCAAGGAGCTCTATTTGTTCGGTGCCGGGGCGAACCTGAGGCTCTTGGAGCATTTGCTAGACTGCATGGGCGAGAAGCTCGCGCCCGTCGAGATATGGGACAATGATGCGCTGCGGCAGGGATCATCTGTCTCGTTTCAGGGGCGTGAGATCCCCGTCGTCCTGCCGCATGGCATTCATGGCGATGCGGGAAACCGTATCTTTCTTATCACAGTCGATCGCCATCAGGAAGAGATCGCCACGCAGATCGAAGGACTTTGCGCAGCAGAGCGCGGCAGCATCAAGAACTGGCGGATTTGTCTCACCCCTTGGAAAGAGCGGATTGTGCAAGAAAATCGGGAAAGCCCCGATCCGGAGCGGCGAAAAGTCGCACGATATTTGGCATCGCACGATCTGGATCTCTTCAACAACGGGCTGGATGAGCAATACCGTGCATTGCGAGGTGCCTTTCCCATTGCGCGGGACGAGGAGAGCAATCTGCTCTACTCGTTCTGGAATGGGAAGAAGATTTTCCTGAAGCGCGGCATGGGGGTGGGGGAAGCCGAGGCGTACCTCTTGGGTCTGAAGAAGGAGCAGGACATGGATTCCCCGCATCATTACCCGATCGAGACGCTCTCAGACGCGGAATGCCGCGTCGTGCTGGATGCGGGCGCGGCAGAGGGAATCTTTGCGCTGGATCTTGTCGATCGGGCGGAGTTTCTTTATCTTGTCGAGTCCGATACGGCATGGATCGAGGCGCTTTCCCGCACGTTTGCGCCATATGCGGACAAGGTTCAGATTATCCCGAAGCGTCTTGCCGCGACTCCGTCGGAGACGATGACGACGATGGATGCGATCGCTTCGCTCGGTCGGGATCTGACGCTCGTGAAAATGGATATTGAAGGGGCGGAGTGTGAAGCACTTGCGGGCGGGGACGGACTGCTTTTTGAAAGCGGTTGTCTGACGCTGTTTCTTTGCTCGTATCATCGCCACGCGGACGCGGAGGCACTGGCTTCTTCGATGCTGGAGCGCGGCTTTTCCGTCCGCTATTCCAACGGTTTTCTGTTCTTTCCGTACGATGAGGAGGCAAGGCCGGAGCTTCGCCATGCGCTTGTGATCGCGAAGCGCCGGCAGAGAGCGCGCGTCTATTTGTGGGGCGCGGGATCGCACCTGCGGGAAGCGAAAGATATTTTTGCAATGGAGCGTGCCAATCTCTTGGGCGTCATTGACGCAAGATATGCGGAGCGTCCGGAAGCGGAGGGGATGCGCGTCTTTCCACAGGAACGGCTTGTTTCCGCGCCGTATGATGCCGTGTTCCTGACAGTGGAGGAGGCCGCGTCTGTCAGCATCTTTCGAGAGGCGGAGAGAATCGGCGTGCCGAAGGAGAAGCTTTTCTCGATCTGGACAGACGACCTTTCTCGTATTCCTTGTATTGATGCGGATGCGTGGCGTCTGATGCAGGCTCGCGCGCGAAATGCAAAGTGCGCTATGCGCCTTGCAAATGCCCCGTTTGAGCATGGGGAATCCGGCTTTTCGCCTGTCCGAAGCGCAAGGGAGCTTTTGGAAAAAGCACGGCGACAGCGGCTTTCCATCTGCCGCTTTGGGGACGGGGAATTTGAACTCATGCGGATGCGCACACGTCCGTATTTCCAGCATCCGGATGAAACGCTGGCGTACCGTCTTCGGGAGATTCTCCTATCGAATGCGCCACAGCTTGCGGTCTGCATCCCGGATCATTTCGGCTCGCTTGCAAAGTACACGGAGAGCGCGGCAGATGAGATCCGCGCCTATCTTACAGAAGGGGATACCAGAGAGACTTTGCGTCAGGCTGCTAGAGGCAGCTATTACGACGCTTATGTCACGCGTCCGTACATGATTTATCGCGACAAATCGTATGCGACAGAAATTTTCTCCTTGTGGAAAGCGATCTGGAAGGGGCGTGCGGTCGTCATTGTCGAAGGAGAGAAGGCGCATTTCGGAGAAGGGAATGATCTCTTGGAAGGGGCAAAAGCCAAACGGCGGATTGCCTGTCCTGATACGGAGGCGTGGGCACATTACGAGGAGATTCTATCCCACATCTTGGAGGCCATCGCTGCGGATGATCTTGTCCTCATAAGCCTCGGGCCGACGGCGACGGTGCTGGCGCACGATCTTGCGGTGCGCGGCGTGCAGGCGATCGACATCGGGCAGCTGGACAATGAGTACGACTGGTATTGCCGAAAGGCCGAGGCACGGATCGCGCTGCCGGGGAAAAAGGTCGCCGAGGTTTCGTGGGGAAGAAATGGATGAAACATACATGGAAAAACGAAATCATTGCGCTGTGGTGATACCGGCGTATCGAGAGCATCCTACTCCATCTGAGAAAAAATCCCTGGACAGGACGGCGGGCATATTGAATCATCGCGCACTTTATTTGCTGGTGCCGGAGGATCTGCCGACGGATTGGTATTCTTCGCGGTATCCGCATATCACGATTCAGCGCTATCCTCCCTCCTGCTTTTCAGGATTTTCTTCGTACAACAGGTGGATGCTGTCTGCTGATTTCTATGAAGAATGGCTCCGCCTTGGGTTTGCGTGGATCTTGATTTGCCAGCTAGATGTTTACGTTTTCTCCGATATGCTGGACGTATTCTTGAAAGAGCATTATGCGTATTGGGGCGGACCGATGCTTCGTGTTTCAAAGGGGAGACCGGAACTCTACGGAGGCAATGGAGGCTTTTCTCTGCGGAATCTGAAGGCGATGGCGAGGGTGCTGCGAGAAGGCAGGAAAGAGGTGCAGGCATGGACAGGACATGAAGATGAGTTTTTTTCTGAATATGGACGAAAGCATCCGGATATCCTTCCCATTCCGACTCCGAATATTTCTGCACGGTTTGCGTACGATCGTTTTTTGCGGTATCTGCATGGTGCTTTGGGTTCGTTGCCGTTTGCTATGCACAGCTTTGAACGCCATGACCCGGAATACGGCGCGTATCTTGCAGACTGCGCTGCAAATCCCGATGCTCCCCCGTTTTGTGAAACATGGGAACGTGATGCTGCGTTGCGGGAGTTTCTAAGCAAAGGCGGAGATCTGTATTTGTATGGAATCGGTATGTGGGGACATTCCTTTCTGACGTATATGCAGCGTCATCAATGGGAAGTGGCAGGATTTGTCGTATCGGATAGGAAAGATGCTAGAGGCGGCTGCTTCCACGGGCATCCAGTTTTTTCGCTGATTGACTTTTCCAAGCAGGCAAGGACGAGAAAGGTGAAAGTGCTGATTGCGTTCAGCATGATGTATTGGGGGCAAAAAGAGCGTGAGAATTTTCATCATATGTTGACGAAGATAGGCGTACAAGCGGTCTTCGAACCGAATGCCTGCTTGCTCAATATGATTGGAGAAGAGTGGATGTTTGAGAGAAACAAAGCGGAAAATACAAAGGGTGATGCTTGTTTCTGAATGGGAGGAAGTGGACACGGTCGTTGGTCGGCGTCAGGGGCGCGAGGCGGTCATCTTCACGACACCAAGCCCGCACCGATGGCTCATGCGGCGGCTTGTCGGGCGGCGCAGCGATATTTTGGCTTAATATTTCCTCGGTTTTTCCGATAAAAATCATAGATGAAATTATGAAACGGTATTCTTTTGGCCATACAGACAGGTGTATTGAGGGGGCGCGTGCGACGTGGTTGGGGAAGGAAAAGACGAGGTAGCAAATGCGGTGGAAATGCCGCCTGAGATATTGCACAAGCTTCAGGGGGAACTGTTGGATCTCCTGATCGAGTTTGATCGCGTTTGCCGGAAGTATCATATCCGGTATTTCCTCTCCAGCGGTACGCTCATTGGAGCGGTACGCCATCAGGGGTTTATCCCTTGGGATGATGACGCGGACATCGATATGTTGCGTCCGGATTATGAGCGATTCCGCGAGGCAGCCGCAACGGAATACGGGACGGACAGTCTTTTTTATTTTCAGGACAGTACGACGGATTCTGACTATCGCTGGCCCTATGGGAAGTTTCGAAAGGCCGGAACCCATGCAGTACGTTCCGGACAGAAAGGGATCTTTCAAAGGGACGGAATCTTTCTTGATATCCTGATTATAGATGTGCTGGCGCCGCATCAACCGATGCAGGGTATTATGTACTATCTGACGGCCTTTGCGCGAAAGATTCTCTGGGCACCGGTGGGCTGGCACACACTGCGCAATCCCGTCGAAAAGTTGGTGTTTTACCTTCTTCATTTTATTCCTCGCGACGCAGGTCTTGGCCTGTATCACTGGGTGACAAGCTGGTACCGCGGGACGGCGACAGGATGGGCGGCGGTATTTAATGTAGCAAGCCTTGGAAGGCGGGGATACGCACACCGTATGGAATGGTATGAGAATACGAAAGAAGGAACGTTTGAAGGACATCGCTTCTTGCTTCCGGAAGGATACGATTCTGTTTTACGACGGTATTATGGTGACTATCATAAGCTTCCTCCGGTAGAGCAGCGGACGGGGAGTTCTTTTTTTGAGAGTATCACGTTTTCGGATGGAACGGTTTGGACTCGCTGAGTATTTTTGCATAGAGATCGTTGAGACGGGAGGAATATGTATATGCCAGCAATTATCATGGCTGCCGGAGTCGGCAGCCGCATCAGCCGTCATGTGGACAAGCCGAAGTGCTTGCTGGAAATCGAGGGGAAGTCCATCGTCCGGCGGACGGTGGAGATGCTGGCGCGAAATGGCCTGCACTCCGTGGTGGTGACGGGGTATCAGCATGAGCAGATTGAGGAGAACCTGAAGGATCTCGATGTGACGTTTCTGAACAACCCCTTCTTCCGGGTGACCAACAGCCTGGGCTCTCTCTGGTTTGCCCGGGACTTTATCCGGGAGGGGGAGGATCTCTATCTCATGAATGCGGATGTGTTCTGGGAGCAGGATGTCTTTGACCTCCTCCATGATGAGGACAAGGAGGTGCTGCTTCTCGCGGACTCCTCCATCGCCCGGCTGGAGCGGGGCGACTATTTCTTCGGCGTGGATGGCAATAAAATCGTCAAATACGGCAAGGAGCTTGCCCGGGAGATCCGCACCCATGAGTATGTGGGAGTGGGACGCATCCGCTCTTCTTTTGTTCCTCTTTTCCGGAAGAAGATGCATGAGATGATGGAGGAGGAACAGTACTCCTCCTGGTGGGAGGATATCCTTTATCAGCTGAGCGCAGACCATGATGTATTTGTCCGGGACGTGTCGGGCCATTTCTGGGCCGAGGTGGACTATATCGAGGACTATGAGCGCATCATGCACTATATCTATAAAAGCAGAGAGGAGGGAAAGCGGTGAAGCTCTTTACCATTGGCCCCGTCTCCATGACGGAGGAGGTCAGGGCTGCAAGGGAGGGGACGGACAGTGTCCCCTATTTCCGTACCCCGGAATTTTCTGAAATGATGCTCGAAAGCGATGAGCTCCTCCGCCGTTTCGCCCATGCGGGGGCGGGGGCGAAGACCATATACCTGACGGCCTCGGGCACGGCGGCTATGGAGGCAACCATCCTCAACGCCTTTACCCGGGAGGATAGGCTCCTCATCGTCAATGGGGGCACCTTTGGTGCGCGGTTCGTGGAGATTGCGAAGATTCATGGCATTCCCTGCGACGAGATTGTTCTGCCGTATGGGGAGACATTGGGGAGGGAGCATTTCGCGCCCTTTGCGGGAAAGTACACGGCACTCCTCGTCAATATCGACGAGACCTCCACAGGGCAGCTCTACGATATGGATATGCTGTCACAGCTTTGCCGTGAGCGGGGCATGTACTTCATCGTGGATGCCATCAGCTCATTCCTCTGCGATCCCTTGGACATGGAGGCAGCAGGGATTGACGCGCTCATCACGAGCTCCCAGAAGGGGGCCTGTATCTCGCCGGGGCTCTCCATGATTCTTCTCTCCGAGCGGCTCCTCTCGGAGCGGATAGAGAGGAGTAGCTATGCCTCCCTTTACTTTGATTTCAAGTCGTACCTGCGGAATTTCACCCGAGGCCAGACCCCCTTTACACCGGCGGTGGGTGTCTGTGTGGAGCTCCACGCGGCCCTTTGTGCCATTGAGAAAAAGGGGCTGGAGATGCATCTCGCGCATATCCGGGAGGTGGCAGAGGACTTCCGTCGGAGGCTTTCTTCGCTGCCTGTCCATATCCCGAGCTTTCCCCTGTCAAATGCGCTGACGCCTGTGGTCTTTGAGGAGCCGATTGCCTACCGCGTTTTCACACGGTTGAAGGATTCCTATGGCATCATGGTCAATCCTACGGGAGGAGCTTTGCAGGAGAGAAGTCTCCGCGTGGCGCATATCGGCAATACGACCATCGAGGACAATGCAGAGCTGATTTCCTGCCTGCGGCAGGCGATTCGTGACGTGGAGGGAATGTGAGATGGAGCAGAGGGTAAAGGGAAAGCCCGTCGATGTGGCCTATGGGGACATCGAGGACTTCTTCGAGGATCGAAGTGCCCGGGACGGGGTGGCGAGCAAGTACAACTACGTGCTCTTCCAGGATGACAATCCGGAGCTGGCGGAGAAGCGGGACGCCTGGGAGAAGGAGAAAATCGCGCCCTATCTCTCGGTGGGCGCGGGAAAGAGCGCATTGGATCTCGGCTGCGGCATCGGCCGCTGGGGGGAGTTCTTCCTGCCCCGGGGCATCCGCTATGTGGGCATGGACGGCAGCTCCGGCATGGTGCGCCGGGCGGAGGAGAATCTGGCGGCCTACGGGGACAAGAGGCTCTTCCAGGGGTATCTTCAGGACTTCCCCCGCCGCCTGACGGAGGAGGGCATTGCAGGATCCTTCGACAATATCCTCGTCAATGGGGTCTTCATGTACCTCAATGACGAGGACTTCCTGGCCTCTCTCAAGAGCCTCTTGAAGTACGCCGCCCCCGCCTGCACCATCTACCTGAAGGAGAGCATGGGGGAGACGGAGCGGCTGACGCTCCGAAAAGTGCAGTCAGAAGCTCTGAAGCAGGAGTACACAGCCATCTATCGCTCCATCGCGGAGTATCAAAAAGCCTTTGAGGAGGCGCTTCTTCCCGACTGCGAGTGCCTGGCCTCCGGCCCCCTCTTTGAAGAGGGGCGGAACCGTAAGGAGACGCTGGACTATTTCTTCGTCTATCGACGGAAGGGCTAAGGGCATAGCCAGAGAACGGAAGGGGAGCGGCATGGCAAGTATCGAAGAGGCGCAGGAGCTTCTTTTGAAGGGGAAAATATGGAGTGGTTCCTCGAGAAGGCCCTGACAGATCCCTATTGCGTGCTGGAATGGTGAGGGAGAGCGCCGGAGGCTTCGGAGGAAGACTGAGGGATTGGATGTATTTTATCTCATCCCCACGATATACCAAGTAAGGAGAATATGTAAGGGAGGAATGATGTGACATGGCTCAGGTCATCAAGAACAACAAGAGTGCCCAGAATACGCTCAATACGCTCAATCGCAACTCAAAAAGTCTCGCGAAGAGTCTTGCGAAGGTGTCGAGCGGCATGAAGATAACGAGTGCAGCGGATGATGCCTCAGGCTATGCCATATCGGAGAGGATGCGGGTGCAGATCCGGGGGCTTGACCAGGCCACGGCCAACACCCAGAATGCCACGAGCCTGGTGAAGGTGGCCTCGGGTGCGCTGGACTCCACGGTGGACATCCTGCGCACCATGAAGGAGAAGGCCATCAATGCGGCCAACGACACGAATACGGATGCGGATCGGGCGACCATTCAGAAGGAATGGGACCAGATGATCGACCAGATCGATGACAATGCCAATATCACCTACAACGGGAAGTACCTGCTGGATGGCTCCCACGACGATGGCCATGAGGCGACGGTCTCGATATTTGCCAATGACTATCTGCAAAATGATCCGAATGGCATCCCCACAACGGGCATTCCCCTGGTGGATCTAAAGGATCGGAACGGGCAGAGCCTTGGCATACAGGCATCAGACCGCCTCACCATCTCCGTCGTCCAGCAGGGAAAGACCTATACCTATACCTATGATGTACTCGATCATGGACTGTCCGCTCTCATCGCGGGAGGAGGAGGCTACGGGAACTTCGCCCGGGATGCGGATGCGGACGGCTTCACCGGCGGCATCGCCCTCCTCTATGGGAAGGACTACTACGGACAGGATGGCTACGGAGAGGGTGTCCGTCCGGCTGACGGGCACAAGACGACAATCTTCTCGACGGAGGGCAATATCGCCGATCCTTACGTGGGTGATCACCCTGGGCTTGACGATCAGATAGCGGGCGTCACCATATCGGTGACGGACCGGTATGGCAAGGTGAAGACGAGCGCCAATGCGGTGCTGAATCACTTCGAGCTGGCCATCCGCGCCCGGAATGCCAGCGACGACAATGCCCTGGTCTTCCAGGTGGGGACGAAGGCGAACCAGGCCATAAAACTGGGCATCACGGACATGCGCTCCTACGCTCTGGGGCTGAAGGGGAAGGACGGCCACACGGTGAGCCTCTCCACCCAGGCGAATGCCAATGCGGCCATCGCCGTGGTGGACACGGCCCTCAAGATGGCCCTCGACCAGCAGACGACCCTGGGCTCCGTGGCGAGCCGCCTGGAGTACACGGCGGACAACCTGCGCATCGGCAGCGAGAACACCCAGGCCTCCGAGTCCACGGTGCGGGACGCGGACATGGCGAAGGAAATGACGGAGTACACAAAGACGAATGTCCTGACCCAGGCTGCCCAGTCCATGCTGGCCCAGGCCAACCAAAACAGCAGCTCCGTGCTGAGCCTGCTGCAATAAGCGAATCAAAAAGAGGGGCTGCAAAAGTGCAGCCCTTTTTTCTGTCCTGTTAGATGGATGTGCTTGCACAGTTTTTGCTGATAGTCGGCTCCTTCTTGAAATTTTTTGAAAAATAGCATACAATAAGCAGTGTCAAGAAACGATTATTGTATATTATCGTAGTATAAATCGAGGTGTTTTATGGGACGGATTTCGATTGAGCTGGTGCCTCGGGAGGAGGCGGCGCTTCGGGAGGAGCTCTCTGTGCTGGCGAGGGTGAGGGACCGGGTGGATTTCATCAATATCCCGGACCTCCTCCGGCTGCCCCTTCGGAGCTGGGAGGGGGCGGCCATCGCCCAGGAGACCTTTTCCTCCGTCATGCCCCATATCCGGGCCATGGATATCGACCTGAATGAGGAGCTCCCCATGAAGGAGTATCTCCGGGCCCACCATATCCGGCAGGTGCTCGTCATCGAGGGGGATCCGCCCCAGGACATGATGCACGAGGTCTATCCCACCTCCTCTACGGATGTCATCCGGAAATTTCGGGAGGAACTGCCGGAGGTGCGGGTCTACGCGGGCATCGACCAGTACCGGAGCTCCATGAAAAAGGAGCTCTATCGGGTGCGCCGCAAGACCCAGGCGGGGGCGGCAGGCTTCTTCACCCAGCCCTTCTACGATATGCGCTATCTAGCCATGTACCGGGATATGCTGGATGGCCTCGAGGTCTTCTGGGGAGTGTCCCCCGTCATGAGCACCCGGTCCCAGAGCTATTGGGAGCGGAAAAATAATGTCATCTTCCCAAAGGGCTTTGCGCCAGGGCTCGATGAGAGCATCCGCTTTGCCCGGGAGGCCCTGGACTTTGCGGAAAAGGAGGACGCGAGCCTTTACTTCATGCCCATCAAGACGAAGCTCGCGGACTACATCGAGGGCGTCTTCGGGAAAGGCTGAGAAAATACCATGGATTTTACAGCCATAGATTTTGAGACGGCGACAGGCTCTCGGGACTCGGCCTGCAGCGTGGCCCTGGTCCGGGTGGCAGGGGGCCGGCTCGTGGACTCCTTCCATACCCTCATCCGGCCGCCGGGAAATCGCTACAGCTCCTTCAATATCTCCATCCACGGCATCCGGGGAGAGGACACGGCGGGGGCAGAGGACTTCGCGGGCATCTGGCCGGAGCTTCTCGCTAGGCTCTCGGGGCGGCTCGTGGTCGCCCACAATGCGCCCTTTGACATGGGGGTGCTGAAGGCGTGCCTCGCCCGCTATGATCTCGACTGGCCCTCCTTTTCCTATGCGGATACGGTGGCCATCGCGAGGCGTGCCTGGCCGGAGCTGCCGAACCATAAGCTCAATACGGTGGCGGAGCACTTAGGCATCCATTTCCACCACCATGATGCGCTGGAGGATGCCAGGACCTGCGCCGAAATTCCCCTTCGGGCCGGGGAGGCTGCGGGGGATTTCCGCGCCTTTGCTCGGGAGCTGGGGGTAGCCGTCGTGCCGTTTTGATGTATTTTCGCCACAGGTGGGAAAGAAGGTGACGGGTGTGATACTTGTAAGTGCATGCCTGCTCGGTCACAGGGTCAAATATGATGGAGGGGACAATCTGGACTCCCTGCTGCTGAAATACAGCGACAAGGGGCGGTTTTTCCCCGTCTGCCCGGAGCTTCTGGCCATGCTGCCGGTGCCCAGGCAGCCCATGGAAATCGACCACGCTACAGGGCGGAAGGTGCTGACGGGGAAGGCCGTGGCCAAGGACATGAACGGCATGGATACCAGCTCGTACCTCGTGGAGGGGGCCGGGCGGGCCCTGGAGATGGCAGAGGCGAATCATGCCCGGGTGGCCATCCTCAAGGAGAGCAGCCCCTCCTGCGGCGTCCACACCATATACGACGGATCCTTTTTGGGACGGAAGGTCCCGGGGGAGGGCGTGACGGCGGCGCTCCTACGGGAAAAGGGCCTTCGGGTATACTCGGAAAAGGATCTGACGCCAGAGCTTCTGGAGTCCCTCATCGCCGAGGATATCAAGTACGATACGTGAGGCGCGAGGCAAGGAGCAGGCTCCTCGTGCAAGGAAAGGCTTGCCATAGGTGCGTGGTTTCAAGGGCAAGGAGGGAGTGCCATGCGGGAGGGACAGCATCCTACGGCCTTTCTCGCAGGGCTCCTGGCCCTCTTTTGCCTCGGCATTCTTCTTGCCTGTGAGGTGGCGCTTTCCCGGGGGGCGCTTCTTGGGGGCTGTGGCATCTTTCTCGTTTTTTCCTTTCTTGCTGCCCAAAAGAGCAGGCGATGGACATTTGTGCCCGTCGCCCTGCTCTTTTTTCTCTTTGGAGCCCTGCGGTTTGGCGTGGTGTATGAGGTGCCGGCAGACGATATCTCCCACTTCGCCGGGGCGGATATCCGCGTTCGTGGTATCGTCTCGGAGGAGACAGCCTACTTGGAGGATGCGGAGGGGCACCAGAGGCTGCGCACCGTCCTTGAGGTATCGGAGGTAAGGGAGAGGGGCGAGTGGCACCCTGTCTCCGGGCGCATGACGCTCCATGCCCAGGGGGCGGAGGAGCTCCATATCGGAGATAGGGTGGAGGCTGTCTGCTGCGTGAGGCGTCCCCATGGGTATCAGAATCCCGGGCAGATTGATACGGTGATGCTCCTTCGCTCTGATGGCATCACGGCCCGGGGCATGGTGGAGAAGGGGAGCCTGCAGGTGGAAGAGGGGGAGGGCGGTCTTGGCCGGTGGGCAGAGGAGGTGCGCTCTTACTACCGGGAGCGGATGGAGCGGGTCATGCCGGCGGGGGATGCGGCGGTCATCTTCGCGATGCTCTTCGGGGGCTACGGGGGCATAGATCCTGCGGTGGTCACGGGCTTTGTGACGACGGGCATCGTCCATATCCTCTCCGTTTCCGGCTCCCATGTGAGCCTCCTGGCGGCGGCGGTGGCAGCCCTCGGGCTCCTGCTGCGTTTGCCGAAGGGAGCGACGGCGGCCCTCGTCCTCCTCGCCATCGGGGCCTATAGCCTGCTCTCGGGCTTCACGCCGCCGGTGCTTCGGGCGGGGCTCATGGGGGGCCTTGCCTTTATGGCTCTGGCCCTGGATCGGGAACGGGAGTCGGTCTATCTCTTCCTGCTGGTGGCCCTCGGCCTCTTGCTTTGGAACCCCCTGCTCCTCTTCCATGTGAGCTTCCAGCTCTCCTTCGCGGCGACGGCGGGGCTCCTCCTTCTGGCTCCGCCTGTGCGCTCTTTCCTTCTGGAGCGGGGCGCACCCCGGCTTGTGGCCCTCAGCATCGCCATCACGGTGGGAGCCCAGCTCATGTCGCTCCCCATTCTTCTCTGGTATTTCAGCCAGGTCAGCCTGTCGGCGATTCTTGCCAACCTCTTTGTGGTGCCGATTATTGACGGCATCCTCCTTCTCGCGCTTCTGGCGGGGCTCCTGGCCTTTGCCCTTCCCTTCCTGGGGACGCTGCTCTTTGTCACGGGGAGCCTCCTCTTCGGTCTCGTCTGGGAGCTGACGAAGCTTTTGGCGATGCTTCCCTACAGCAGCGTTTATCCCAGTGCCCTGGCTCTGCCCACAACATTTCTTTACTACGGCCTGCTGGCCTTCCTCTTCTGTGGGGAGGAGCGGCAGGGATGGATTCTCGCCCGCCTCCGTCCCTATGGCCGCCGCCTCCTCCTGGGCCTCGCCGCGGCCCTGGTCTTTTTCGTTGCCCTGCAGCTCACGCAGCCACGGGAGGTGGCCGTCCATTTCATCGACGTGGGGCAGGGGGATGCGGCCCTGGTGGTGACGCCCCATGGCCACGCGGTAATGATTGATACTGGCGGCACAAGGGAGAATGCCTACGATATCGGCTATCACGTGGACGTACCCTATCTTCATCACTACGGCGTACATCATCTGGATGCCATTTTCCTGACCCACGCCCATGAGGACCATGCGGCGGGAGCGGGCAGCATTCTCAGGAACATCGAGACGGATCGGGTCTTCATCGCCGGCGAGGGCACGGCCGCCTATGCTAGGAGCATGGGGCTCGGGGATAGCGACCCGCTGCTCACCCGCTTCACCTGCGCCCGGGCCGGTGACCGCTTCACGGTGGATGGGGTGACGGTGGAGACGGTCTACGCCCCGGAGGCGGAGAGCGCCGAGGGCAACGAGGCCTCGAATGTCTATCGGGTCACCTATGGGGATGCAGGCTTCCTCTTCACCGGCGACCTCATCACCTCCCACGAGGAAAAGCTCCTGAAGAGCGGAAGGGATATCCATGCCACCGTCCTGAAGGTGGGCCATCACGGCTCCGATACATCGAGCTCCGAGGCCTTCCTGGAGGCCACGCGGCCCGCCTATGCCGTCATCGAGGTGGGGAAGGACAATTCCTTCGGCCACCCGAAGAAAAGCACCCTGGAAAAGCTCCGGGCCGTCGGCGCGAAAATCTACCGGACGGATGAGGACGGGGCCATCGTATTTCATACGGATGGAAAGAGGATCCGGGTGGAGACGTATGCGGATCCGTAGGGGCTGGGGGAGGCTTTTCCCCATAGACATCACAAACTACACGCACAAACGTCCACTTTGTGGACATTGTGCGCCGCCCTTGCAAGAAACCAGCCAATCAGTCTGCGCCTACGGCTTGACTTCTTGGGGGTTCATAGTAAAAACCGCTCTCCCTTCGCAGGTAGAGCGGTTTTGCTTTAGGAGGCCTCCGAGCGGTGCTCCTCCAGGCAGGCGAGGAATTCCTCGCCGTATTTTTTCAGCTTCAGCTCGCCCACACCCTTGACCTCCAGCATCTCGTCGAGGGTGGTGGGTAGGACATTGCACATATCCCGGAGCGTCGCGTCGGAGAAGACCACGTAGGGAGGGATGGCCTCTCGGGTGGCGATTTCCTTCCGGAGGGCCCGGAGGTGGTCGAAGAGGGCTGGCGGCGTCTCTTGCTTTTTGACCTCCACCGGCACGGCCTGGAGCACCTTTTTCTGGCCCTTCAGCACCGGGATGGCGGAGGGTTTCAGGCAGAGCACCGGGTACTTCGACTCCGTGAGGGCCAGGTAGTCCGTGGCCACGAAGCGCTGAATCAGGAGCTTGATGTCGCTTAGGCTCCGCTCCTTCATGAGGCCATAGGTGGAGAGGCTGTCGAAGTGCATGCTTCGGACCCGCTGGCTGGTGGAGCCCTTCAGCACCTCCGCCACAAGGGTGAGGCCGAAGCGCTCCTGCATCCGGTAGACGCAGGAAAAGACCATCTGGGCGTCCCGCGTGATGTCCCGCTCCGTAAGGCCCGCCTTGCAGCTGCCGCAGTTGTCGCAGGTGGCGGGACTGTCTCCGCCGAAGTAGTGTATGATGAAGTGGCGGAGGCACTCGGGGGTATGGCAGTAGTCCACCATCTTCTGGAGCTTCGCGAGGCCGTGAGCCTTTCGCTCCTCGTTTTCCGTGGACACATCGATGAGGTACCTTTGGGTCTGAGTGTCCTGGGGGGAGTAGAGGAGGATGCAAGCACCGGGTTCTCCGTCGCGCCCCGCCCGGCCCGCCTCCTGGTAGTAGGCCTCCAGATTCTTTGGCATATTGTAGTGGAGGACGTAGCGCACGTTGCTCTTGTCGATGCCCATGCCGAAGGCGTTCGTGGCCACGATGGCCTGGACATTGTCGTAGAGGAAATCGTCCTGAGCCTTCGTGCGCTCCGGGTCCGTGAGGCCCGCATGGTAGCGGGCGACGGCGAGGCCTTTCTTCGCGAGAAGGGTGTAGAGCTTGTCCACGTCCTTGCGGGTGGCGCAGTAGATGATGCCGGACTCATTTTTGTGAGCCTTCACATAGGCCTCCACGAACTTCTTCTTGTCCTCGCCACGGCGCACCTCGAAGTAGAGGTTCGGCCGATCAAAGCCGGAGACGTGGACGTCCGGGGAGCGGAGCCCCAGAAGCTGGATGATGTCCTCCTGGACCTCGGGGGTCGCGGTGGCGGTAAAGGCGGAGACGAGAGGTCGGCGCCGGAGGTTCTGGATAAAGGGGAGAATCTGCCGGTAGCTGGGGCGGAAGTCGTGGCCCCATTGGGAGAGGCAGTGGGCCTCGTCCACCGCCACCATGCGGATGTCGCAGCAGCCGAGAAGCCCCTCGAAATAGGTGCTCTCCAGCTTCTCGGGGGCCACGTAGAGGAGACGGATGTGCCCAGAGCGCAGGGCCTCTTGCCGTTCGTTTTGCTGCTCCAGCGTCAGGGTGCTGTTGATATAGGTGGCCGGTATCCCCTGCTCCCGCAGGGCGTCCACCTGATCCTTCATGAGGGAGATGAGGGGGGAAATGACGACGGTGAGCCCCCCGAGGACGAGGGCGGGCACCTGGAAACAGATGGATTTGCCCGCGCCGGTGGGCATGATGGCCACGGTGTCGTGGCGGGAAAGGAGGCTCCTCACCACCCCGTCCTGGGCCGGGCGAAAGGCTTTGTAGCCATAGTGCTCCCGCAGAAGGGCGAGAGCCTTTTCATAATCGGAGGGGATAGGAACACCTTCTCTCTATAGCAAACTACACGCACAAACGTCCACTTGCGGGTCTTGTGCGCCGCCCTTGCAAGAAACCAGCCAATCAGTCTGCGCCTGCGGCTTGACTTCTTGGGGTTTCATAGCAAAGTTACTCCGGAAGGTGCGCCCCGCACTCACCAATGCTCCGCAAGCAATCGTGCGCTTGCTGCACAAAAAGGTTCGCTTAGGGGCACACCTTCCTCCGTTTACACCCGTCAGTAAAGGTTCGCTTCAGATATCACTCTTCCCCACGGCATCGAATGTCTTTGTGATTTCCGCGCTGGGGGCTTTTCCCAGCAGGCTCACGATCACGATGGCGAGGGTGGAGAAGAGGAAACCGGGGACGATTTCGTAGAGGCCGAAGAGGGCCAGCTGCTTCCAGACGAGCACCGTGATGCCCCCCACCAGGATGCCGGCCAGCACCCCGTTTCGGGTGGTGCGGCGCCAGAAGAGGCTCAGGAGGATGGCGGGGCCGAAGGCGGCGCCGAAGCCTGCCCAGGCGTAGGCCACCATGTCCAATATGAAGCTATTTGGCGTGAGGCCGATGTAGACCGCGAGGCTTGCGATGATGAGGACGCTGGCCCGGCTGATCCAGATGAGCTCCTTCTGCTCCGCGCTGGAGCGGACGAGGGACCGATAGAAGTCCTGGGCAAAGGCGGAGGCCGCCACGAGGAGCTGGCTCGAGGCCGTGCTCATGATGGCCGCCAGCACCGCCGACAACACAAAGCCCGCGATGAAGGAGGGGAAGAGCTCATTCGTCATGACGAGGAAGACCGTCTCCGAGGCCGTGCCCTCGAGGGGTGTCGTAAGGTACACCCGGCCCACCATGCCCACAGCCACGGCGGCAGCCAGGGACAGGACGACCCAGGTCATGGCAATGTGGGTGGCCTGCCTTATCTCCTTTGAGCTCTCGATGGCCATGAACCGCACGAGGATATGGGGCTGGCCAAAATAGCCGATACCCCAGGCCAGGAGCGAGATGAGCTCGATGGCACCCATGGTGGAGCCATCCGGCTTCGTCAGCGGCGCCAGGAACGAGGTCTGGACATTTTGCATCTCGCCCAGCACATGGGAAAATCCTCCCGCCTGCACCGCCGCCGTGATGGGGACGATGAGGATGGCGAAGAACATCATGACCCCCTGGATGAAGTCCGTGCGGGAGACGGCGAGAAAGCCCCCCACCAATGTGTAGAAGACGACGGACACGGCGCCGATGAAGATGGCGTATGCATAGGGGATGCCGAAGACCGTCTCAAAGAGCCGCCCCGCCGACACGAAGCCGGAGGCAGTGTAGATGACGAAGAAAATCAGGATGAAGATGGCAGGCACGATGCGAAGGAGGTTCGAGCTGTCCAGGTACCTGTTTTGGAGGAACTCGGGAAGCGTCAGGGCGTTTCCGGCGAGCTCCGTGTACTTCCGAAGTCGCGCCGCCAGGAAGCGCCAGTTGGCCCAGGTGCCGATGGCGATGCCGATGGCAATCCAGCCCGCATTGAGGCCCGCGAGGTACGCAAAGCCCGGCACCCCCATGAGCATCCAGCCGCTCATGTCCGAGGCCTCTGCCGATAGCGACGTGACCCAGGCTCCCAGCTTCCGGTTCCCCAGAAAGTAGTCGCTCATATTCCGGGTGCGCCGGTAGTAGTAGACGCCGATGGCCATCATGAGGCCGATGTAGAGGACAAAGGTGTTGAGTATGGCGAGATCGTGTGTCACAGAATTCCTCCTGATTTCCGGTCAAGGATGCCATTGACGCAGGTGATGCATTCGATTTTCCGGGGGTTCATCGGTCAGGTATCCCTCCTGCACGTTGGCTTATCGCATGAAACTTTTGCATAAAAATAAGGAAGACTCCTCGAAGAGAGGCCTTCCCGTGCATTCGTTTTTCCAATCTTCTCAGGAAACGCGGAAGGGAGGCTACCGCCATGATGCATGCAGCAG
>CAMCBT010000037.1 GCA_945873115.1 uncultured Mitsuokella sp.
TAGTCCAGCAGGTGGTCGCTGCCGTAGCGGATGGCTGTCCAGAGGGCCAGCTGCTTTTCCGGGTAGACCACCTCGTCGGCGCCGCTCTTCTTCAGGAACTTCTCGTGGATGGAGCTGGAGGACCTGGCCACCAGGGTGCGGGCCCCCAGCTCCTTTAGCCGGAGCGTCGTCTCCAGGGAGCTCTGGAAGTCGTCGCCGATGGCCACGATGCAGACATCGAAGCTGGGGATGTCGAGGGAGGCGAGGAACTTCACGTCCGTGCTGTCAGCAATGAGGGCGTTCGTCACGTAAGGGAGCGTCTGGTTCACCAGCTCCTCGTTTTTATCCACGGCGAGGATTTCGTGGGCGCTCTCGTGGAGCTTTCGCGCCACATGGCGGCCGAAGCGGCCGAGGCCGATGAGAAGAATGGATTTCATGGTATCACCCGATTGCGATTTTTGACTGGGGAAGGCGGCGGGAGGCTACGGCCCTGCTGCGGGAGAAGGCGTAGACGAGGGTCAGGGCTCCCACCCGGCCGAAGTACATGAGGAACATTAGGACGCACTGGGAGAGGGTGCTGACCCGATCCGTGAGCCCGATGGACAGGCCAACGGTGCCAAGGGCGGAGGCCGTCTCCACCATGGCATCCGTCACGGTGGCCCCGTCCCCATAGGAAAGGAGAAGGGTGCCGGCGAAAAAGAGCAGAAAGTAGAGGGAGGCGATGGCCACCGCGTCCTGCAGGGTTTCCAGGGAGATACGCCTCGAGAGGCACTCCAAGTCTCGCCGATGGCGCAGAAGCGAGAGAAGTGCCACGAAGAGGGTGAAGACCGTCGTCGTCTTCACGCCGCCCGCCGTGGAGCCCGGCGAGCCCCCGATGAGCATGAGGAGCACGAGGACCAGCCGGGAGGGCTCCGTCATGGTCTCGATATCCACGGTGTTGAAGCCCGCCGTCCGGGCCGTCACCGACTGGAAGAGGGCGGCAAGCCCCCGCCCGCTGGATAGCCCCGAAAAATCGCCGTAATAAAAGAGCAGGGCTGGCAGGAATAGGAGAAGCACCGTCATCAAGAGGACGGCCCGGGTCTGAAAACTCCACCGCCGTACATGTCGCCCGTGCTTATAGAGGTCGGCCAGCGTCAAAAAACCCAGACCCCCGAGAACGATCAGAGCGCATATGGCAATGTTTACCAAAGGGTCGGCCGCATAGGCCATGAGAGATCCTCCAGAGCGATCTCCCATCAGATCAAAGCCCGCATTGCAAAAGGCGGACACCGCATGAAAGAGGGCGAGCCACAGGGACTCTACCGGCCCGTAGTCCGGGAGAAATGCGATATAGAGGAGTGCCGCCCCCGCCAGCTCTATGGAAAGCGTCGCCAAGAGGCTGAAGCGCAGAAGTTGCACGATGCCTCCCAGCTGCGGGAGCGAGAGGGCCTCCTGCATGGTGCTTCGGGAGAGAAGCTTTGCCCGCTGTCCCGAGGCCACGGTGATGGCCACCGCCATGGTCACCACCCCGAGGCCGCCGATCTGGATGAGGAGGAGGATGACGGCCTGGCCGAAGGGCGACCAGTAGGAGGCGGTGTCCACGAGGGTCAGCCCCGTAACGCAGGAGGCGGAGACGGCGGTAAAGAGTGCCACGATAAGCGGCGCTCCCTCCCCGGATCTCACTGCCACCGGCAGGAGCAAAAGTGCCGTCCCCGCGCCGATGAGGGCGAGAAAGCTCAGGGAGATGATTTGAAAGGATGAAAGATGTCGAAGCAACCGAAACAAAAAGCCCTCCTCCCTCCAGCCTTCCCGCAGAAGACCAGCCGCGTCAGAAAATGTATAAGACAAACATACCACATCTCCCTCCTATTTTCAATGAACGGCGCAAAAAGGCCCCTCCCACATATTGAGCCAGCCGATGAAGAGGGTTCTCCCGTCCTTTTTCCGAAGGGCCTGGGGGCGTAGAAGTCAAGGTGAAGTGGTAAACGAAAATTGGACACGGAGGGAGTAGTTTTTGGACAAGACGTTCCTTCTGGATGTCAAGACGTTATCGAAGCTGATCTTTTACCTCATCGTGCCCTCCTTTTTGTTCACGAATTTTTCCGGGTGTATTCACCCCCATCTCGGCCTTGGTATGTTTGATTTTTGAAAATTTCTTTCTTTTCTTTATGTCTGGTTTAGATTTTTCTTGTATCATACAAATAGAAACAGAGATAGAATTTCCAGGTTTCCAAAAGGAGGAATCCGTCATGAAGAAGAAGATCGCTGCCATCCTCGCCGCCGCTGTCCTCACGACAGGCTTCGGCTCCGTCGCATTCGCTGCAATCACGCAGCAGCAGGCGGAAGACATCGTCAGGTCTCACTACAGCGACGCGCGCATCTACTACACGAAGCAAGACTGGGAGCATGGGCGCCGCATTTACGAGGTCAATTTCTCGACCGGCCGCTTTTTCGACAGCGAGATGGAGATTGACGCTGAGACAGGCGAGATCATCTCCGTCGATCTTGACTATGATTGATGCTGAGACAGGCGAGATCCTCTCCATCGATCTTGACGATTAATGCTACAGCCCGCCATAGCAGAAGGGAGACTGTTGCAGAAGTTGTGATGTTCTGAGAAAGCGTTCTCCACAGACAGGAAAAAGCTTGCCGCCATCCGCTGCTTCGACAAAAGACAAGCGTATTTGATACAAGCAAACGGCAAAAGAAAATCCCCGAAAGCCCTTGATATAAGGGGTTTTGGGGATTGCTTGCTTTTAGGGAACCACTGATTAATTCGGCACTCCGTCTTCACGCGTCTGCACTGTCCTCCCGTCGCCCTACAATCCTCAGCGTAGCTCTGCTACGCCTCCGGTTTGTCTCCTAGGGAATTCGCAAGGTGGATGCCGAAGTTGCCATCATCTTCCTGACCAGCAGCGAGGAGCATATACTGGAGGGTTATCGGGTCTACGCTGCGGGGTATTTCATCAAGCCTTTGGCAGAGAACAAAGAAGAATTCACCGAGGCACTTGACCACACCTTCACCGTCGGTGACGCCCCTGTGTTCCAGGGGGAGGAACTGGGCAACGGCGTGTACGGCTATTGTTTTGAATTTGTAACGCCCACGGATGACAGCGCAATGTCCCGTATGGTACAATTTACGCTGGAGAATGGAGAAATTACAACAACGATAGAAGAACTCTGACGGGAGATAGCTTCGCATGAAAAGATGATGATTCCGGTGGTATTGATCGCGCTGCTTCTTTTGGGAGGCATCGGGAGTTTCGTTGGCCTTGGCTGGCTCTCCGTTCAAAATCAAGAATATTCCAACGACATCGTCTACAACAACTTCCCCTGGCCCACGCCCACGCCGGAACAGAAAGCCGCCATCGAAAAAACCGCGCAGGTCTCGCGGAAGGTGTACTGGCTGAGGGAAAGAATTTAAAATTTATTTTTATAAATAATAGTTATTTGTTGTTGATTTTCTTGCAAAAGAGTCCTATAATATCCATAGTGTTCATTTATATACTGCTTTCTACAGCCCGCGCAGGCCGTCCGTCGTCGGCAAGGCGGCTGCCCGTGCGCGATGCAAACTACCAAAGGAGGTTTTTCCATGGCCGCTGATCTGAAAGAATTACAGGCACTCCACGTCATTGACTCGCTCTCGGAGGTCTGCCTTGGAAAGGACTACTGCGGATCGTGCGAACCGGGTGCGTGCCTCATCCGCTACGCGCAGGACGGGCTCCGCAACTGCCTGAAGAAAAAGATCGTCTACGTCTCGGACGGGACGAAGAACATCCCGCACGGCGACTCGAAACTCTACCGCGAGGAGGCGCTCATAAATGGCATCGCCAATATCCTCGTCAGCTGTCGCTCCTGCGAATTCGACCACTTCGACGACTGCATCGTAAGCGTCATCCGCAACTGCTACGAAATCGCCCTCTTCGGCGACGTGCGCCCCTACGACGGCAGCAACTTCCGCTACCTGACAGGGCTGGCAGGCGATGGCATGCCTCACGCAGATGAGATTCTTGCGGTGTTCAACCGCATCAAAAAAGCGCGCGACGAAGAGCTCGCCAAAAAGTGATCCGCAACCCCTGCCCGGAGATGTCTTCCACGAAATCGATTTTTGTAAAAGACGGCATTGCAATCAGCCTGCGATGCCGTCTTTTGCTTTCTCAGCCTTGCGCCCCCCCTCCCGCTGCGCTACAATGAGCACAGAACACGCAAAGAGAAAGGAACGAAAAGCGATGGATCGACAAAAGAGCGCGGCGGCGGCATTCGCCGCGAAATGGCAGGGGAAAGGCGACGAGAAACAGGACAGCCAGCGGTTCTGGATCGAACTTTTGCAAAAAGTATACGGCGTTGCGGATCCCGCGAGCTTCGTGCGCTTTGAAACGCGCGTACAGCTCTGCCACACGAGCTTCATCGATGTCATGATCCCCGCGACGCACACGATGATCGAGCAGAAGGGGCGCGGCATTGATCTGGAAAAGCCCATCCGGCAAAGCGACGGCACCCTCCTCAAGCCCGCCGAGCAGGCAAAGCGCTACGCGGCGGCACTCCCGTACTCCGAGCGCCCGCGCTGGATCGTCACCTGCAACTTCCGCCAGTTCCAGGTATTCGACATGGAGCGGCCAAACGATCCGCCGCAGCTCATCGAGCTCGCGCATCTCGCAGATGAGGCCTACCGCCTCCAATTCATGGTCGATGTGAAGGACAGCCATATCACGAAGGAGATGGAGATCAGCAAGAGCGCGGGCGAGCTCGTCGGCCGCCTCTACACCGCCCTCCATCCCCTCTATATCGGTGCGCCGCAGCTCACGGAGGCACAGGCGACCGAGTACCTCAACAAGCTCTGCGTGCGCCTCGTCTTCTGCCTCTACGCCGAGGACGCGGGCATCTTCGGTCGGCGCAACATGTTCCACGACTACCTCGACGACTACCGCCCGCAGCATTTCGCCAAGGCCCTCAGCGACCTCTTCCAGGTCCTCGACCAGAAACCTGAGGTGCGCGATCCCTTCCTCGAAGCCGGCCTCGCCGCCTTCCCCTACGTCAACGGCGGCCTCTTCGCGGAAAGCGTCCCCGTGCCGCCGATGAACGATGCAGTGCGCCGCCTCATCCTCGAGGACGCCTGCAACTTCGACTGGAGCCAGATCTCCCCGACCATCTTCGGTGCCATCTTCGAGAGCACGCTGAACCCCGCCACGCGCCGCGCAGGCGGCATGCACTACACGAGCATCGAGAACATCCACAAAGTCATCGACCCGCTGTTCCTCGACGCCTACAAAGAAGAATTCCGTGCCGCCATGGAGGAAAAGACCATCAAGGCGCGCACGGAAAAGCTCCAAGCCCTGCAGCAAAAGCTCGCCGCGGGCCGCTATTTCGATCCTGCGTGCGGCAGCGGGAATTTCCTCACGGAAAGCTACCTCTCCCTGCGCCGCCTCGAAAACGACATCCTGCGCGAGACCGTCCTCGACAAAGCGGGCAGCGGCGTCCTCGGCTTCGACGAGGCGGCCTACTCCCCCATCAAAGTCAGCATCCGGCAATTCTACGGCATCGAGATCAACGACTTCGCCGTCTCCGTCGCCAAGACCGCCATCTGGATCGCCGAAAGCCAGATGATGCAGGAAACGGAAGGCATCGTCCACCGCGAAATGAACTTCCTGCCACTCACGACCAACGCCAACATCCACCAGGGCAACGCGCTCCGCATAGACTGGAAAGAAATCCTGCCGCCGGGCGATAAAGTCAGGATCATGGGGAATCCGCCATTTGTGGGATATAGCCTGCAAAGCAAAGAACAGAAAGATGATATTCGCAACACTTATGTCGACGCAAATGGAACGACCTATACGACCGCTGGAAAAGTTGACTACGTTGCTGCATGGTACTTCAAAGCCTCAGAATATATGCAAGGAACAAAGATACGCACTGCGTTCGTATCAACAAATTCCATTACACAAGGAGAACAAGTTTCTGCTGTTTGGAAGCCACTATATGAAAGATTTCATATCGAAATAAATTTTGCGTATCAAACATTCAGATGGAATAGCGAAAGCAAACAAAATGCAGCCGTCCATTGTGTCATTATCGGATTTTGCGATGAACAAACGCATGAGAAAAAGAAACTCTTCACCAACGAGCATAAGTTCGATTTAGTCGATAGTATCAATCCGTATCTGTTAAATGCTCCCGTTGTATTTATAGAGAGCAGAAAAAAGCCCCTTTCCAACATTCCTTCAATCATAAAAGGAAGCAGTCCCGTAGATGGTCAAAATTTATTATTGTCAGAAGAAGAATATCTAGAGGCATTGAAAAAAGATCCTGAGCTATCTACGTTTATTCATCCTTTCTTAGGCGCAAAAGAATTTTTACACAACAAAAAAAGATATTGTCTCTGGTTGATCAATCAAAGTCCATCTGAACTAAAAAAGCACCCCTTTATATTGGAAAGGGTTGCTGCTGTAAGAGATTTTAGATTGCACAGTAAAAAAGCTGCAACAAGGAAATATGCGGATTATCCAACACAATTCATGGAAATACGACAACCAACTGAAACCTATATTTTAATTCCCCGCCATTCCTCCGAAAACCGGCGCTATATTCCTTTTGGATTTCTTTCACCCACTGTTATTTGCGGAGATGCTAATACTGCTATGCCTTCTGCGAATTTATTCCATTTTGGAATCCTAGAATCTAACGTCCACATGGCATGGATGCGAACCGTTGCAGGCCGTTTGAAAAGCGACTATCGTTATTCCAACGACATCGTCTACAACAACTTCCCCTGGCCCACGCCCACGCCGGAGCAAAAGGCCGCCATCGAAAAGACCGCGCAGGCCATCCTGGACGCGCGGGAGCTCTACCCACAGAGCAGCCTCGCCGACCTCTACGACGAAGTCCTCATGCCGAAGGAACTGCGCGAGGCTCACCGAGCCAACGACCGCGCCGTCATGCGCGCCTACGGCTTCCCGCTCAAGATGACCGAGCCCGACTGCGTCGCCGCCCTCATGCAGAGATACGAAGCGCTCACCGCAGGGAAATAACGCGCGCCGCGCATCACGCTTATACATAGGACTGCAGCAACCCCCACGAACAGCATCAAACGTCGGACAAGACGACTTTGTCATACGCGCCGCGTTTCTTGTCCTCTGGATGAGGTTCCAGTCCGATCACCGTGATGTCCTGTCGCTGTGGGCCATACACCCAGTACATACGCATGGCACGACTATTGCGGTTCTCTAAATAGGACTGCCATACCTTCATTCCATAGCGTTTCGTTAGTTGGGGAATTTCATGTGTATGTAGCCCGGGATGCAGAGGATTCTCTGCGAGGTGCTTCATCGCCGTTCCCCATTTCTTGTAAAGCTGCGCCTCTAGCTCGGAGAGTTTGCCGGACGATCTTTTCTCTCTCAGATCATTCCAAAGCGCAAGCATCTCGGGAACGCCCAGCCGAATAAAAAACCTCATCATCAAAACTCCGAAAGGTCAAGCGGCGCAGATGCTTTACCCTGCTTGAGATTCGCTACCGCCTCATCCATCATCTTGAGCGTACGCTGCGAAATCTCCTTCGGCCGCACCAGTTCGCGCGGCTCAAGCAAAATGCAACCATTGGCGTATTCCTTGACCTGATAGTAGACATACTTAGCCCCACGGATGGTGAGGCGATTCTTCGCATCGAGATGCGCCGTATAGTCTGTCTGAACCATAGCATCCATGAAAATCCTCCCTTTCTCCTTGTGGGAAATCCCACCTCTTTCTCCTTTCAGTATACAACGCGGACACACGGCTGGCAAGAGAAAATCGCCTAGCAGAAATGCAATTCCCACCGTTCGCAATCTCCTCAGCAGAAAAGCCGCCCGCAGGCGGCTTTTCTTACTATGAAACCCCAAGAAGTCAAGCCGTAGGCGCAGACTGATTGGCTGGTTTCTTGCAAGGGCGGCGCACAATGTCCACAAAGTGGACGTTTGTGCGTGTAGTTTGTTTGGCAGATGCTACGCGAAAGGAATCCGCTCGCTATGATCAAAGGTCTGCAATTTCCTTGAATTTTTTCTCCGACATCCCCGCTGCAGCCGCAGCGTCTTTCAGGCTCAGGAGCTTCGACACGACCAGCGACTTCAACGCTTCCATACGGCCCTCCTTGCGTCCTTCCATGCGTCCTTCCATACGGCCTTCCATACGCCCTTCCTTGCGCCCTTCCATGCGGCCTTCCATACGCCCTTCCTTGCGCCCTTCTTCGCGGCCTTTTTCCATCCCCTTTTCCATACCTCGTTCTTCGCTTCTGCGCAGTTCCATGTAGTATGTCATATACTCCACCTTCATTTCCTTGTTTTCTTTCGCCACTTCCACGGCATCGGCAATGGTTTCCGTGAATTTCCCTTTCGGCGCTTTGCCCTCGATGTAGTCGAGGAAGGCGGCGAGGTCGCTGTCGATGCCCTCGCGCCTGCCCTTGCTGCTTAGAAAGATTTTCGTCGTCTCGTCACCCATCTCCAGCGTCGCGTCCTCCGCGCAGGTCTCGCGGAAAGTGTACTGGCTGAGCTGCCTGTCGAACGGATCGAATGTGCAGATGAAGATGATGTAGGTCTTCCGCAGCTTCGTATAGAACTCGCCTTTGCCAAGTACGTCCATGTCCATCATGGCCTGATAGTAGCGCGTGCGCTTCGGGAGCTCCGCGGGATCGGCGTAGTCCGTCGTCTGCATTTCGATATCGTAGAGCGTGCCCTTGTCGTCCTCGACGTAGACATCGAGGCGCACGCTCTTGCTGTCGCGGCGGATGTTGATGCCCTTTTCTGTTTCCGGGAACATAATCTTCCGGATCTTGATGCGCAGAATCTGCTCGATGAGCCGCTTGCAGAGGCGCTTCTTGCGCATGACCTTCTGAAAGATGAAGTTGTCCGCAATGGTCAGGTTTTCCCAGATCTTGTTGACCTCGCTCCTCGTCATTTCCTCCATGGACGTCACTCCTTTCTAACTCAATTATACGCTGAGGGAAACGGTGCTGGCAAGAAAATTCACTGCGCAGTGCGAGATAGTATCCGCACCCCCTATCTCCCTTGACAAGCAGCCGCGGGAAATGATAGAGTACTTATAGAAGCTGTGCAACTGACGGAAGTGGAGTACCACGGGGAGCACAGGGAAGAAAAGCCGACCGTCTGGGCGTTGCACCAGATTCGTGTCGGCTTTTTACTATGAGAACCCAAGAATCAAGCCCAAAGGGCGCAGATGATTGGTTGTTCTCTTGCAAGGGCGGCGCACAATGTCCACAAAGTGGACGTTTGTGCGTGTAGTTTTCTATGAAACCCCAAGAAGTCAAGCCGTAGGCGCAGACTGATTGGATGGTTTCTTGCAAGGGCGGCGCACAAGACCCGCAAGTGGACGTTTGTGCGTGTAGTTTTCTATACATACGGAGGAGACATTATGAAAGAACTGGAACTCAAATACGGCTGCAATCCGAATCAGAAGCCGGCCCGGGTCTATCGGGAGCAGGGAGACCTCCCCTTTACCGTACTCAACGGAAAGCCCGGCTACATCAACCTGCTGGACGCCCTCAATGGCTGGCAGCTCGTCCGCGAGCTCAGAGCCGCCACGGGTCTTCCGGCGGCGGCCTCCTTCAAGCATGTGAGCCCCGCCGGCGCCGCTGTGGCCGTGCCCCTGGACGCAACGCTTGAAAAGGTCTACTTCGTGGAAGGCGTGGAGCTCTCCCCCGTGGCCACCGCCTACATAAGGGCCCGGGGTGCTGATCGCATGAGCTCCTACGGGGACTTCGTCGCCCTCTCCGACGAGTGCGATGCCCAGACGGCCTCGTTCCTCGCCCGGGAGGTCTCCGACGGCATCATCGCCCCCTCCTACTCGGCTGAGGCCCTCGAGATCCTGAAGGGCAAGCGCAAGGGCACCTATCTCGTGCTCCAGATGGACGCAGCCTTCCAGCCGGAGCCCTTCGAGCACAAGGAGGTCTTCGGCGTGACCTTCGAGCAGAAGCGAAACGACATCAAAATTGACGAGAGCTGTCTAAAGGATATCCCCACGAGGAACAAGATCATCCCGGAGGACGCGAAGCGGGATCTCCTCATCGCCCTCATCACGCTGAAGTACACCCAGTCGAACTCCGTCTGCTATGCCAAGGGCGGCCAGGCCATCGGCATCGGCGCCGGCCAGCAGAGCCGCGTCCACTGCACCCGCCTGGCGGGCCAGAAGGCGGACAACTGGTTCCTGCGCCAGAGCCCCCAGGTGCTCTCTCTCCCCTTCAAGGAGGAGGTGCGCCGCCCCGATCGGGACAACGCCATCGATGTCTACATCGGCGAGGAGTGGGAGGATCTTTTAGAGACGGACGACTGGAAGCGAGTCTTCACGGAAAAGCCCCCGGTCTTTACCCGGGAGGAGAAGAAGGCCTGGCTCAAGAAGGCCACAGGGGTGGCCCTGGGCTCCGATGCCTTCTTCCCCTTCGGCGATAACATCGAGCGGGCCTACAAGAGCGGCGTGAGCTTCATCGCCCAGTCCGGCGGCTCCATCCGGGACGACAATGTCATTGAGACCTGCGACAAGTACGATATCGCCATGGCCATGACCCACATCCGCCTGTTCCACCACTAAAAACAGCCTATACAACCTATACCAAAAGAGGGGCTGCGACAAATCTCGTCGCGGCCCCTTCTTTTTGCCTCAGTTGTGGACAAGGCGAAAGTTATCCACAATTTTATGCACAAAACGGTGGATATGTGTATTTTTTTGTGGATAACTCGCGTCAAACGGGCGAAATCCAGCTCCATTCCAGCCTGTACGGCTGTGGATTCTGTGGATAAGCCTGTGTCCAAATCTCAAATCGAGATGTGGAGGAATTCCTCCAAGCCATCCCGTACGCTCATGCCATCGGGAAGGATGCTGCCTGTCCTATTCTTTTTCTTCATGCGGTCGAGGACAGCGTGGTAGATGGCATCCTCCACGGACTCGGGAACGAGGCTCTCCCAGTTCTGGGCGCTGTAGGCCCGCTCGTTTATGGTGTTCTGGGGGCGGCCCGTGACCTCCAGCTCGCTGAGGAACTGAATCTGTTGCTTCTCCGGACGGATATAGTAGTGCTCCAGAAAGTATTTCGCAGGGGAGGTACCCTCGCCATCGCCTGCGCCCTCTTCTGTCGCCTCCCCGATGCCTCTGTCCACCAGGCGGATCCACACGTCGAGGATTTTCTCGCCGCCGCTCTTCGGCATGGGGATCCAGCGGGCACTCTGTGTATCCAGGTAATAGGTGTAGCTCTCATCCCGGAGGATTTCCTGGAAGCGTTGCTTCTTTTCCTTTTTCGTCTTTGCCTTCTCGTCCTTTTTCGCCGGCTCCTCCTCATCCGCCGTCTCCTCCGAGACGGTCTTGCGGTCCTTCACCTCGCGAATGCCTGTGCTGTCCGGGATTGTCTCCACATCCCCGTCCTCACCCACCTGGGCCTTTGCCCTGAGGGCTGCCAGGCGCTCCTTCAGGGTGGGAAGGGTATCGAGGCCACCTGTCCCACGATCTGGCGCGTCCTTTGCCGCCGCGCTCTTTTCCGCCCCGTTCCGGTCTGCCGTGTCCGTCGCCCTGTCCTTGGCCGCCGCTATGACAATCGCATCGGCCTTGTCGCTTGCGGCAGCAGCGGCGGGTGTCATGGGCAAGAGGCTTGTGGCCAGGAGGCCTGCCAGCAGCAGCCGCACCGTATATATTGAATGCTTCATCGTCGCCCTCCAATTCCTTTCCCGTCCGACCCCAGGGGCCAGGGACGGGAGCTCCGTCTTTTTTTCGGTTTCTTTCCTTATTCGCAGCACACCGCCAAAAATCCTGTCAGAGCAGTGGCTTTTTTGCAGGGGTCCCTGCCTTTCGCGGATAGGCCTTCGGCGTAGGCTTTTCCTTCTTTACTGTCAGGATGGCCCTGGCATCCGTGAGGCCCGGGAGCTTCACGGGGCGTATGTTTGCGGGGCCGCCGCCCAGGACCTTCAGAGCCCCCTTTGCCTCCCGCGCCTCCTCCTCATAGGAGCGTCCCTTGAGGGCGAGCATCGCGCCCCCCACCCGCACGAAGGGCAGGAGATACTCGGCGAGGACATTGAGCCGCGCTACGGCTCGGGCACAGGCGATGTCGTAGCACTCCCGATGCTTTTTGTCCCGAGCGAGATCCTCCGCCCGGCCGTGGATACAGCGGACGCCCTTGAGATCCAGCTCCTCCACCACGATTTCCAGAAAACCCACGCGCTTCGCCAGCGAGTCCGCGAGCGTCAGCTTGATAGCGGGGGCGAATATCTTCAGTGGCAGCCCGGGGAACCCCGCGCCGGTGCCCACGTCGATAAGGGTGGCACCGGGCTTCATAAGAGCCGGGTCGTAGGCCGTGAGGGAGTCGATGATATGCTTCACCGCCACCTCCCGGGGCTCCGTGATGGCCGTGAGATTCATGCGGCCGTTCCAGTCCGCCAGAAGCTCGTAATAGAGGGTGAACCTCGCTGTCTGCTCCTCCGTGAGGGAGAGGCCGTACTGCGCCGCCGCTTCCTTCAATATATCTTCAAACAACGGGCTTCTCCTTTCGCGCCTGCAGCTCCAGATAGATGGAGAGCACGGAGATATCCGCAGGCGACACGCCGCTTATGCGCGACGCCTGCCCCAGCGACACCGGCCGGATGGCCATGAGCTTCTCCCGCGCCTCCACCCGGAGGTTCTTCACTGCCTCGTAGTCGAGATTTTCCGGCAGGCGCTTTCCCTCCAGCCGCTCCATGCGGCCCACCTGCTCCTGCTGTTTCTCGATATAGCCCTCGTAGCGAAGGGAAATCTCCACCTGCTCCGCCGCCTCCGCCGTGAGCTCCGGCAGCGTCCTGTCGAAGCGACGAAGGGCCTCGTAGCTGGCCCCCTCCCGTCGGAGGAGTGCCCCCAGGCTCTGGGCGGCCTTGATGGGCGTAAGGCCTGCCGCCAAGAGGCGCTCATTCGTCTCCTGGTTGGGGTTTATCTGCTCGGCGAGGCACTTTTTCGCCCCCTCGATGGCCTCCCGTTTCGCCGTGAAGCGCTCCCAGCGGGCATCCGTCACGAGGCCCACCCGGCGCCCTAGGGGGGTGAGGCGCAGATCTGCATTGTCCTGCCGGAGGATAAGGCGGTACTCGGCCCGACTCGTCATGATGCGGTAGGGCTCCTTCGTCCCCTTCGTCACGAGATCGTCGATGAGGACGCCGATATAGGCCTCGGACCGCTTCAGGATGAGGGGCTCCTCCCCCTTGAGCTTCAGGGCCGCATTGATGCCCGCCATGAGCCCCTGGGCCGCCGCCTCCTCGTAGCCGGAGGTGCCGTTGGCCTGCCCCGCGGAAAAGAGGCCGTCTATGGCCTTGCACTCCAGTGTCGGCGATAGCTGCAGAGGGTCGAGGCAGTCGTACTCGATGGCGTAGCCCGGCCGCATCACATGGGCGTGCTCGAGGCCAGGGATGGTAGCCAGGAAGGCCAGCTGCACATCCATGGGGAGGCTCGTGGACATGCCCTGCACATAGACCTCGTTCGTATGGAGCCCCTCCGGCTCCAGGAAGAGCTGGTGGTGATCCTTCTCCGGGAACCGCTCGATTTTCGACTCGATGGAGGGGCAGTAGCGAGGCCCCACCCCCTCGATGACCCCGTTGGCCATGGGGGCACGGTGGAGATTGGCGCGGATGATTTCGTGGGTCTTCTCATTCGTATAGGTGAGGTAGCAGGGCACCTGCCGGCGCGTGACCTCATCCGTCAGGAAGGAAAAGCTCTTGGGCTCCCTGTCGCCGGGCTGGAGCTCCAGCTTGTCGTAGTCCAGCGTCCGGGCGTCCACCCGAGCCGGCGTCCCCGTCTTGAACCGCATGAGCTTCAGCCCCGCCGCCGCCAGCGACGCGGAAAAAGCCATGGCGGGCCGCTGACCATTGGGCCCTCCGTCGTAGAGGGTCTCCCCCAATATGATGCGCCCCTTGAGGTAGGTGCCCGTGGCGAGGATGACGATGGGGGCGAGATACGCCTCCCCCGTCTCCGCCTGGACCCCCTTCACTGCCCGCCGGTCGTCCGTCAGGAGGAGCTCCGTGATGAGGGCCTGCTTCACGTCGAGGTTCTCCGTATTCTCGCAGGTCTCCTTCATGGTGAACTGGTAGAGTTTCTTGTCCGCCTGGGCCCGGAGCGCATGGACGGCGGGGCCCTTGCCGGTATTTAGCATGCGGAACTGGATGCAGGTCTTATCCGCATTGACCCCCATCTCACCCCCGAGGGCGTCGATTTCCCGCACGAGATGGCCTTTCCCGGGGCCTCCCACAGAGGGGTTGCAGGGCATGAGGGCGATGTTGTCCATAGAGAGCGTCACCATAAGGGTCCTTGCCCCCATCCGCGCCGCCGCCAGCGCCGCCTCCACCCCCGCATGCCCCGCCCCCAGGACGATGACCTCATAGGTTCCTGCGATAAACATAGCTTTCCACTTTCTCCTAAGGAACCACTGATTAATTCGGCACTCCGCCTTCACGCGTCTGCACTGTCCTCCCGTCGTCGACAAATCCTCAGCGTAGCTCTGCTACGCCTCCGGTTTGTCTCCTAGGGAGATACAGCGCATCCACGCAAATCCGAAGCACCTCATTTAATCAGCGGTTCCTAAAATCAAGAAAAGAGGCTGTGAAACGGTTATCCACAGTCCTCTTTCGTGCCATTTGCTGCGACCGGCATCAAAACTCCCTGCGTCGCACTTCGCACGCCACCTCCATCTTTGCGTCCCTTTCGCGCTACTTTACGATGACCACCGATGCGTCGGAGGCCTCCAGGATCTTCTGGCTCACGCTGCCGATGAGGAACCCCTCCACGGCGCTCGCCCCCTTGCCCCCCATGACGATGAGCTCGTGACCGTGCTCCCGAGAAAACTCCAGAATCCTCTCCCCGGGATTTCCCGTCTCCGCGTGGGTGGCAACGGACACATCCTCCCCGATGGCTTTCTTCGCCGCATCGAAGGCCTGATCCGGCCCCTGCATGCTGGACACCAGCTGCTCCACCGGGATGAACCGCTCCTGGCCCGCCGTGGGCATCTCACCCTTTCGGAAAGCCGAGACAAAGAGCAGGTCGATGGAGCCCCCCGTCATCCGGGCAAAATCCGCCGCGAAGGCCGCCGCCTTGCAGGAAAGCGCCGATCCATCCACCGGCACGAGGATTTTCATATTTTCTTTCATTCTCTGTCCACTCCTTTGCAGTCAGAAGCGCTTCGCCCTCTCGAAAGAGTCCGTTCTTTCCCCCTATTGTAATGCGAAACGTCCTTTCATGCAAGGCCTTTCAAAAATACCCCTTGCAAAAGAGGAAGCCCTGTGCTATACTCTCCTTACAAATACTTCCGCAGGGGGAGTAGCATAATGGCCAGTCATCGTCAATACGGAAGCATTCCCGGTGTGGCCAACGTCTAGTGAGCAAGACCCTGCCCGGACTACACGACCCGTGTAGCCTGGGCAGGTTTTTTCGTATATATTCTTAGGAGGGAATATCTTGGAACAATTCTTCAGCGGCCTCTTCTCGCCCGAGTGGATAGCGGCCTTTACCGGCATCATCCTCTTGGACCTCATCCTCTCGGGGGATAACGCCATCCTCATCGCTCTGGCCTCAAAGAACCTGCCGGAGCACCACAGGAAGCGGGTCATCCTCATCGGCGGCCTGGGTGCCGTCTTCATCCGCATCGTCTGCACCCTCTTTGCCACCGGGCTATTGGCGCTACCCTATGTGGAGTTCGTCGGCGGAGCCTTCCTCCTCTACATCGCCCTGAAGCTCATGACGGAGAAAAAGGAGGAGTCAGCGGAGGGAGAGTCCCCCACCACCTTCGGCGCGGCTGTCCGCACCATCCTGGTGGC
Source organism: uncultured Mitsuokella sp. (assembly GCA_945873115.1). Classification (GTDB taxonomy): domain Bacteria; phylum Bacillota; class Negativicutes; order Selenomonadales; family Selenomonadaceae; genus AWVT01. Next base: position 15,750 of record CAMCBT010000037.1, read on the forward strand.
GGACTTCATCATGAGCATTGACAACATCCTGTCGCTCGCCGGCGTGGCCAACACCGTCCCCGACGGCAAATGGAGCCTCATCATCCTGGGCCTCCTCATCTCCATCCCCATCGTCCTCTTCGGGGCCCAGCTCTTCCTGATGATCCTCCTGAAGGTTCCCGCCCTCGTCTACGCCGGCGCCGGCATCCTCGCCTGGACCGGCGCCACCCTCATGACGGAAGACGGCGCCGTGGGCGGCAACTTTGCAGAATACGCCCTCCCCTTCAAGATCCTCGTCACAGTCCTGCTCATCGCCCTCGGCCTCTATATCGAGAGGCGCCACAAAAAGCAAGCACAAGCAAGCGAAACAAACTAAAAAAATTATCTTAGGAGGAATCAAAATGAATAATCTCAAAACAGTTATGCTCATGGTGCTGCTCGCAGCCATCATGATGTTCATCGGCGGCCTCATCGGCGGAAAGGCGGGCCTCTTCTTCATGCTCGTCTTCTCCCTTGGAATGGACCTCTTCACCTACTGGTTCAGCGACTCCATCGTGCTGAAGACCTCCGGCGCCAGGGAAATCCGGCGTGAGGATGCCCCCGAGCTCTTCGGCCTCGTAGAAAGCCTCGCCCAAAGGGCAAGCCTTCCCATGCCGAAGGTCTGCATCATCGACAGCGACGTGCCCAATGCCTTCGCCACCGGCCGCAGCCCCGACCACGCCGCCGTTGCCGTCACCACTGGCATCATGCGGGTCCTCGACTACAACGAGCTCTCCGGCGTCCTCGGCCATGAGCTCTCCCACGTGAAGAACCGGGACATCCTCACGGGCACCATCGCCGCCATGATGGCCACCGTCATCACCTACGCCGCCCAGTTCCTCGCCTTCTTCGGCGGCTCTAGGGACGACGAGGATAATAGCAACCCCATCGCCGCCCTCGCCATGGTCATCCTCGCCCCCATCGCCGCCATGCTCATCCAGATGGCCATCTCTAGATCCCGGGAGTACGAAGCCGACCACGACGGTGCCGAGATCTGCGGCAACCCGGAGTATCTGGCCTCCGCCCTCGAGAAAATCGAATACTACGCCACCCATAGCGCACCCATGCCCGAGGCCCAGCCCGCCACGGCCCACATGTACATCATCAACCCCTTCTCCGGCACCGGGAAAATGCTCGCCAGCCTCTTTTCCACCCATCCGGAGACCGCCAAGCGTATCGAGCGCCTCCATCAGCAGGCAAGGGAAATGCACCTCCTGCGCTGATGCATCCCCGGCACAAGCCCCGCAAAGCCACAGCCACGTGGCCCGCGGGGCTTTTTTTGTCTTCCATTGGCACTCTGCCCCACCAATCCTGCATTGTTTTCCCCTCCCATATATGGTAGGATTATCGAATGAGTATACGTCACTATAGAGACTAGAAAAGGATACCAGCTATATGACAGAAACGAAAATCCAGCAGCTCATCGCGGGAGAGCTCGCAATCCGGCCGGACCAGGTGAAGGCGGCGACGGAGCTCCTCGATGAGGGAAATACCGTCCCCTTTATCGCCCGGTATCGGAAGGAGGCCACGGGAGCTCTCGAAGACGAGCAGCTCCGGGCACTCGAAGAGCGGCTCACCTACCTCCGTAGCCTCGCCAAGCGGCAAGACGAGGTCCTGGGGAAAATCGAGGCCCAGGGAAAGCTCACAGAGGAGCTGCGCACCGCCATCGAGGGGGCGGTGAAGCTCCAGGATGTGGAGGATCTCTACCTCCCCTACAAGCAGAAGAAGCGCACCCGGGCCATGATTGCGCGGGAGAAAGGCCTCGAGCCCCTGGCCAGCCGGATGCTCCTCCAGCAGGACAGAGCTGGGGATATCCAGGCCATCGCGGCGGAGTTCATTGACGCGGAAAAGGGCGTGGAGACGGCGGACGACGCCCTCGCCGGGGCCCGGGACATCCTGGCGGAGACCCTCATGGAGGATGCAGATACCCGGAAGGCCATGCGGGAGCATCTCTGGAAGACGGGGACCCTCGCCACGGCTCTCGTGGAGGACGCGCCGAAGGAGGAGGCCCAGGTCTATGCCATGTACGACGGCCGGGAGGAGCCCGTCCGCTCCCTGCCCTCCCACCGGGTGCTCGCCATCAACAGAGGGGAGAAGAAGGGGGCGCTCGCCGTCCGGTTCCAGACGGCGAGCGAGGCAAATGTCTCTCGCCTAAAGCGCCGCATCCTCCGGGAAAAATCCATCTGGGAGGGCGAGCTCATGGCGGCCATCGAGGATGGGTACAAGCGGCTTCTGCTGCCGGCCCTCGAGCGGGAGGTCCGCAGCCGGCTGACGGAGGAGGCGGAGGAGGCGGCCATCCACCTCTTCGGGGCAAACCTCCGGCAGCTCCTGCTGCAGGCGCCTCTCGCGGGCCACACGGTCATGGGCCTCGATCCCGGCTACCGCAATGGCTGCAAGATGGCGGTGGTGGACCCCACCGGGGCGGTCCTCGACCACGGGGTGCTCCAGATCACCCAGAGCGAGGGGGCCCGTGAAGCGGCGAGGCGGCAGGTCCTCGCCTCCATCAAGAAGCACGGCGTGACGCTTCTCTCCATCGGCAACGGCACCGCCAGCTACGAGACAGAGCAGTTCGCCGCCTCCCTCATCGCCGAGGCGGGGCTAAAAGACGTCCACTACCTCATCACAAACGAGGCCGGCGCCTCCGTCTACTCCGCCTCGAAGCTGGCGAAGGAGGAGCTGCCGGAGTACGATGTGGTCATCCGCGGGGCCGTCTCCATCGCCCGGAGAGTCCAGGACCCCATGGCGGAGCTGGTGAAAATCGACCCCCAGGCCATCGGCATCGGCCAGTACCAGCACGATGTGAACCAGAAGGCCCTAAAGGACACCCTCTCCGCCACCATCGAGAGTGCCGTGAACCACGTGGGTGTCGACCTCAACACCGCCTCGGCGGCCCTCCTCACCCATATCGCCGGCCTCACGAAGACCACGGCGGCCAATATCGTAGCCTACCGGACGGAAAACGGCCCCTTCCCGGACCGGCGGCGCCTGCTGAAGGTGCCCCGCCTGGGAAATGCCGCCTTTACCCAGTGCGCGGGCTTCCTGCGTATCCGCGGGGGCAAATCCCCTCTCGACAGCACCTCCGTCCACCCGGAGTCCTACGAGCTGGCCGGGAAAATCCTTGAGACATTGGGCTTTACGCTGGAAGACCTTCGGAATAAAAAGGCGCTGGAGTCCCTCGCGCTGAAGCGCCGCCTCTATACCAAGGAAAAGGAGGCGTCTCTCGCAAGGAAGCTGATGGCGGGCCCGGAGACGGTCCACGATATCCTGGATGCCCTGGTGGCGCCGGGCCGGGACCCCCGGGAAAGCCTCCCGGCGCCCCTGACCCGCCAGGCCCCCGTGAAGCTCAGCGACATCAAGATCGGCACCATCCTCCGGGGGACGGTGCGCAACATCACCGACTTCGGCGCCTTCGTGGACATCGGCCTCCACGACGACGGCCTCATCCATATCTCGGAGCTGGCTCCCCGTCGGGTGAAACACCCCATGGACGTGGTCTCCATCGGCGAGACGCTGCGAGTCATGGTCATCAGCGTGGATGAGGAGCGGGGCCGCATCGGCCTATCCCTCAAGCGCGTACAGGAGGAGCAAGCCATATGAGCCTTCTTTCGGAAACCCTCGCAAAGCTTCAGCCCGTGGATCCTGCCTTCCGAGAGGCGGCCGCAAGGCGCTTTTCGGAGCGATGCCAGAGCCTCCCGGGCAAGGAGGCCGCCTTTGGATCCCTTCGGGAGCTCCTTTTGCGCTTCCTTGCCATGAAGGGGACTCTTCATCCGGCCATGCCCAGGTGCGCCAACGTCATCGCCTGCGCCGACCACGGGGTCAGCGAGGAGGCCGTCAGTGCCTATCCGCCGGAGACCACCGTGGAGATGATGAAGAACTACCTCATCAGCCGGGGCGGGGCTGCCAACGCCTTCGCCGCCTTCCTCGGGGCAGATCTCCATGTGGTGGACATGGGTACGCTGACGGAGCCCGGCGAAATTCCGGGGCTCCTCTCCCACCGCATTGCAAAGGGCACGAAGAACATGGCCAAGGGGCCCGCCATGACCCGCCGGGAGGCCGAGGAGGCCCTTGAGACGGGCATCGCCCTCGCCACCCGGTTTATCGAAGAGGGGGCCGGCTGCCTCCTGCCGGGGGAGATGGGCATCTCCAATACGACAGCCAGCGCCGCCATCGTCGCCGCCATATGCCATTTGACACCGGAAGAAGCCACGGGCCGGGGGACGAATATCTCCGACGAGCGGCTGGCCCGGAAGGTGGAGGTGGTGCGCCGGGCCCTTGCGGTCAACGAGCCCGACGGCGAGGACGGCCTCGATGTGCTCGCAAAGGTCGGCGGCTTTGAGTTTGGCTGCATCGCCGGCCTCATCCTGGGGGCGGCGGCCAAGGGCTGCCCCACCATCCTCGACGGGGCAAACGCCAGCGCGGCGGCCCTCATCGCCGTGGCGCTCGCCCCTGCGGCAAGGGACTACCTTCTCCCCTCCCATCTGGGCGGGGAGAAGTCCCACGCCCACGCCCTCAAGAAGCTGGGGCTCACCCCCTTCCTGCGGCTGGATTTGCGCCTCGGGGAGGCCATCGGCTCCTCCATCGCCGCCGTCCTCCTCCACCATATGCTTGCTGCCTGGGCCGTTGTCGACGGCGAGCCCGGCGCAAATACCATGCCCAGCTTCGTGCTGAAGGACATGCCTCCGGAGGATCCGAAGATTACGGACAAGACCTTTGACTTCTACCTCCGCACCATGCAGGGGCTCGACGAGGAGGCCATGGAGGCCTGCCAGAAGCGCCTCGATAACCTCGCCAAGCCCATCTACAGCCTGGGGGCCCTGGAGGAAATTGCCGCGGAAACGGCGGGCATCCTCGGCGACGAGCGGCCCATCACGGACCAGCAGGCGGCACTCCTCATCTTTACGGACAAGAAGCTCGCCGCTATGCAGGAGGCCCTGACCCAGAGCTTCACGGAGCTGGCCGAAGCAAAGCCCTGCCTATTGCGTCTCCGGACCGGGAGGAGCACCGCCGCCGCCTTCAACTTCGGCCGGGACGTGGCAGAGCAAATCTCCATGGGCTATCCCATCCTCGCCCTCTCCTTCGGGGAGGAAATGGGCCCTGCCCTGCGAGAGGCCCTGCTGACGGAAAAGGGGAGCCTCCGCTATAAGCCGGACGAATTCCTGGCCCATGCGCCAGCGAAATACCACCCCCATATCTCCGCCTGCATGGGGGCCATGATTGCCGCCGCCCACAACTGCACCCTGGTGCTGCTGGACGACGAAGCGACGGCCATCATCGCCCGCTACACCCAGGAGCTCTGCCCGAATCTCCAGCCCTATCTCCTCTACCTCCAGCCAAACCTCATCACCGCTGACATCAAGGTCCCCGGCGGCCTCACCGCCATGCTGGGCCTCCGGATCGTCTACGCCTCCCTCTACATGCTGAACAAGATGAAGACCTTCGCCGAGACAAAGGTATCCATCGCCAATGACGGCCCGGGAGCTGAAAAACAGGTGAAGGAATAGACCTGTTTAACAAGGGTACAAGAAGAAGTTATCCACAGTATCCCCAGATATGGCTGTGGATATTGTGGATAACTCGATAAATCCCACGCAAAAAGCGGCTGCATCCACAAGATGTAGCCGCTCTTTTTGTACACAGCTTGTGCACAGACGCAGATGCCTGCAAGTCTGCGAGAAAGCTGACAGACAGCTGATTGACGTGCTATGAACACGAAAAAAGCCTTGCTTTCGCAAGGCCTATCGAATAGGCAACTACCTATCCTCCCAGTCCGTCTCCAGACAAGTACTTTCGGCGTGT
>CAMCBT010000038.1 GCA_945873115.1 uncultured Mitsuokella sp.
TCATGAAGCGCAGGTAGTCCGGCAGCAGGTCCTTGCACTTGTCCATGATGAAGACATGACGGCTGTAAAGCTGGAGACCCGGCTCGTAGTCCTGCTGATAGAGGTTGAAGGGGGCATGGGCCGGAATCTCCAGGAGGGCCGTGTACTCCACCGTGCCCTCGGCCTTCGTGTGGAAGATTTCCATGGGCTCTTCCCACTCATGGAACTGGTGCTTGAAGAACTCGTTGTACTCTTCCTTCTTGATGTCGCTCTTATTACGCGTCCACAGGGGCTGCATGGAGTTCAAGGTGCGAAGCTCCGTCTTCTTGATTTTCTCCGCGCCCTCGATTTCCTTGCCGTCCTTATCCCGAGGCGTCTCCTCAATCTCGAAGTTCATCTTGATGGGATAGCGGACGTAGTCGCTGTACTTCTTCACCAGCTCCTGGAGCTTGTAGGTATCGGTGAAGTCCTCCTCCGCCTCCTCGCCCGTGAATTCCTTTTTCAGATGGATGGTGATGGTAGTGCCCCGACGGTCCTTCTCGGCGGGCTCGATGGTGTAGGAGCCGTCGGCTGTGGACTCCCAGCGGTAGGCCTCGCTTTCCCCGGCCTTCTTCGTCAGGATAGTGACCTTGTCCGCCACCATGAAGGCGGAGTAAAAGCCCACGCCGAACTGGCCGATCATGTCCTTGTCCGTCACATCCTGGCCCGCTTCCTTCGCCTTCTTAAGCTCCTCCAGAAAGGCCTTCGTGCCGGACTTTGCGATGGTGCCGATGTTCTCCACCAGCTCATCCTTGCTCATGCCAATACCGTTGTCGCTGATGGACAGGGTCTTCCCCTTCGCATCCGGCACCAGGAAGATTTCAAAGCTCTTGTCCTCCCCCAGGATATCGGGCCTCGTCAGGCTCTCGAAGTGGAGCTTGTCGATGGCATCGGAGGCGTTCGATATGAGCTCCCGCAGAAAAATCTCGTGATTCGTGTAGATGGAGTGAATCATCAGGTCGAGAAGCTGGCGCGTCTCGGCTTGAAATTCATGGGTTTCTTTAGCCATATGCATTCTGCCTTTCATCTGTTTTGGCACTCTCTGTCTCTGAGTGCTAATCTAGGGAATACTATACAACGAAAAAGGCAAAATGTCAAAGTTTTTTATACGATTTTTGAAGACGGAATTTCGTGCGAGTAGCGAAGATGCCCTCCCCACGCTTCATCAAAAAAGAGCCCCACCCGCAGGTAGGACTCTCGTAGAAGGATTTTTGAAATCAGCCAATGACGACGAGGGTGTCGCCATTCTTGACAGCATCGCCAGCGTTGACATTGATGGCCTTGACCGTGCCGGCTGCATCGGCTGCAATCTCGTTCTGCATCTTCATGGCCTCGAGGATGAGGAGCACGTCGCCAGGATTGACGGCCTGGCCCACGGAGACCTCCACCTTCACAATCTTGCCCGGCATCGGAGCGGCGACAGCGTGCTCGCCTGCGCCAGCAGCTGCCTTCGGAGCTGCAGCAGCGGCAGGAGCCGGAGCAGCCTTCGGGGCAGCCGGAGCGGCAGCCTTCGGAGCAGGAGCGGCGCCTGCTGCCTTTACTTCCTCGACCTCGACTTCATAGGACGTGCCATTGACAGAGATGTTGAACTTTTTCATTTGCGATTCCTCCAAATAGTTGCCTGTATCGAAAGCTTAGCGTCTGCCACCGCGCGAGGCCTGAGCCCAGAGCTCACTGCGCTTGATGCGGACGGCGATGACCTTGTTTCCCGTCATCATCTGGACTGCGGCGGAAATGGCTGCCACAACCTCAGGGCTGACGTCTTTTGCACTCGTCTTCATACTAGTCCCCCTAAATCAAAGCGGAATGTTGCCATGCTTCTTGGCAGGGCCCACCTCGCGCTTGCTTGCAAGGGCGTTGAGCGCCGTGATGATGTACGGACGCGTCTCGCTCGGCTCGATGACCATGTCCACGTAGCCGCGCTCTGCCGCCTTGTATGGCGTTGCGAACTCCTCCACGTACTCGGCCGTCTTTGCGTCCTTGTCCGGATCCTTGCGGAAGATGATGTTCGCTGCACCGGCAGGGCCCATGACAGCAATCTCGGAGGTCGGCCAGGCCATGACCTGGTCAGCGCCCAGCTCGCGGCAGCACATGGCGATGTAGGAGCCGCCGTAGGCCTTGCGGGTGATGACCGTAATCTTGGGCACCGTGGCCTCGCTGTAGGCATAGAGCATCTTTGCGCCGTGGCGGATGATGCCGTTGTGCTCCTGATTGACGCCCGGCAGGAAGCCCGGCACGTCCACCAGGTTCACCAGCGGGATGTTGAAGGCATCGCAGAAGCGGATGAAGCGGGCGCTCTTGTCGGAGGCATCCACGTCGAGGCAGCCTGCCATGACATTCGGCTCGTTGGCGATGATACCCACCGTGCGGCCGTCGAAGCGGGCAAAGCAGCAGATGATGTTCTTGGCGAAGTGCTCATGCACCTCGTAGAACTCGCCGTTGTCCACGATGGAGCGGATGACATCCTTCATGTCGTAGGGCGCATTCGGATTGTCCGGGATGACCGTGTTGAGGCTCTCGTCCTGACGGTTCGGATCGTCGCCCGTCTCCACGATGGGAGCCTCCTCCATGTTGTTGCTGGGGAGGAAGGAGAGGAGATAGCGGATCTGCTGGATGCAGTCCTCCTCGTTCTCTGCGGCGAAGTGGGCAACACCGGAGCGGGAGTTGTGGGTCATTGCGCCGCCGAGGGCCTCTGCCGTCACATCCTCCGCCGTGACGGACTTGATGACCGCCGGGCCCGTGATGAACATCTGGCTCGTGTTCTTCACCATGTAGATGAAGTCCGTGATGGCCGGGCTGTACACCGCACCGCCGGCGCAGGGTCCCATGATGACGGAAATCTGCGGGATGACGCCGGAGGCCGCCGTGTTGCGGTAGAAGATGCCGGCGTAGCCGGAGAGAGCATCGACCGCCTCCTGGATGCGGGCTCCGCCGGAATCGTTGATGCCGATGCAGGGCGCACCCATCTTCATGGCAAGGTCCATGACCTTCCAGATCTTGTGGGCGTGCTTCTCGCCAAGGGAACCACCCTCGACGGTAAAGTCCTGGGCAAAGGCGTAGACGAGGCGGCCGTCGACGGTGCCGTAGCCCGTCACGACGCCCTCGCCCGGCAGCTCCTTCTTCTCCTGCCCGAAGTTCGTGCAGCGATGCTTCATGAACAGGTCAAGCTCGACGAAGGTGCCCTCATCAAAGAGCATCTCGATGCGCTCCCGCGCCGTCATCTTGCCCTTTGCATGCTGCTTGTCGATACGAGCCTGGCCGCCGCCCTGCTTGATATGCTCTTTCTTGGCATTCATCCGAGCGATTTTTTCCTGAACAGTAGCCATGTATGTACCTCCTATGGAATGCTTTTCCCAGCTATCCTATTTTGCAGGAAAAGACTGAAAAAAGCAAGTATTTTTCGTCACTCTGCAATCAGTCGCGCTGGCAGAGCTCCAGGAGGACGCCATGGGTGGCCTTCGGATGGATAAAGGCGATGCTCGCGCCGCCAGCACCCTTGCGGGGCTTCTCATCGATGAGGCGCACGCCCTTTTCCTTCAGATCAGCGAGGGCATTTTCGATGTTGTCCACGCGCAGTGCGATGTGCTGGATGCCGCCGCGGCCGCCGTTCTTCTCGATGAACTTGGCAATCGGGGAGGAGTCCTCTGTCGCGACGAGGAGCTCGATCTCGCTGCCGTTCGGCGTCGGGAAGAAGCCCGTGGTGACCTTCTGCTCTGCCACAGTCTCCTCGCCATTGTTCGGAAGGCCAAGAGCCTCCGTGTAGAACTTGCCGACCTCGCCGAGATCCGTGGCTGCAATACCAATGTGATCGACACCTAAAACCTTGAACATATAGATTCCCTCCTAAAAGTATGAATCATATTTGTGGGAAGCGCACCACATGCCCTTCCCAAGCTTTGGCTGCGAAGAGGTCTCCTGGCGGCGGCCACTCCCCCACAGCTTATTTCAGCATTTCCTTCAGAAGATCCGCTACCACCGTATAGGGATCCGTCTCGTGGTTCTGGAAGGACTTCACGTAGCCGTCAAGCCGTCCGTTGTCCACGATGTGGCCCTTGATGTGGGCGTTGATGCGGGCATTCAATATGTCGAGCATCTCGTCCCGGGCCCTTCTCGTGCGGCGGCGATGGAGCTCGCCATTTTCCTCAATGAAGGCATGGTGCTTTTTCGCAAGCCCTATGAGCTCCTCTATGCCCTCGTTCTGCATGGCGACCACCTTGTGGACGGGGGGCCGCCAGTAGCCGGGGGCCGCCTCCTCATGCTTTGTCACATTGAGGTGGTGGAACTGGTTCGCGATGGCCTCCTCCGTCGCCGTCCGGGCCTGCATCATGCTGCCGGCATCGAGGTCCAGCATCATGTTGATTTCCCGCACCAGCTTGTCGGCGCCATCGAGATCGCTCTTGTTGATGACAAAGAGGTCGCCGATTTCCAGGATGCCCGCCTTGATGGCCTGGATATCATCCCCCATGCCGGGGATGAGGATGACCATGGTGGTATCCGCCGCCTTGACGATGTCCACCTCCGACTGGCCCACGCCCACCGTCTCCACGATGATGATGTCCTTGCCGAAGGCATCCATGGCCTTCACGGCATCCGCCGTCTTGTGGGAGAGCCCGCCGAGGCTACCGCGGGTGCCCATGCTGCGGATGAAGACTCCCTCGTCGAGGGTGAGCTCATTCATGCGGATGCGGTCGCCCAGGATGGCGCCCCCCGTGAAGGGGCTCGTGGGATCCACAGCGATGATGCCCACGGTCTTTCCTGCCTTGCGGTAGGCACGGGCAATCTTATCCGTGAGTGTGCTCTTGCCTGCTCCCGGAGGCCCCGTGATGCCCAGGACATAGGCATGTCCTGTATGTGGGTACAGCTCCTTCATGATGTCATTGGCTTCCGGGTACTCGTTTTCGATGGCCGTAATGGCCCGGGAAAGCGCGAGTCTGCTCCCTTCGAGAAGCTCTTTTGCGATATCCAAAGAACCGCCTCCCTTCTTCGTTAACCTTTGAATCCTGTTTTGTTTACTTTGCTAGAAAAATAGTGTTGGAAGGATAAGCCTATTCACCTCCCAACACTACCATTCCGGCGTAAAAAGCTTACGCCTTGACGTTTGCCTTGATGAAATCGACGACAGCAGAGGTCGGCGTGCCCGGCGTGAAGACCTCAGAAACGCCAGCCTTCTTCAGGGCAGGGATATCCGTCTCAGGGATGACGCCGCCGCCGATGATGAGCACATCCTTCATGCCCTTTTCGCGGACAAGATCCACGACCTTCGGGAAGAGGTGCGGATGCGCACCGGAAAGGATGCTCAAGGCCACCACGTTGACGTCCTCCTGGAGGGCAGCTTCAGCAATCTGCTCCGGCGTCTGGCGCAGGCCCGTGTAAATGACCTCGAATCCAGCATCGCGAAGAGCGCGAGCGACGACCTTTGCACCGCGGTCATGTCCGTCAAGGCCCGGCTTTGCAACGAGAACTCTTATTTTCTTTTCCATTTTCATTTCCTCCAAGCTATCAAGAACGAATCTGTCCAGTCACGCCCAGGCGCAGGGGTTTCCCTGCGCTGGTGCGCGATATGCCGATTACAGGCTGACGTGTGCCTCGTACTCGCCGAAGACGGAACGCATGACGTTGCAGATTTCGCCGAGCGTTGCGTAGGTCTTGACAGCTGCGAGGATATGGGGCATGAGGTTTTCCTTCTCGTCTTCGCAGGCGGCCTTCAGATCCTTCAGAGCGGCCTCGACGGCAGCGTTGTCGCGCTTTGCCTTCATGGCCTCGACCTTTGCCTTCTGCTTCTCGCCGACGGAGGCATCCACCTTCAGGAGATCCTTAGGCGGCTCCTCGTGCTCTGCCTGGAACTTGTTGACACCGACAATGGTGCGGGCACCGGACTCCACGTCCATCTGCCACTTGTAGGCGCTGTCCTGGATTTCCTTCTGGATGTAGCCCTTCTCGATGGCTGCGACGGCGCCGCCCATCTCGTCGATCTTCTTGATGTAGTCCCAGGCTTCCTTCTCGATGGCGTTCGTCATGGCCTCGACATAGTAGGAGCCGGCCAGCGGATCGATGACGTCGGCAAGGCCGGACTCGTAGGCCACAATCTGCTGGGTGCGCAGGGCAATCGTCACAGATTCCTGGGTAGGAAGCGCAAGGGCCTCGTCGCGGGAGTTCGTGTGGAGGGACTGGGTGCCGCCCATGACAGCTGCTGCCGTCTGCAGAGCGACGCGGACGATGTTGTTGTTGGGCTGCTGAGCCGTCAGCATGGAGCCCGCCGTCTGGGTGTGGAAGCGGAGCATCATGGATTTCGGCTTTTCGGCATGGAAGCGCTCCTTCATGACCTTTGCCCAGATGCGACGGGAAGCGCGGAACTTCGCAACCTCCTCGAGGACGTTGTTGTGGGCATTCCAGAAGAAGGAGAGACGGCCTGCAAAGTCATCGATGTGGAGGCCTGCCTCGATGGCGGCGTTGCAGTAGGCGATGCCGTCGGCAATCGTGAAGGCGATTTCCTGGGCAGCCGTGGAGCCGGCCTCACGGATATGATAGCCGGAAATGGAAATGGTATTCCACTTCGGAACATTCTTGGAGCAATACTCGAAGATATTCGTGATGAGGCGCATGGACGGACGCGGCGGGAAGATGTAGGTACCGCGAGCTGCATACTCCTTCAGGATATCGTTCTGGATCGTGCCGCGAAGCTCGGTGGCAGGAACACCCTGCTTCTCTGCCACAGCGATGTACATGGCGAGCAGGACGGAAGCCGGAGCGTTGATGGTCATGGACGTGGAGACCTTGCCCAGGTTGATCTGGTCGAAGAGCGTCTCCATGTCGGCCAGGGAGTCGATGGCGACACCCACCTTGCCGACCTCGCCCTCAGCGATAGGATCCGTGGAGTCGTAGCCAATCTGGGTTGGGAGGTCGAAGGCGCAGGAGAGGCCCGTAGCACCGTTCTCAATCAGCATGCGATAGCGCTTGTTGGACTCCTCCGCCGTGGAGAAGCCTGCGTACATGCGCATGGTCCAGAAACGGCCACGATACATGGTGGGCTGCACGCCGCGGGTGTAGGGATATACGCCCGGGAAGCTGATTTCGTCGGCATAGTCCGTATCCTTGATGTCAATCGGCGTATAGAGACGCTTTTCCGGCAGATGCGGACGCTCGGGGAATCTTGCGATAGCCTTCTCGACACTAGCTTCGTATTTTTCGAGCTCAGCCTGGATCTTCTCATTGCTCATGATGAAAATTCCTCCTACTTTTTCATTTTATATCTTAGGAACCACTGATTAATTCGGCACTCCGTCTTCATTTAATCAGCGGTTCCTTAAGAGCCTCCCCCTGCAAAGCGCAGGGGATGTGCTCTTGTTCTATCCTTTTGGGCAGCTTACTTCTTCATGGTGCCCGTCTCAAGGAAGCGCTCGTGGAAGGAGAAGGCCTCCTCAAGGATATGGGGCGTATGGGCCTTCTTCGTCTGCTCCGTGGCACGGTTGAAGTAATCGAGGAGCATCGGACGGTAGTCCGGATGGGAGCATTTGTTGATGACCTCAAGGGCGCGCTCCCGAGGTGCAAGGCCACGAAGGTCTGCCACGCCCTGCTCCGTAATGATGATGTCCACGTCGTGCTCCGTGTGGTCGATGTGGGAGCAGAAGGGAACGACGGAGGAAATCTTGCCGTCCTTTGCCGTCGACGGGGTGTAGAAAATCGTGAGGTAAGCGTTACGGGCGAAGTCGCCGGAGCCGCCGATACCGTTCATCATCTTCGTGCCGCAGATGTGGGTGGAGTTGACGTTGCCGTAGATATCCACCTCGATGGCCGTGTTCATGGCGATGACGCCGAGACGGCGGACCACCTCCGGGTTGTTGGAGATTTCCTCCGGACGGATGAGGAGGTGCTTCTTGTACTTCTTCACATCCTTATAGAAGCGGTCGAGGCCCTCGGGGCTCGGGGAGAAGGCGGTGCCGGAGGCGAAGTTGAGCTTGCCGGCATCGATGAGGTCCAGCATGGCGTCCTGGATGACCTCGGTGTAGACCGTGAGGTCCGTCATGTCGGAGTCCACAAAGCCTGCGAGCACTGCATTTGCCACGTTGCCGACACCTGACTGCAGCGGCAGCAGGTTCTTCGGCATGCGGCCCGCTGCGATTTCCTTGTTCAGGAAGTCCAGGGTGTGCTTTGCCATCTTCTTGGAGTTCTCGTCGATGGCGGAAAGGGAGCGGGTGTGATCCTTGATGTCGCAGGGGACGATGTAGAGGATCTTGTCCGGCGTGCAGGGGATGTAGGGCGTGCCGATGCGGTCGTCTGCCTTCACGATGGGGATAGGCAGGCGGTTCGGCGGATCGAGGGGCACATAGACATCATGCATGCCCTCGAGGTCGAGAGGCTGGGAGACATTGACCTCCACGATAACCTTCTTGGCCTGCTGGACGTAGGACGGCGTGTTGCCGAGAGAGGTCGTCGGGATGAGGTTGCCCTCCTCCGTGATGGCGCAAGCCTCGACGACGGCCACGTCGATATCGCCGAGATAGCCATAGCGGCCCAGCTGTGCAGACTCGGAGAGGTGCAGGTCGAGGTAGTCGACAGTACCATCGTTGATTTCATTGCGAAGAATCTTGTCCGTCTGGTAGGGCAGGCGCTTCTTGATGCCATGGACAGCAGCCAGGGTGTCATCGAGCTCCGGGCCTGTGGAGGCGCCAGTCCACACATTGATGGTGAAGGGCTCCTTCTTCATGCGCTCTGCGAGAGCGAGAGGAACAGCCTTTACGTAGGCGGAAGCCGTGAAGCCGCTCATGGCGACATTCATGCCTTCCTTGAAGTAGCCCGCTGCTTCCTCCGCCGATACGATTTTGGACTGGAGCGCCTTGTTTCGCACGCGATCGGTAATGTCAATCATCAAAAATCCTCCTCATTGATACCAGTCGTCCTGGATAATCAATCCAATCGGTACAGCAAGATATCCTTTCATAACAAATTTGCTATGATTGAGCTTCATTCAATAACCGTTGGTTATTTTACTACTATATCTTGCTTATGCCTACCACCTAAGAATAACACGAAAAAAGCGCACCGTCAATATAATAGAAGTTGCGCTTTTCGATTTCTTAAATTTTTTCGAATACATGAGAACTCTCGCGAATCCCCCCTGTTTTCTACAGGTCATCATGAGTCATGTGGAAGGACAGGGCGGAAAGGCCGATGGAAAGATCCTCGTTGATGATATGCATGTCCCGGGGGAGCGCAAGGCTCACGGGAGCAAAGTTCCAGATGCCCTTCACACCGGCCTCCACCAGGCCATCCGCCACCTGCTGGGCAAAGACTGCAGGGACGGCGATGACACCGATGTCCACCTGCCGCTCCTCTACCACAGCGGACAGGTTCTTCACATCCTCCACCTTCAGATGGTTCACCGTCCTGCCGATGACGGACTCGTCCGCATCGAAGAGGGCCACCAGGTGGAAGCCCAGGGAGGAGACATTCTGATAGTTCGCCAGGGCCGCTCCCAGATGGCCCATGCCCACGATGGCGATATTCCAGTGGCGGTCCAGCCCCAGGATGGTACTCACGTTGTGCTTGAGCTCGTTGACGAAATAGCCCACCCCCTTCTTGCCGAACTGGCCGAAGGAGGCCAGATCCTTTCGGATCTGCTCCGGCGTGATGTCGAGACGCCTCCCCAGTTCGTCGCTGGAGATGATGTCGATGCCCTCCTCCTGAAGCATGCGAAGCGTGCGGTAGTAAAGCGGCAGACGGTCAATCGTCGCCTTCGAAATGGCTCCCTGAAACTTCATGGGCCTCTTCCCCTCCTCTCTTCCTGCTCTCCTCTCGGAGGCCTTTCTCCTGTTCCGGCCCCTTTGCCTTCTGGGCCTTTTTCTTCTTGGAGCCCTTCGCCTTCCGAGGCATTTCTTCCGGAGCTTTTGCAGGAGGCTTCTCCTGCTCCCCCGTCATGGATGTTTTCGCCTCTTCCTCTGCCTTTTCCGGCTCCAGAGGCTTTGCAGCAGCTTCCTCCTTCTCCGAGGCCTCTGCATCCGGCGCATTCTTTTCGTCAGTCTTGCCCAATGGCTTTTCGGAGGACTCCTTGGTCTCTTCCTCCTGCTTCTGCTCCTCCTCTTTTTTTGCCGGATCCGTTTCCTCTGCCGCAACCGGTTCTGTCGCAGTCTTCTCCGAGGGGTTCTCCTCGATTTCCGCGGGAGTCTCCTCTACGGCATAGGTCTGGAGTACTCCGACGACGGCTAGGAAGAACCAGAGCAGCATCGATGTAGGGATGTTGAAGAGCAGGTCGTCCGTGAGACCATTCAGTGCCACGGAGACGAGGACGAGGGCAAGGCCCAGGCGCAGGGCCTCGAAGAAACGTCCATCGGGCCAAGTGCGCAAATCGGCAAGGATTGCCTCCACATGGATGGCATCCTCCACATCCTCCTCGATTTCCTCTGCAATATCCTTTATCTCCTCCGCTGGCTCCACCTCGCCCGCAGGAGGGGCAAATCGCAGGCGGCAGAGCTCCACAAGGGAGCCGAAGAAGAACCAGAAGAAGGCAATGGCTCCCGCCAGGCCGATTTCCGCCATGTAGTTCAGGTAGATGTTATGGGCGTGGACGATGAGCACATCCGCCCCCTGCAGGTAGAAATCATACTCCGGGTAAACCTTGAAGAACATGCCCCAGCCGATACCAAGGAAGGGATGATCCTGAATCATCTGGATGGTGCTCTCCCAGAAGGCGAGGCGCATCTCCGTGGAGGTGTCCATCCTCGTAAAGACGGAGAGAAGCCTGTCCGTGAGCACCGGGTCTGCCAGCAGCAGCATTCCCCCTAGGACAAGGAAGCCCAGAAGAATCCGCCAGTCCTTGAGCAGGCCGTAGCAGGCGATTATCGCCGCGATGACCAGCATGGCCCCCCGAGCATAGGTCATGGCAAGGCAGGCAAGGAGTGCCAGAAAGAATGCGCCCAGTGCCACACGCTTTCGCCTCGATTCCGCCTTCACGAAGAAGGCGAAAACGAGGCAGAGGGCCGCGTCGAGGAAGCCCGCCAGAATATTCGGGTTCTCCCAGGTGGAAAAGACCCGCTGGCGAAGCTCCGGAAAGGCATCCCCGTCCACCCACTTCATATCCGCCGTGTCGATGCCGAAGGTGAACTGCCAAAAGCCATAGAGCACCACGAGCACCGTCGAGGCGGCGAGGGCCCCGAAGACGAGCTTCAGATCCCTCGGCTCCCGAAGGGACTGCCCCGCCAGGAGGTAGGTCAGCACGTAGGCACCTACCAGGTTGTAATAGTTGTAGAAGCTGAAGGCCTTGTCCGGCGCCATGAGGATGGAGGCCGCCGCGAGAAGCACGAAGAGTGCCGCCGGCAGGTCGAAGGGAAGCGCCCGGAAGCGGAACTCTTCATCGAAGCGCCGCCGGACCAGGAGCCCCACCGCCCCCAGCAGCATGGCGATTGTCGCCAGAGGCGGCGAGAGCGGCAGCAGAAAAATCTCCGCAACAAGCGCCCAGAGCGTGAGTTTCCTCGAATAGCGAGTATACCGCGCCTTCTTCAAAATGCGACGCTGCTCCAGAATATCCTCCTTCGTCATACAGTCCCTCCTTTCCGACTATTTATTTCTCTTTGCCCGTTCCAAAAGGAGCGTCCGCACGGCGCCGATCAGATACAGGGAGCCGCAGACGATGAGCTTTCGGCCCGTCTCCTTGGCCCGTGCCAGGGCGAGGTCCAGGGCCGTTTCCAGCTGCTCCTCTGCGGTGACATCGTCCGTCACCTCCCGCACGTGGGCCGAGAGATCCTCCACCGAGTCCGCCCGCTCCGAGTCCGGCTTTGTGACAATGACCATATCCTCCGGGCGAAGAAGCATGTGCACCATGGGATCTATGGCCTTGTCCGCCAGGATTCCCAGGAGATAGAGACGCTTCCCCTTCGGGTAGATATCATCGAGGGCTGCCCGGAGGGCTTCGATGCCCGCCCGGTTGTGGGCACCATCCAGAAGGATGTCCAGCCCCTCCACCGTCATGCGCTCGAAGCGGCCCGGCCAGGAGACGAGCCGGAGCCCCTCCGTCACGGATTTTTCCGTGATGCGCGGCTCCTCCTTCAGGAGGTCTGCCGTCATGATGGCCACGGCAGCATTTCGCGCCTGATGGCTCCCCAGGAGGCTTACGGGATAGACATGCTCCTTTTCTCCGGTGAGCACCGAGGAAAAGGCGACCCGCTGGGCCCTCTCATTCCAGTCAAGGGTATGGGCGGAAAAATCCTCCCCGAAGATGAAGGTGTCGCTGGATAGCTCCTCCGCCCGCTCTCGGATGACCGCGAGGGCCTCCCCCTCCGCCGCCGTGACGACCGGGACCCCCTCCTTTATGATGCCCGCCTTGTTCTCGGCAATGCTTTTGAGCGTCCCCCCGAGCCTCTCCACATGCTCCATGGTCACGTTCGTGATGACGGAGACCTCCGGGAGGATGACATTGGTGGAGTCGAGGGTGCCCCCCATGCCCACCTCCAGGATGGCGTACTCCACCCCCGCCTGAGAAAAGGCGTAGAAGGCCAGGGCCGTGAGCATCTCAAACTGGGTCGGGTGCTCCATCTCCGCATGGACCATGCGGTCGGCAATCATCTTCATGGCCTCCATATAGGCGGCGAAGTCCTCTTTTGCCAGAGGCTCCCCGTCGATGCGGATGCGCTCCGTATAATCCGCGAGATGGGGCGAGCTGAAAAAGCCCGTGTGGATGCCGCTCCGCCGAAGGACGCTGTCGAGCATAGCAGAGACGGAGCCCTTGCCATTCGTGCCTGTCACATGGATGGTGCGGTAGTCCTGCTCCGGATGGCGCATGAGTGCCAGCATCTTCCGGATACGCCGGAGGCCCGGCTGGATGCCGAAGACCTTCAGGCTCTCCAGGTACGCAATGGACTCCTCGTAATTCATTTCCATCGTGCCTGCGCCCCCATCATGCGAGCTTTTCGAGGGAGGCGAGACGCTCAGCGAGCGACGCTGCCTTTTCCTCGTAGCCCCGGAGCTTCTCCTTCTCCCCCTCCACCACATTGGCAGGGGCCTTCTTCAGGAAGCCCTCGTTGGAAAGCTTGCCCTTGAGCTTTGCGATTTCCTTTTCGAGCTTCTCCTTTTCCTTTTTTGTGCGGGCCGTCTCCTTCTCCACGTCGATGAGACCCTTGAGGGGCAAGTAGAACTTCACGCCGTCCGCGACGCCCGCTACGGCATTCTCCGGCTCTGCCGCATCGCCCGCGAGGATTGTCACCGGCTCTGCCGTGGCGAGGGCATGGAGATAGGCCTCGTTCTCCTCGAAGGTCTTTCGGAGGGCCTCGTCTCCGATGGCGAGGATGGCCTCGCTCTTCTTGCCGGGAGCGGCGCCCACCTCGGCCCGGAGGTTGCGGATACCCTTGACGGTCTCCATGATGGCACCCATGGACGCCTCGTCCGCCTCGGAGATTTCACTCTCCTCCGCCTGGGGCCACTGGGCCACCATGATGCTCTTACCCTCGTGGGGCAGCTTCTGCCAGATTTCCTCCGTGAGGAAGGGCATGAAGGGGTGGAGCAGCCGGAGCGTGTGCTCGAGGACGTAGGAGAGCACATAAAGGGCAGTGTTGCGGGCCCGCTCGTTCTCCTTGTCATAGAGACGGGCCTTCGTGAGCTCGATATACCAGTCGCAGAACTCATTCCAAAGGAACTCATAGATGAGGCGCCCCGCCTCGCCCAGCTCGAATTTATCGAGGCAGCTGGTGACCTCCGCCGCCGTCCGGGCGTAGCGGGAGAGAATCCACCGGTCGGCGAGGCTATAGTCCCCCTCACTCGGGCGGAAGGAGCTATCGAAGCCCTCCAGGTTCATGAGCATGTAGCGGGAGGCATTCCAAATCTTATTGGCGAAGTTCCGGGCGCTCTCCACCCGCTCCCAGTAAAAGCGCATGTCGTTGCCCGGGGTATTGCCGGTGATGAGCATGAAGCGCAGGGTGTCCGCGCCGTACTTTTCGATGACCTCCACCGGATCGATGCCGTTGCCGAGGGATTTCGACATTTTGCGCCCCTGGCTGTCCCGTACGAGGCCGTGGATGAATACGTGGCGGAAGGGCACATCCTTGCCAAAGGCCAGGCCCATCATGACCATGCGGGCCACCCAGAAGAAGATAATGTCGTAGCCCGTCACGAGGGTCGCCGTGGGGTAGAACTGCTTGAGATCCGCTGTCTCCTCCGGCCAGCCCAGGGTCTCAAAGGGCCAGAGGCCGGAGCTGAACCAGGTGTCCAGCACATCCTCGTCCTGATGGATGTGCCCACTTCCGCAGTGGGGGCAGACGGTGAGGTCGTCCCGGGAGACGCTGGTCTCGCCGCAGTCGTCGCAGTACCAGGCAGGGATGCGGTGGCCCCACCAGAGCTGGCGGGAGATGCACCAATCCCGGATATTTTCCAGCCAGTTCTCGTAGATTTTCGTGAAGCGGCCGGGCACAAACTCGATACGCCCCTCCCGCACTGCCTCGATGGCGGGCTTTGCGAGGCTCTCCATCTTCACGAACCACTGCTTCGAAACCAAGGGCTCGATGGTGGAGTGGCAGCGGGAGCAATGGCCCACCGCATGCTCGTGATCTTCCACGGAGACGAGGACGCCCAGCTCGTCGAGCTCCTTCACGAGCTTCTTGCGGCACTCGTACCGGTCGAGGCCCGCATACTTTCCTGCGCCCTCCCCCATGGTACCATCGTTCTCGATGACCTTGATTTCCTCCAGCTGATGGCGGCGGCCCATCTCGAAGTCATTGGGGTCATGGGCCGGTGTCACCTTCACGGCACCGGTGCCGAACTCCCGGTCCACGTATTCGTCCGCAAAGAGGGGAATGCGGCGGTTCACAATGGGGAGAATTAGCGTCTTGCCCACGAGATCCTTATACCGCTCGTCCTCGGGATGGACAGCCACCCCCGTATCGCCGAACATGGTCTCCGGCCGTGTGGTGGCGATTTCCACATAGCGGCCCTCCTCTCCCTCCACGGCGTAGCGCAGATGCCAGAGGTGTCCTGCCTCCGTCTCATGCTCCACCTCGATGTCAGAGATGGCCGTGTTGCAGGAGGGGCACCAGTTGGTGATGCGGGTGCCCTGGTAGATGAGCCCCTGCTCGTAGAGGGATACGAAGACCTCCCGGACGGCCCGGCTGCAGCCCTCGTCCATGGTGAACCGCTCCCGATCCCAGTCAAGGGACGACCCCAAGGATCGCAGCTGCGACATAATGCGGCTGCCGAATTTCTCCTTCCAGTCCCAGACCCTCGTGAGGAACTTCTCCCTCCCGAGGGCATAGCGGTCCGTCCCCTCTTCCCGAAGGGCGGCCTCCACCTTCGCCTGGGTGGCGATGCCCGCATGGTCGCAGCCCGGAATCCAGACCGTATTGTCCCCCTTCATGCGATGGTAGCGGATAAGGATATCCTGGAGCGTATTGTCGAGGGCATGGCCCATGTGGAGCTGCCCCGTCACATTCGGCGGCGGGATGACCATACTGTAGGGCGTGCGGCTAGGATCCGCCTCCTGGTGGAAGAGCCCCTCCCTCTCCCAGTAGCCATACCATTTCTTCTCAAAAGACGCCGGATCATAGACCTTCGGGATATTCGTTTCTTCTGCCATCATGTTCCTCCTGTTTTTCCAAGCGGCGCCCATCCCACGCCATTTCATCAAAATGAAAAGCCCCCGTCCATAAAAGGACGAGGGCATAGCTCTCGTGGTACCACCAATCTTCACTCCCAAAGGGAGCCTCAAGCGTTAACGCCGCCCACGTCTGCCTTTGCGCAGAAGCTCCGAAGCGACCTTCGCCAGCCCTCCAAAAGCCTCGCACCACCCGGCTTCTCTCTTCCTGAAGGAATCAAGCTACTCCTCTTCCTCATCGCCTGTTCTTTATGCTCTATCATGTTATCACAGAGCACAGAGAAAAGCAATGGGAAAACGATATGTCATTTCGATGAACATCCCTGCAATCGGCACGAGCTCCCGCATGAAATGGACAATCTGATTCGTATTCAAGATATGGACTGAAAAGGGATTGTCCCATCACTTTATCTCCCACATGATAGTGCAGTTTTTGGGAATATGCAAAATTTTTCCCAAATAAAATAAAAACAAGGTATAATTGACGAAAGTACAGAAGAAGGAGTTGATTTTCCAATGAAGGAAGCTTTATTCGTTTGGTATCCTCGCTGCTCCACCTGCAAGAAGGCGGAGAAATGGCTGAAAGAGCATGACGTGCCCATACGGGCGCGAGATATCAAAGAGGAGAGGCCCACGGCGGAGGAGCTAAAGGACTGGCACGCGAAGAGCGGCCTGCCACTCAAGCGATTCTTCAATACGAGCGGGCTGAAGTACAAGGAGCTGGGGCTCAAGGACAGGCTCAAGACCATGACGGAGGAGGAGCAGTATAATCTCCTGGCGACGGACGGGATGTTAGTGAAGCGGCCAGTGCTGGTGACAGAGGATTCCGTCCTCCTGGGCTTCAAGGAAACGGAGTGGACGGAAAAGCTCGGCTGACTCGGCAAAGCAAAAGGCTTCCTGCAACACAAGTTTGCTTGTGGTGCAGGAAGCCTTTTTCTATTGCTTCGATGAATAGGAATAGGTCAAATCCTGGGATGACCGTTGGTTCCGATGGTGTCCGTGCGGATTCCTTTGGATATGCTTACGGCTCCAGCACCAGCAGACGGGCCTGGTTTTCGCCCAGCTCCACCGCGAGCTTCCCCTCCTTGATGGCGAAGGTATCGCCGGTAAACACGTCCTTCAGCTTCCCAGTCTTCGCGAAGGAAACGGGAAGCTCGAGGCGGGTCTTCTTGCCTCGGTTCAGGGCGACGATGGCCCCTTCCTTTCCGGCCGTCCGCTCGAAGGCATATACATCCCCCTGGGCCTCCAGGGTCTTCACGTCGCCGTGGGCAAAGAGCGCCTTGTGCTCGTTGCGTGCGGCGATTGCCTTTTTGTAGAAGGAAAGAAGCTCCCTATCCTCCTGGCCCCAGGGGTAGGTGCGACGGTCATCCGGATCGCTGCTGCCATAGAGGCCCGCCTCATCCCCGTAGTAGATGGTGGGCATGCCCGGATATCCCATGAGGAAGGCCACGGCGAGCTTCAGCCGGGCCTTCCCGAGGCCGTAGTCAAAGTCCTTCTTCGTGGGCTGGGCCGTGGCCTCCGCCCCGCCGCCGAACTTGTAGATGGCCCGGACCGTATCGTGGGAGTCCACGATGTTCATAAGATCGAAGAAGGCTTCCTTCGGATAGTTCTGCCGAAGAATGGTGAGCTCCTCATCCGCCGCCTTTGCATCGCCCCGCAACAGGAAGAGGTCACCTATGGCAAAGGAAAGCTTATAGTTCATGACGGAGTCAAAGGTGTCTCCCGTCAGGAACTGGCTGCCGTCCTGCCAGATTTCTCCCAGGAGCAACGGCTCGCCTCCCTGGCGGGTGGGGATGGTCTTGAGCTCCTTCCGGACATTTTTCCAGAAGTCTGGCGGCACCTCCTTTGCCACGTCGAGGCGCCAGCCGGAGAGGCCGTCGTCGAACCACTTGGGGAGGACACCCTTTTCCGTGCCATTGCCGTAAAGGAGATAGTCCCCGAGGCTCGATGTGCCCCGGCCCTGTCCAAAGGCAGGATAGTCGCTGTCCCGGAAGGGCACGAGGCTGTCGTAGCCCTGCCAGTCGTGGTAGGCATACTTCTTCCCCATGCTGTCCTTCGCCCTCTCGTTCTTGATTTCGAACCAGTTCTCCCAGCCATAGGGGGAGAACTTCTGCCCCTCGGCCTGGAGCTCCGCCCTTGCCTTCGCCTTTGCCTCCTCCAGAGCCATCCCGGCGTTTACCTTGTCGTAGATGCGAGACCAGTACTCGTAGGCGCCGACGCTCTCGTATTTCCCATAGCGATCGAAGTAGATGGAGTCATCCCCCACATGGTTGAAGACACCGTCCATGATGAGGCGCATGCCCCGCTTGTCCATGGCCGTGACTAGGGCCGCGAAGTCCTCCTGCGTGCCGAGAATCGGGTCGATGGATCCATAGTCCCGCGCATCGTAGCGGTGGTTGGAGCTGGCGGCGGAGAGGGGATTGACGTAGATGGCCGTAAAGCCCATATCCTTCAAATAATCCAGCTTCTTCTCGATGCCCGCAAGATCACCGCCAAAGAAGTCATTGCACTCCCAGAGATCCGTATCGGCCTCCGGCGTCTTGCTGTGGTTCGCCGGAAGCTCGCTCCACTGGCGGTGCTGGATTGGCTGGCTACCCCTTGCCGTAGCCCGTGCATTGTCATTGGCGGGATCGCCATTGTAGAACCGGTCGGGGAAAATCTGGTAGCAGATCGCCTCCTTTGCCCAGTCCGGCGTATGATAGCCTGACTCGTAAACGGTGAGCTGGAAGGGCTTCGCGCCTCGGAGCTTCACCACCCCCGTGTGGCCAGGCCGAGCGTCGTCGCCGTACTCCATGACGCCGTTCAAAAGGAAGGTATAGCCGTAGATGCCGCTTTCCTTCGGGGTGAAGGTAAGGCTCCAGATATCCTTCCCCTCTCGGGAAGCGACACGGGCGAGAGGCAGCACCTCCCTCGTCGCCCCCTCTGCCTCGCTGAAGTCTGGGTTGTACTCGTCGCCACCCTTTGCGCTAATCGCCGCCTTCCGAAGCACAAGCCCTACGCTATCCACCTGGCCTGCCCCTGTCTCCAGGGTGAGGGTGGCAGGCGTGCCGGCCTCCACCGCCTCGAAGGGAACGCGATAGGCCGTGCTCCAGGTGTCGTGGATCACCTTATTTTCCTCTATCCGGCCATCGTCCACGATGAGGCGCCCTGCCTTTGCATCGTAGTAAAACGTAGCCTTTCCCGCCTGCTTCATGGAGAAGGACTGCTTCAGTGGAGCACCCTCCGGCCTCTCAATGGAAATCGCTTGCTCGCCCGCTGGGACCTCGGCTTCCACCTGGTAGAACTCGTCCAGCATGAGATCTGCCATGGGCTTTGCTTCCTGCAGAAAGGCCCCTGTAAGGCGGGGCTCCTCCGCCTCGCTCTTCATGGCGTAGCTGGTGCTGTCGGCGATGCGGTGGGTCCTGTCGTTGTAGTAGAAGGTAACCCTTGTGGGCTTATCCAAGGTCAGCTGCACATTTGCCCCGTCGAAATTGCCACCGAGGCCGTAGTTTTCCGCCCAGCTACCGCCGCAGGCAATCTTGTAGTAATAGGCCCCCGCCGGGAGGTCGACCGTCAGCTCATAGAAGCCATCTCCCAACGGCTTCATGCGGGTAGCTAGATCTGAGGGATCCCAGTCCTTCGCCGCCCCCGCCGCATGCTGCACCGTGCCCGTGAGCACGATGACCCGGGCCTCCTCGCTGGCGGTGGGCTGGGCCCGTCCCTCCGCCTGGGGCGCAGGGATTGTCAGCCCGAAGGAACCCACCACCAGGGCCGCACAGAGGACTCTCGCTAAATCTTTACGTTTCATACATACCTCCAAAAAAGGAGCTGTCTCCATAATCTCTTACAGAAACAGCTCCTTCCCTATGCATAGCAGCAATCAGAAATGGAAATCCATCTGGGTGCGGAAGAGCTTGCGGTCATACTCGCCCGCTTGGTCATAGTTGTCCGTCTGGGGGGAGTAGAGGGTCTCCCACTCCACATTCTTCCAGGGCACGTACTTCACGCCGAAGATCCAGCCCTTCGTCCCGTTCCAGGTGGAGCCCCACTCGTCGTCGCCAGCAAGCCAGCCATTGGCGCCATAGCGGATATAGCGGGTGTAGAGCTGGTAGGAGCCCGGCTTATTGAGGTCAGTGCTCCGATAGTTCAGACGGAGTGCCAGCGCATTATTCTGGAAGTCCGCATTCGTCTTGGAGTAGTCCGCCAGGAAGCGCAGGTTCTTCGCCACGTCCACATAGCCGGAGAGCACATAGCCGTAGTCCCTCGAGACGGTCACATCGTTATCCGTATAGTGGGCCTTGAGCTTGTAGCCGTCATTTGCGTCCGCGTACCAGTAGTCGGGAATGCCGGAGGAGTACTTGTCTCCCTTTGACAGGCTACTCTTTGCAAAGGCCAGGTTGATGCCCGTGCTGTGTCCGACAGGTCCCCAAAGGCCGACACCGTAGAGGCTCTCCTTGTTGCCGGAGCCCGTGGAGCCGAACCAGAAGCCCGAGGCCGTGAGGTCCGTGCCCTTCAGGGGGACGCCGAACTGGAGGCCGTCGCTCTCCGTGCCGAAGAGCACGTTCTGCTGGCCGAGGCCGCGCCAGGCACGGCCGATGCTCACCCAGCCGAGTCCATCCTTATGGCCCTCCACCCAGATGCGCTGGATGTTGCCATCGTGGCCGGACCAGGTCTGCTGGCCGTAGCCATTCTGTCCCCGCTCCCCATCCCGATAGCGGCCGTTGTTGTAGTTGCGGTTCGTCTCGCTCTGGAACTTCACATTCCAGTTGTTGTTGACCTTAAAGTCGCCATAGAGGTTCAGGTAGAAGCGATCCCTGTCCTTGTCGAGGTAGCTTGCGGTGCCCGTGGGCTCCTTCTTATCGTAGTCATACTGGATTCGGGCAAAGCCAGAAAGCTTGACCCGCTCGATGGCCTCCTTGTTCTTCTGGATCTGCTCCGTGTTGGCCGCCACCTGCTTCTTCAGGGTATCGATTTCCTGGCCGTACTCACCCGCGAGCTTCTCAAGGACTGCCCTGTCGCCGAAGCTTGCGCCCTCCTTCTGCATGGCCTTTGCCACGATGGCTGCCATCTCGTAGCGGGTCATGGCCCGGCCTCCCTGGAAGGTACCGTCGCCCATGCCCTCGATAATGCCTTCCTTGGCCAGATAGTCCAGTGCCTCATAGGACCAGTGATCCTTCGGCACGTCGGAGAAGCTGTCGGCGGAGGCCGCAAGAACCGTCCCCGAGAGGCTCATGGCAATGGCTGCCGCCAGCACTGCGCTCTTTCCAAACTTCATACGCTTTCATCCTTTCCTTTAAGAGGATTTTCCTCTCCCAGCTGGTTTTGGATTTACGGAAGCGACTTTCCTGGCTTGTCGCCTTTACGTAGAAGTTTATCGGAAAAAGTACGAGTCTTCAATAGAAAGGGGCGTATCCGTCACGCGGGACAAATTGGGGATAATGATACATTCGAAGGAATTTGGTACAAGGTAATTCTCCTAAAAAACTCGGAGAAACTGAGACTTTTGCACGCGACTTAGGGCCAT
>CAMCBT010000039.1 GCA_945873115.1 uncultured Mitsuokella sp.
TAAAATATATTTCGCAAATTCAATTTCATAAAAAATAGACCATGTCTGGTAACATTATACAACTTAACGAGGATCTTATAAAGAATAAGGCTCAATCACAAATCTTGTGGGATTTCTCATTCCTGACATACGCATGTCTGCTGGCATCAAATATCTTCAGAAAGAAATATTCATCATCGGGATAGCCGTATGGCCTGACCCCTGAAGATTAGACTCTTTAAACGAAAGGAAGTGCTGATTAATAGGCATATGATCAGCCCCTGTCAATATAGACATGGCAAATAAATAAAATTTACAGCCGCAAGTTCCCTGTTGGTGTTTTTCTTCCAGCATGGAGGTTGCGGTATTTTGTTATGCCGCGAACTTCGCTTTGTATTTTTGAATCCGTTTGTTTTCGGCAATTGGGAACTGCTCCGGGGAATTTGTCACCAAGGCTGCCGTGCGGACTTCCATTGGCGTCCTTACCCCGAATCGATCCTGGAAACGTTCGCAGTTGTAGAAATGGATGTATCGGTCAATGGCCGAGCGCAGCTCGTCACCGTTGCTGAACTTGGCCATGGAATACATTTCTGCCTTCACGATGCCCCAGAACCCTTCCACCGGGCAGTTGTCAATGCAGTGCCCGACGCGAGACATGGATTGCTCCATCCCCTGCTTCGAGAGCTTGCACTGGAACACCTTGCTGGTGTACTGGAAACCCCTGTCGCTGTGGAACAGCGGATGCGCTTCTGGGTTCTTGAGGATCGCCTGCTCAAAGGTGTCGAATACCAGCTTGTTGTCATTGCGTGCGCTCACGACATAGGCGACGATCGATCTGTCATAGAGATCGAGGATCGCACTCAGGTAGAGCTTCCTGACAACCGGCCCTTCATACCATTTGAACTCTGTCACGTCCGTTGCCCATTTCTGGTTCGGCCGTTCCGCAAGGAAATCCCGATGGAGGATGTTCTCTGCCTTGGCTTCTGGCGTGCTCTTGCGGTATTTGCTCTTCTTGCGCCGGATCACGGAATGGATGCCGAGCTCCTTCATGAGCCGGTGGATGCGGTTCCGGCTGTAATGCGTGTGGTTCAGGCGGTTGATCCAGTCTGTCATTCGCCGGTAGCCGAGGATGTGCTGGAATCTTTCGTCGTACTCCTGGATCAGCTGGGCAATGGTCTCGTTTTCCTTTTCCTCGGCCGGAATCTCCCGGTTCAGCCATTGGTAGTACGATGCCCTCGTGATTCCGGCCTGACTGCACAGCCAACGGATGCTCCAAGTATTTTCCGCATGGCATTGCTGGATCGCCTCATAGGTCCTGGCATGGCGCAACCTGCCAAGCTTCACCTCCTTTCGAGCGCTTTCAGTTTTTTTAGAAAGCAGACCAGCCTTTCCTGCTCCTCGAGCTGCCGTTTCAGGCACTGGTTCTCGCGCCGGAGGCGTTCTGTCTCGTCAACCTAGTCGTCGGTTTTATGGTGCCCGCGCCGATCCACTAGGCCGTCTTCCCCGTTAGCGGCGTATTTCCTCACCCAGTCGTAAACCTGGCTATAGGACACGTCATAGCGTGCGGCGGCGTCCTTGTAGTTCTTCCCGTGCGACAGGCAATACTCCGCAATCTCCTTGCGCTCCGAAAGTGTGGTTTTCCTTCTTGCTGCTGCCATATAAACCTCCCGTTTTGGATCGTAGTCCTTGAGTTCCATATGGCCATTATACCGCTTGATCCAGCACCTGAGAACAGAACTGCTTGAAATGTTGTGTTTCGCTACGATGTCGTCAACGCTGCCCTCGCCGCACAATACGTCAAGGACGCATTGCAGCTTGAATTCCTTGCTGTAGCTTGCGTTTCCCGATTTTTTGATGAAGGCTACCTCGCCGTGCTCCTCATACTTTTTTGTCCATGCCCTGAGTCCAGCTTCAGATATTCCGTTCGCCTTGGCAATCTGTTGGCAGGAACCTTGCCCGGAAAGATACTCTTTCACTCTGGCGAGCATCCAGTCTGACGAATGTTTTCGTTTTGCCATAGAAAATCCTCCTAATGCAGCTTTGGTTATTTGCCTTGTCTGCTTTAGGAGGATCATATCATTGCTCGTCTCCGCTTTTTTGTAACTATTGTTGTGATGTCTTACTCCTCGAAATGGAAATTATCAATTTTGAGCGTCCGGCAGTTTTCCGATACGGTGGTAACCACATGGGACGGCGTGCCGTCCGGCACTTCGATATCTACATCCAAGCGAATTTCTACCTGCGCTCCCGGCAGATTCATCAAATGAGAGAGTATCTCGCTCACATATGTGCTGACATCCTTGTTAATCCGTACGCTGTCCAATGGCACATCCATAGAGAAATGACGATTTTTCTTTTTTGGTGCAAGGTTCGTTACCACAGGTGTTCCTTCAGAGCCGTCATGGACTTCATTGCCTTGCGATTCGCCGTCGTCGTACGGTGCGGAGTCTGTCCCATCGGTGGCATCGTCCTCCACAGGAACCTCGCTTTTCCTGCGGTCGGCATCGATTTGCCTTTGGGCTGCTTCCGATTTCACAATCAGTCCATAAAGGGGTACTTCATCGTTGATTTCCTGCCGCATCTGTAAATTTGCATATCGCCCGTCCTGAAATACCTCGGCAATGGCAAGTCCGTCCTCAGATATTACGCCCTTGCGGATGGTGTCCAAAAGCACATTCACATCGCGAAGTCTGGGAAGATAGCAATAAGAAGTCAGGTAAGTCCAAAGCTGTCTGATTTCGATAAAATCACGGTCTTTCCAAAGCCACTTGTCCAGTTCCATTTTCAGAAGAGCCGGCCCCCATGCACGGATAAGGTTATCGTCACTTGTCAGCCTCTCTGCTGCCTTTTGCACATTGTCCGGGGCTGTGCATGAAATTTCAGCAATATCCCACTTTACATCTTTTATGCTTGCGTCGGGATCTATATACGGAGCCAAAACCCATGCATAGGATTGAGCGAGACGCATAACCAAACTTTGCTCTACCTGTTTGATACTGGCATCAGCCTCGCGGATTTGCGCTTGGTCAAGATTGCGGCTTTCAGCCTCGTCACGGATGAGTTGCCATGCTTTGAGCCTCCGCACTATTTTCTGCAAATCAAACATTTTGCTCTTGTCCGGGGCAAGGAACACCAGCATATTTTTGTGTTGTCGAGGAGTCGTGCCTCGCATTTCCAAAATCTCATGCGCATCTTTTAGTGCCGCCGTATCCTTCTGCCCTCGCTCATGAACAGCGGCAATTGGGAGAATCACCAATCTGACAGTTTGCTCGTCCGGTACATCAGAGGAGGACGGACATATATGAATGCCACCGAAATCCGATGTGGACTTCCATTTATGGAGCCTGGTTTCGATTTCCTGCTCTATCGTCTCTGAAGCAATACGGCTCTCCAAATCCTGCACCAATTTGCGTAAGGTGGGTCGGTTATCGTACCAACAACGAGTGCCGGTGTCATTGGTGTAAAGATAGGATAACTGGCTTTTGAGTTTGCCAAGGACATCGCCAAAAGCGGCGATATCTTTGGCTTCGTGGGGTTGTATCACACCTAAGCGGATATGGCTTTCTTCCACGCCACGGATTTTTTGCTCCCTTACGCTTGCCGCAGAGCCTAAGAAAATTGTCCGTGCCACACGCCTTGCCGCCATGAGTGCGCCATAACGGGAGTTTCCTTTATCCAGTTTCATCGGCTCGGAATCACGTCCGTCAATTTCAGAATCCACGATGGCGTTCCAATTCTCTGGCAAATAGCGTATCAGCTCGTCACGAATTTGGGGAATAGCAAGAGGAATCGAACCCGGCATAATCATGCAGCTGGCATCGCCGTTAATCCAAAGATGATAAGCCACGCCGGCCATAAGACGAAGTACGCCGCGAGTCTTTTGGAATCGCTCGATGGTTGCCCATTCGTCATAGAGGAAATGAAAAAATTCCGGGTGAATGGGATAGCAGTTTATCATCTCCTGCTGGTAGGAAACATCTTTTGCCTCCACAGGGAAATCGCTGCCGTGGGTACGGTACATCTCGCTAAAGGCCGCACATATCGCATCCCTCGCCGCTGTATCTTGGCAGGGCAGGAAAAGTCTCCGCCGCACCACTTCAAAACTTTCATTTGCGGCTACGGGCTTCCAGATGGACTCCATGCGCCCAAAGGTATGCTCGATTTGAGTCAGCACTTGTTGCCCGGCATCGCCCCCTACTTCGATTTCCGATTCCGGCAGAGAGGCTACCACCATACTGCGCCGACTGGCACGAGCAGCCTCGGTGAGTTCTTGGATAAAGGAAATAAGATTGTCAAAAGAGCCGGCGGGAAGCTCCCCAATGCCATAGAGTTTCTTGGCATAGGCCACTAACTCGTCCACAAGGATAAGACACGCCCCGCACTCGTCGAACATATCTCTGAGTGCTTCCGAACCGGGAGAAACGCCTTTTTTATCTGCGTCCTTTACATAGTCGTACAACTTGGGATTTTTCGAGGAAAAAGCAAGCTGGGCGGCTATTTCGCCCCAGAGAGTGTTGATGGTAATGCCCGGCATATTGGGCGGTCTTTTTGCTTTGGCAGGATTGAGCGCCGTGCCAACGATGACGGCTACCTGCACATCCTTGGGAAGTTCCCCCATTTTGGCGGCTGAGAGAACGGCCTGCACATTTTCCGACTGGGCGGGGCGAAGTTTCCCATGGAACAGATGATAAAGCGCCAGCATACTGTGGGTCTTGCCGCCGCCGAAGGAAGTCTTGAGCTGAATGACTGGCTCCCCGTCCCCTAAACCAAGCCGACGCAAGGCTTGGGACAAGAGTCCCTTCATGCCCGCCGTGACATAGGTACGGGCAAAAAACTCCACCGGGTCGAGATACTCTGCGCTGCCTTCGCCCCGTGCTACCTGGGCAAGGTCGGCGGCAAATTCCGCTTGCCGATAGCGTCCCTCTGCTACATCGGGGTGAGGACGCATGACCTCCCGCCAGCTTTTCAGTGTTCCGATGGGCTTTTGCATGATGCCCGTATTGGCTTTTGCTTTGACGGGAGCCGATACGGTCTGCTCGGCACTACGGGAGCCTGCGCTGTCGCCGTAGGCTTTTTCCCGCCACAAATCCCGGAGTTCGATGGTGTATTCGTCATCCAGTTGTTCGCACATACGCGCCATTGTATCCAAGGCTCTGGCGGTATAAGAGTCATCAAACACTTTCCATTCCGTATGCGCCCATTGGTTGCGGACGGTGTTGAGTTCCTTCACCCAGTTATAGTGATTGCGGGAGAGCTTTTTGCTAAAAATTTCCCGCCAATGAATGTCCATTAGAATCAGGCAGCACTGCACATCCATCGCGTCGGTTAAATCGGCGTAGTTGCCGTTCGCAGGAAGATTGCGCTTCTGGTCATCGTAGAGAACGCCTAACACGCCGTCTTGCCACCAATTATCTTCCGTATAATGCGCCATGAGTTCCCGCGCCACATAGGGAGCGAGTGCCTCACGCAAAATCGTGTTGAGAGCGCGTCCCACCAGTTCGTGGTTTGCCTCATTCATTTTCATGCACCACCTAAAAATCAAATGTTACGGTCTCTACGCCGCTGTTTTTGAGTTCTTCCCGGCGAGTTTCGATATCTTGCCAAGAGATGACGAGATTGTTATAGCCCGTGCCTTCCTGCGCCCAACCTTTTTTGTCGGCGATTTGATAGAGACGATAGGCAAAATTCTTGATTCCCTCGCCACCGGATAAATAATTCATAAGCAATTTCGCACAACTTTCAATGCCGTTTGCACCGAGTTCCCGCACCAGGACTTGCGTCCACAGCCACAAGCTGTCCCCCGTAGAGGGAATTGGTAATTCGTCGCGATCGGAAAGCCGTACTTTGCCCTTGGCGGCTTTCACAATACCCATATCCTGCAAGCGATTCATAGACACATTCTTCGCCCGCGCCAATACATCCGCTTCGCCGAAGGCTATCTCGTTGAAGCCACATTGGGTGTACAAATCCACGGCAAAACGGCTCTCAGCGCCGATATTCTCGCCTTGTCCGTGGAAATAATCGTCCAAGGCTTGATTGATGAGTTTCAATGCGCTACGCACGGTCATGGATGAACCGTCGGATTCCAAGACTGCCTTATAGCGGGAGAATACACTGATGCCGGGACCAATGGCAGACTGAGCCATATCCACCGGGGCGATGTTGGATTTTTGCAGATTTTCGAGAGAAGTGTTGAGTTCGTTTTTTAGTTCCCGCAGGAAGTTTTTGCGGGTGCAGGTGGCGGCGGTTGCCTCCCGTTTGCGGCAGACGAGGACGATAGATGAGGATAAGGCGTTTACATGAGCCTTTAAACCTGTTTCTCTTTCTGTATGCAATGGCCAAGTTCCGGTGATAGCAAATCCGGCTTTAATGATAGCGTTCAGCATGGTTTCCCAACCTGAGGAAGCTACTCCGTCAGCGTCCATATCATTCTGCTTGAAAGCATAATATATTGTCACGGGATAATTTTCTGATGTGTATTGATATAATTGCTGGCAAACAACAGCCATTCCGCCCTCGAAAAAATCTTTGGCAGCTTGCTTGCTGCCGTCGAAACGGTAGGGAGTGGCGATAAGTTCCTCTTTTTTGGGGACAAGCAGTGTTGAGAAAATATCAGGATATATTTCTTTCAAACTACGCCGTAGCCAAATATAAAAGAAATCTGAAAGATCCGCATAACCTATATTGTCATAGTAAGGTGGGTCAGTTGAAAGGACTAAATCACGCAAGCCATTATCATTTTGTGCCATATTTTGAAAAACTCTAGTGTTTTCGTTACATGGTAATTTTTCCATCACAAGTATAATCCATTTAATTGCGCCGTCCCAATTTCCAGTTGAATTTGAAAAAGGATTGCCCTCAGCATAATCCCAAATCATTGGCAGTGCTTGTCTGCCAAATGTCTGAACAATAAAGTCACCACTCCAAGCATTTAATGATGAACTATAGTTAGCTTGCCTATCCACCACAAACGCCAAATAAACCGCTACCGCCTCGCTATACTCTTTCGAGCCGCCGTCGGCTACAACCTGCTCTTGTATCGTTGAGATTAGGTCACTAAAAGTAGTGAGGGCTGTTAGTTGGCGATTGGTGAAAAGGTCAGCGAATGTTGTCAGTCCATAATTAGGCGTTTTGAAATCTCGTGGATTATATGGTAACTGTGCATCAGGAACATCTGAAGGTCTATCAATCTCTGCCGTTTTTTTATGCTCTTCATTCGCCGCAAGATACAATCTACCGCTTGATGACTCCGCCACAATCGCCATCATCTGCGCTCCCATGCGACCGGCTGTTCCTTCTTTGCGAATGTAGGTGAAAGGCACACTCGCCCCACAGCAAACACACTTCGCCCCCGTGCGACTCACAGTCCCTTCCGGCACATCGCCCTTGCCATGTCGCACTTCAAAGCGCACCTTGCCATTTTCCACAACAGGCGCAAGCCAAACTTCTTTTCCCTTCTTTTTCGAGAGCCAAAGAGAATTAGCCAGCGGCATCTCGCACCCACAAGCGGGATTTGGACACGTCACCGTTCGCGCCCACTTCCAAGCGATAACGGTCGCCTCTTGCCCCGTCTCCTGGATTTTCACTTTGGGATAAAGATGCCCGATTTTCGCAAAGGCTCGTTCTTTGAGTAATTTCCCGTAATAGGCAATATCATTCGCCAAACCTTGCGCCCCATGCCACTTGGAATCAAGTAAAGACTTTGCTTCCGGGTTTACTGGTGGCTGCCCCGCAAATTTGGCGGGAATTTCAATCATGGCCTTGTTAATCATCACCGCCACGGGGTTAAGGTCGGCGGCGATAGCTTTCAACCCCAGGCGCTGCGCTTCAAGGGGAATCGTGCTGCCTCCAGCAAAGGGGTCAAAGACAGGGGGAGGGTTGCCCTCGGTGGATTTTTTAATTTCCTCGTAGGCCTGGGCGAACAGTTCCTTATCGGTGCTGTTCTCCCACACCACCAGTTTTTCAATGAGCCGAAAAAGCCGCTGACGCTCCGCATCCTGCGCTTCTTTCGTTGGAAATTCTTCCGGGTGGGAGGAAGGGTCATCCACGAGAGAAGCGAAGAGAACCGCCCGTGCCGTGGCAAGCGGTTTCCTTGACCACCACAGATGAAGCGTCGAAGGATGCCCGTGGCGGATGGATTTCTCGCGAGCTGAGGCAGCGTTGATGGCATCGAGGGGAAGGGCGACTTCGATTAGTTTCTTTTTCATAGATGTATTTACCTCTCTAATATTAGCTTTCCTTGCCTCAACAACTCATCAATCTTATAAGTCACGCTTACCGCTCCAAAATCCGGCGAATTTGTAAACGGACTCTGAATGTAAACTGTTTTCGTTTTGTCGCCATCAACAGACACAATAGCCAATATAAATTCCTCCGGCTTATTAAGTGCCGTCAAAATTTCGTTCTTGCTGACCGTCACCGTGTCGGCATTGGCTTTCCGGCCTTTGACTTCGATGAACCGAAGGCAGTTTCCGTTTTTACGCAATTCTTCCGGAACAAGGGATTCAATGTCATATCCGCATTTTTCTGCGCTTACATCTTTTGGTTCATAGCCCAATTCGTACTCAATGGCGGTCACCGTATGCATGGCAATGTTCTCTATTTCGGCTCTGCTTTGGGCATCGGCATTTGCTTCTGCATTCCCGTTTTGCATAAACCAGCCTTTGGGAACAATGAGCGCACCACCCACGACTACGGGAGGCATGGCGGTTATTTTTCGCTCTTGGGCAATCTCAGAGAGCCGTTTTTCGAGCCTTGTCGTCAGTTCCTCGGCTCTTCGTGCGGCTTGGTCGGCATTCAGCTTGGCGTTGCGTTTGCCGAGACTTTCTTTTTCTCTTAGTTCATTGGCTCTAAAATCCCAATACTGAATTTCACTGGTCAGACGCTCTTTGACAGCGCTTTCCATTTTGTCCAGTAAGACTTTTTTACGGTCACGGACTTCGCACAAATGACGTGGAATGATATTTTGTATGGCGAAACTTACGGCAATTTCTTCCACATCATCTTTCACCCATGATTCCTGTTGCAGAGCCGACAATACACGATTACGCTCATCGTCATTCGGAGCACGATAATCTAAATAAGGAGCGAAGCCTGCCGATACAGCCTCGCCGTTCTTTTTTATTTCCACAAAATGAACACGCTTGGAAATTACCCGCCGCTGACCTGTCCCAGATGCCACACCGTCTTGGATACTGTTCTCGATATAAAAGAGAATCCTGAAATCCTCCCCGTCATCGGCATCGTCTATAAAAATCGTTCCTTGTTTGAGGTCGCTGCCGTATTTTTCCCGCACGAGATCGCTTATGGCAGAAAGTAGGGGATGACCGGGTGTGACGAAGGAAGCAGGGACTAAACCAGGAATATTGGCCTGCTCCTTGTCGAAGCAAATACGCTCATAACGAGATAGCACTGGTTCGCCGAAGCCAATCTGCATATCACGATTGCGGATATCAAAAGGCACCTTGGTGATTTCATATCGTCCCGGCGACGGCCATGGATGGCCGAGTGTCGGCGAGGGCGCAGGATGCGCCGCTTTCTCGCCGATATCGCGCTTGTAAATGCGTCCGTTCAAGGACTTGAATGCGGCAAGGAAGAAACTCTCGATGAAGAATGGCTGGAGTTTCCGTGCTTCCATGCGCTCCATATCCTCGCGAATCCGAGACACCGTGGAGGGATTCATGACGTCCTCGGTAAGTGCGCGTTCCGTTAGGATTTCCTTCAGTTTTTCCCGATTGAGGGACGAATCCATGACGGTGTTGAGTTTTTCTCGTATTTTGGGGTCATTTCCGTAGCGTATTGCCTCGATCAAGAGTTCCCGCAGAGGCTTATTTTCAAAGATAAGCTTGCCCAAAATGTCAAAAACCTTGCCGCCAAGGGTTTTGCGCTCCTCCTCCAATTTCCCGAAGAGCCGCTGGAACACATCGCCTTCCCGTGTTTCTTTGGCTACCAAATTCCACAAATAGCACACTTCAGTCTGTCCGATACGATGAATACGCCCAAAGCGTTGCTCCAAACGATTCGGATTCCAAGGCAGGTCATAATTTATCATGAGGTGCGCCCGTTGAAGGTTGATGCCTTCGCCTGCGGCATCGGTGGCAATCAGCACCAATACTTCCTTGTCCTGCTTGAAGCGTTCCTCCACTTTGCGACGTTCGTCACGCACCATACCGCCATGAATGGTGACCACGGCCTCGGCTCGTCCCAACAGAGAGGAAATTTTCTCCTGTAAATAATAGAGCGTGTCTTTATGCTCCGTGAAAATGATGAGTTTTTCCCGTTCTCCGTTAGCTCCGACAATAGTCTTGTTTTCTTGCAACAGACGCGATAGCTCGTCCCACTTCCTGTCCTCTCCGCTGGCACGAACCTGTACCGCCATTTTCGTAAGACGATGAAGCGTCCTTATCTCTTCCTCCATTTCGGCAATGGTCTGAGATGCGCTGGCTTTCGCCACCATCTCATCCTCTGCCTCCTCAACCTCGCTGCTTGGAGCATCATCGAAATCATCGGCATCCCCATATCCCTTAAAATCAAACCGAAATTCGCCGGCGCGTCGTTTCAGCTTTTCTTCTTGCAACAACTGCGTGAGCCGTTTTGCCCTGCGATCCAACGAGCAATAAATAGCAGCGGGAGACGATGCCAACCGCCGTTGCAGGATGGTGAGTGCGAAGCCTACCGTATTCTTTCGTTCATTTTCCAAACGCTCCGCCCGGTTGAACCCATCCTGCACATATTCCGTCACTTCTTGGTAGAGCCTGGCCTCCATCGGTGACAGGTCATAATTCACGGTGTAGGCGATACGCTCCGGGAATAGTGGCTTGCCATCGAATTTCAGGAGTTCCTCCTTCACCAAACGGCGCATCACATCTGAAACATCCACCGCCTGTTGGCTGTCACGCTTCACGCCCTCGAAACGGTCTGCGTCAATGAGGGACATGAATAATGCAAAGTCAGCATCCTTCCCATTGTGCGGGGTAGCGGTCAGCAGGAGAAAATGTCTGGTAATAGACGACAACAGCTGACCCAACCGAAATCGTTTCGTATAGCGCACTTCGCCGCCCCAAACGGTAGCCGACATTTTGTGTGCCTCGTCCACGATGATGAGATCCCAATCAGTGATTTTTAGCTTCTCCTGCAAAGCCTCGCTGCGGGATAACTTGTCCAGTCTGGCAATACAGAAATTCATTTCCATGAATATATTGCCCGTGACGGAGGATTCCACCCGGTCATTGGTGAGTATCTCAAAACGCAGGTGGAATTTGCGGTGCAACTCATCCTGCCACTGCTCGGCAAGGTTACCGGGGCATACGATAAGGCAGCGTTTGATGTCGCCCCGCATGATGAGCTCCTTCATCAAGAGTCCCGTCATAATGGTCTTTCCGGCACCGGGGTCATCTGCCAACACAAACCGAAGTGGTTGCCTGGGGAGCATTTTTTCGTAGACAGCCGATATCTGGTGAGGAAGTGGCTCTATGGAGGACGTATGCACGGCCAAGTACGGGTCGAACAAGTAGGCAAGATGGATGCGATATGCCTCGGACACCAGCCTCATACGGTCGGCATCGGCATCGAAGCTCCACGGCAACGCTTTCTCGGAGAGTTCCATCTCGGTAGCTTGGTCGGCATAGACCATCTGCCCGTTTAAGTTGCCGTTGGCATCCTTGTATGTAACATCTGCCACCATATCACCATGATGCTTGACAGCTACTATCTCAACGGTCTTACCTACTTCAAGACCGTTGACCTTGCTGCCGACTACAAAATCCCTTAGTTGCACAAATATTCCTCCTGAGCCTCAGTGTGTCTGTATGTGCAGACGGCAGAAATACCATCGTATTCCTGCCGCATAAAATTTTTATCTTTTGGCAGGAATCAGGAGGATTTTTGGCGAATTACTACTATAATATTGCAAACGCAAATCAGGGATTCCGTTGGGTGGCAGTTATACGATGAATTTTCTGCCGTTTACTCATGCGTCCACTTGTGGAAGGTAGGACGCGACACTTTGAGGAGCCGTGCGGCCTCACGCTCCGACAGTTCTCCAGCCTCCCACCGACGGCGTACTTCCTCGTAGCCATCCGGCTTTTCGAGGGGAGTCCTGCCGAACCGCGCCCCCCTTGCCCGCGCCGCCGCCAAGCCCTCCATCGTGCGCTGATGGTTCATGTTCCGCTCCATGTGGGCTACATAAGAGAATATTTGGATGACGAGATTCGAGATGAACTTCCCCGTGAGGTCGTCTCCCTGCTTGGCACGAGTGTCAATCAAAGGCATATCCAGAATGACGATTCCGGCTTCCTTTTCGCGGGTGATGATGTCGAGCTGACGAATCATCTCGTCGTAGTCGCGTCCCAGACGGTCGAGGCTCGTTACCACAACCGTATCACCGGGCTTTAAGGCTGCCATTAGGCTGACATACGCCGGACGGTCGAAGTCCTTGCCGCTCTGTTTGTCGGCAAAGAGATAGTCCTCCTTGATGCCGAACTCCTCCATCGCCATACGCTGGCGGTCATCGTGCTGAAGGGTGGTGGATACCCGGATGTAGCCGTAGGTGATGCCCGCAGTTACCGTTTCGATGGCAGATGCGCTTTCTGCGCTGTGAATGTTGTTGATGTCCATTGTGATTCCTCCAATCAAAATTCGGCAATAAAAAACGGTCATGCAAGCCAAAGCTCACATGACCGTTTACAAATATTTATCGTTTGTCAATCATCATCGCAGCTGTCATTATAGTCATCGCTGCTGTAGTCATCCGTATCCAAGCCATCATCGTAATCGGAATCATCCTCATACCCATCGACATGATTATCGTAGCTGTCATAATCCGAATCATCATCGTCCTCATAAATAACGGTATCGTGGTAATGCTCCACCGGCTCCGTATGTGTGGAGTTCAATGCGGAAAAGGAAGATGAGCCTCCGAATAGATGCATGAAGAAGGCTCCAACGGCTGTCCCAGCGAAAACCTTCCAAATGCCGCCTGATGTACTTCTTCTCTGAACAGCATCATTGTTTCGGATGGCTGATCTGTTGTTGGCCGCTACGCACGGCCTTCCGCAATTGCCGCAGAATCGAGGATTGCCATCCAGTCTTGCCCCGCAATTTGTGCAGTATCTCGCCATCTTCATTCACCTGCATTATCATTCAGTTTATTCCTTAATTCGCCAAACAAAACAACATTCCTGCCTCGGAGAAGAAAACGGTGCATACCCTACAAACGATTCCCCATACTGTCAAACGATTGCCTTTTCATTTGCACCCGTTGGCAAAACTTCATGAGTGGACTTCAAGCGATTTCTTCTGAAACTATCGCTCCAAAGCTCGGCATCCAAAATCAAGAACTCCCCGAAGCCTTTATATCAAGGGCTTTCGAGGAGTTTTCTTTTCCGTTTGCCTGTATCAAATACGCTTGTCTTTTATCCAGGAGCACCCCCCTCCTGGGCTCGATGATGTTGGCGATGCGCTTGACGAGGGATTTCGGTGTGAAGAACACCCCATCATCCTGGGCGATGTTCTTGGCAAATTTATTGAGGAAATACTCATAGATGCGCCCCATGACATCGCCGCCCACCGCCGACAGGGCGTCG
Source organism: uncultured Mitsuokella sp. (assembly GCA_945873115.1). Lineage (GTDB taxonomy): Bacteria > Bacillota > Negativicutes > Selenomonadales > Selenomonadaceae > AWVT01. Next base: position 13,563 of record CAMCBT010000039.1, read on the forward strand.
TTGTTGAAGATACGAAGGAGCTCCCGGAGGATGCCATCCAAGATTTTGTCAGCCTGGTCAGCCCTTCTTCTTTTCCCTGGCCTTCTTATCCTTTGTCGTCGTGTCCTTCTTGTCCTTGTCTCCCTGGAGACGCTTTTCATCCTCGGGGCGGAGCTTGCCCTTTGTCTTTTCGATGATCTCCTTCTGGTGGGCGGTAGCGTAGTCGATGATGGCCTGGTAGAATTTCCTGTCCACGTCCCGCTCGGAGAGGTCTCCGTAGGAAGTGGGCTCCTCGCTTGTCTCGACGTTTATGATGCCCCAGCCGCTGTCGAGATCCTCGTGGCGGCGGATGGTGACGGTCTTGTCTTTTGTGTTCAGCACGAGATAGTTGGCGCAGCCGTAGAGATCCTCGTAGCCATCTATGGACATGCCCTTCCAGCGGCGCTTTGATATCACGTCGTCCCGCTGGATGGAGTCGTACTGGTGGAGGGTCGGGACGACGATTTCATCCAGGTTGATATAGCCCTCGCTATCCACGCCGTAATGCATGACGGCCTTGTTGAAGTAGTAGCTCTGACGGGCGGTAGACTGGCCCCACTCGTAGATATCTGTCGGTATGACGGAATCTGCGTGGGCAGGGATGGATGCTGTGTATAGGCCTATTGCAAGAAAGGTGGCCAGGAGTCGCTTCATCGAATCTTTCCCTTCGGGTAAATTTCCTGTATATCATACATGGGATGTATGAAAGTCCTATGAAGCGGGACTCAGTCGTCCCCCTCCTGACAGAGGGTATCGAGCTCGTAGGGGGTTCCCTGATAGACGTAGTAGTTGAGCCAGTTGGCGAAGAGGAGATGAGCCACAGAGCGCCAGCGGACGACAGGCGTTCTTGTCGGGTCGTTGTCAGGGTAGTAGTTGCAGGGGATATTGGGGTTCAGCCCTGCGGCAAAGTCCCTGTCGTATTCGCATTTCAGCGTCAGAGGGTCATACTCGGCGTGGCCGGTGATGAAGAACTGGCGCTTCTTGAGGTTCGCGATGATATAAGGGCCGGCCGGCTCCTCCGCCTCGGCGAGGATGGTGAGCTCGGGGACCTTTAGGATGTCCTCCTTGTGCTCCTCCGTATGGCGGGAGTGGGGCACGTAGAAGATGTCGTCGAAGCCCCGCAGGAGCTTTTCGTGGTCGACGCAGAGGTGATGTTCGAAGACGCCGAAGACCTTGTCCCCCGTGTCGTACTTCGGAATGCCGTAGTGGTAGTAGAGGCCCGCCTGGGCGCCCCAACAAATATGAAAGGTGGAGTAGACGTGGCTCTTGCTCCACTCCATAATTTCCGCCACCTCGTCCCAGTAGGCCACCTCCTCGAAGGCGAAGTTCTCCACCGGGGCACCGGTGATGATCATGCCGTCGTATTTCTTGTGGCGCACCTCGGCAAAGGTGCCGTAGAACTCCGTCAGGTAGTCCTGCGACGTATGGCTGGGGGTATAGGACTCGGTGTATATGAAGTCCACCTCCACCTGCAGGGGCGTATTGCCCAGGAGCCGCAGGAGCTGGGTCTCAGTGACGGACTTTATGGGCATGAGGTTCAAGATGAGGATGTGGAGGGAGCGGATATCCTGCCGGTAGGCCCTGTCCGCATCCATGACAAAGATGTTTTCCTGCTCAAGCACCTGGGAGGCGGGCAGATTATTCGGAAGCTTTATGGGCATGGGCTTCATCCTTTCCTGTCAAAGAACCCGTGACGTTTCAAAAAAGCCAGTCGGCCCGGGGCCGGCTGGCAACTGACTCATTCGCTGGTAAGAAGCTTCAGGAGCTGATCCATCGACTTGCAGCCGAACTGGGGCCTCCCCTCGCGCCTGCCCTTCTGGATGACGAAGCAGGGCACGCCCATGATGCGGTACGTCGCCCGGTACTCGGGGAAGTAGTTCAGGTCGTAGACATCCATGGTCAGGCTGTCCTTGTGGGTGACGATGCACTGGAGGGCACCCACGAGGTCAGAACAAATCTGGCAGGAGAGGCTGACGAAGACGGAGATGTTTACATCCCCCTCTATGGAGAGAATCTGCTTCTTCTCCTCCTCGGAGAGGGGCTGTCCGGGGCCCGCCGTGTTGTACATGGCAAGAACAAAGCCCTGGAACTCATGGCCGCCGGGCACCCCGTGGAAGGCAAACCCCGACCAGGAGCCGTCGGCGCGGAATATGCGCACGGAGGGCACCTCGCCGCCGGCGCTCCCCTCCTCTATGGTGAGCTTGTCCGTCATGGCACCGAGCTCCTTCATGTAGAGGCGAAGCTCATCGGAGAGCGGCCCTTCATTCACGAGGACCGAGAGCTTCAGCGGATTTTCCATCCGCTCGAATACGACCTTCAGCTGTGCACGCATGCTGGGGGTGAAGAGCTTCTCCGGCTCCCTTGTCACCAGCGTGCCTTGTTCCGTTTCCATACGCAAGTCCCCCTGGAATCCCTAGCCTATGAGAAATTATTTTGCCATATCGGCCGCGACGCTTTCGCTCGTCGCAGTCTTGGCTGTGGCTACAGCAGCCGTTGCAGCGGTTGTCCCTGCAGCTTCCTGTTTTTCCTGATGTGCTTTCTTTTCGAGAGCCTTTGCCTCCTCGACGGTGAGCTTGTCAGCCTTTGTGGCAAGCTCTGAAGCCTCGAAGATGGCTTCCTCATGGAGACGGGCGGCCTCCCTTGCCTTCGGGGCGGTCTTTCCCTTCTGCTCCTCCTCGTGATACTTCACGGAGTCGAGATCCACAGGGATGCCCATAGCCTTGTCAAGGGCTGCCTTGCTGGTGTTGTAGTTGTAGAGGGCCGTGTAGTAGTTCGTCTGGGCCGTAGTAAGCTTTTCCTCCGCATCCATGACATCCAGGTTCGTGCCGACGCCGGCCGCATAGCGAACCTGGGCGATCTTGTAGTCTTCCTTGGCCTGCTCCACGGCGACACTCGTAGTCTGGATGTTCTTCTCTGCCGCCTGCAGGGAGAGAAGCGCCGTGCGAACCTCCAGCTGGATGCCCTCATCCGTCTGGGCCGCCGTCTCCTGAGCCTTCAGAAGGGCTGCATTTGCCCGGTTCACATTTGCCTGGGTCACGCCGTTGTCAAAGATGTTCCAGGAGGCATTGAGGCCCACCTGCCACTCTTCGGCATAGTTGTCCTTGAAGGCCTCATCGCCTGCGATGGTCTTCGTGGCTGCGGCGTTCACCGTCGGGAGGCTTCCGGCCCTTGCCGTCTTCACGGCCGCCTCCGCCTGCTTGACGGCGTACTTAGCCGCCAGGCTGTCGGGGCGGTTTGTCAGGGCGTAGTTCGTGCAGTCGGCGAGGTTCAGATTGTATTTTTCGTATTTGAGACGGTCGCGGATATCGAGATCCGTATCCGTCGGCAGACCGATGACGTTATTGAGGGTCGAGACGGCCACATCGTAGTTGTTCCGGGCCGTGACGAGAGCCTGCTGGGCGTTGGCGAGGGCCACCTCGCTGGCAAGCACATCGCTCTTGGCGACGGTGCCCACGCGGAACTGGGCGTTTACATTATTAAGATGCTCCCGGAGGGTGCGCACGGAGTCCTCTTGTACCTCGATGAGGTTGCGGGCCTGGAGAATCTGGTAGTAGTCGCTGGTGGCCTGCTCCCGAATGCTCTGCTTCGTGGCCTCGAGGCTGAGGTCTGCAGCGTTCAGCGCATAGCGGGCCTGCTCGGTATTTCCCGCCACCGTCGGATTGTAGAGAGGCATGCCCACGGAGGCCACATTGCCCCACTGGCTGCCATCCGTGCCCTGCAGCTCGTAGGTATCGCCACCTGTGGAGTAGGCGGTGGCAGACCAGGTGAGGCTCGGGCCCATGGTACGGCGGGCACTGGAGAGGGCCCACTTGGCGGAGTCCACATTCGTCAGGGCCTGACGGATGGTGCGGTTATTGGCAAGCGCCATGCGTATGCTGTCGCCGAGATCCAGCTGGACCCTATCTGCGGCAAAAGCAGTACCTACGGAGGCGGTCATGAGGCCTGCTGCCACGAGCATGGAAAGCTTCTTATAGAATTGCTTTTTATTGAACAAAATAAATCCCTCCACAAGGAAAATACTTTTCTGTACTTTTCTGCCTAGTGTACCACATTTTTCCGGAGAAAATCATTAAAAAGACTGGGAAATTCCGAAATATGTGGCGCGCTTCTCGCTGTCGTTCACACTATCCATCTGGCCTATGAGCCAGGTATCGCTGCCGCCGAGGCGGTAGGCGGCCTGCATGCGAAGCTTGCCGTCATTGAAGTCATAGTAGTCAGCAGAAATCCGAAGGGAATCCTTCGGGTAGTAGTCGATGCCGACACCCATGTCCCCCTGCATGAGGCCGGCCCGGCCCACCATAGAGCCGCGGCGCTTCCCAACCTGCACATTGGCCTCCGTATCGTCGCCGATATTATCCGCGCCGACCCGCAGGAAGGCGGAGTCCTCCTTGCCAATGTCCACGTTGAAGTTCGTCTTCCAGTCATGCTCGTCGCCGCTGTAGAGCACATCGACACGGCCGTTCATTTCGAGGGCATCGAGCGTCTCCATAGACTTCTTTGCCCGAGCGGATATGTCTCTGGCATTGGCGATGGTTTCCTTGAGCTCCTTGCCCGTCTCCGGGTCGCCGATGGAAGCATCCATGGTCTCGGCGATGTGGGCGATGCGGCCGCTGGCCTCCGTGATATTATGAAGGGTGGTTCTGAGATTTTCCGCCGTCTGGGGATCCGCCCCCACGGTGGCGAGATTTGCCATCATGGCCTCCGTGCTCTGCATGGTGCTGTTGAGGCCTGCCATGGCGGAGTTCAGATTCGAGAGGATGCCTGCGATATTGCCCTGGTTTTGCTGCACGGTCGCTTCCATAGCTGCGAGGAGCCCATTGAGGTGAGCCGTCGTGTCCTTGATATTCACCACCATCAGTAGGATATTTTTCTGGAAGTCCGGGTTGCCGGTGATGGTCTCCAGGGACTTCATCATATCCTTCGCCTCCCGCAAAAGATCTGTGGCCTCGGCGAACAGCGTGTCCATGCCCGCCTCCTCCGTGCCAATGAGGAAGTCCCCATCCACGAGATAGGAGCCGTTGTCCTTCACAGGAGTGATATTGATGAACTTGTCCCCCATGATGCCGTCGGAGCCGATGGAGACCCGAGAGCCCCGGGGAATCTTCGTCTCCTCATTGATGGCAAGCGTCACCGTGACACCGTTGCCGTCGTTTTCGATGGCTTTTACGCTCCCCACAGGCACGCCGGAGAGCCGGACGGTGGACTGGGGTGTCACGCCGATTACCTGCTTGAAGCCTGCGTAGAGCACATAGCCCTTCTCGCCGCCCAGATGGACTCCGGACAGCAGAATAGCAACGGCGGCAAATGCGATAATGCCGACGAGGGTGAAGGCCCCCACCTTTGCCTCTGTTGTCATTGCTTCCCTTCCTCCTCATTCCTACCGCTATTCCGCTCCATGCGAAGCGTGTGGAAAAATGCCTGGACCCTAGGGTCCTTCAGCTCCCGGAACTCCTTCACGGGGGCATAGGCGATGAGCTCCCCTTCGTAGATCATGGCGATACGGTCGGCTATGCGGCAGGCACTCGCCATGTCGTGGGTGACGACGATGCTCGTCACGCCGAGCTTTTTCTGCATCTCGATGATGAGCTCGTCGATTTTTTCCGTGGTGAGCGGGTCGAGGCCGGAGCTGGGCTCATCGTAGAATATGGTGCGGGGCCCGAAAGCGATGGCGCGGGCCAGCCCCACCCGCTTTTTCATGCCGCCGGAGAGCTCGTTTGGCATGAGGTTCTCCACGCCTTTGAGTCCCACCTGCCAGAGCTTTTCCGTCACGATTTCCGCTATCTCCGCCTCGCTCTTCTTCGTGTGCTCCCGAAGGCCGAAGGCCACGTTATCTCCGACGGTCATCGAGTCGAAGAGGGCGGAGTACTGGAAGACCATTCCCATGGAGAGGCGCACACGGTCGAGCTCCGCCTCGTCCAGGGCGGCGATGTCCTGCCCATCAATCCAGATTTCCCCGGAGGTGGGCCGGATGAGGCCCACCAGGAGACGCAGCAGCGTGCTCTTGCCGGAGCCGGATCCGCCGATGATGGCGATGGTCTCCCCGTCCTCTATGGAGAAGCTGATATCCTTCAGGGCCGCCTTGTCCCCGAAGTCCTTGTTCACATGCTTCAGTGCAATCATGATTTCCCCACATCAGTATAGAAAGAACGTCAATATGGCGTTCAGCACAAAAATCATCACGATGGAGGCCACCACCGTCTTCGTCGTGGCGCGGCCCACCCCCTCGGCCCCGTCGGGGCAATGGAGGCCATAGTAGCAACCCAGCACCGCGATGACATTGCCGAAGAAAATGCCCTTGAAGACGCCACCGGTAAAGTCGAAGAGCTCCACGAATCGATGGATGGAGTCCAAGAAGGAGTAGCTGGTAATGCCGGAGTAGAAGACGGCGATGACCCAGCCGCCGAAAACGCCCACGATGTCGCCGAAGACGGTCAAAAGAGGCACCACGATCATGCAGGCTAGCATGCGCGGAACGATGAGGTAGTTCACGGGGCTCACCGCCATGACCCGGAGGGCATCAATCTGCTCCGTGACCTTCATGGTGGCAATTTCCGCCGTGATGGCAGAGCCCACTCGACCGGCACAGACCACCCCCACGAGGACAGGGCCAAGCTCGCGGCCGATGGCGATGGCGATGACCCCTCCCACGGTGCCCTGGGCGCCAAAACGGATGAGCACATCCGCCGTCTGAAGCGTCATGACGACACCGGTAAAGAGAAGCGTCAGGGACACAATGGAGAGGGAATCCACCCCGAGATGGGCCATCTGGGCGAGAATGCTCCGAAAGCGGGGCCGCCGCCCCACTTCCCGCATGGTCTGGGCATAGAGCAGCACAATGGTGCCAAGCCCCGTGAGCTTTTCCAGTACAAAGGCCCCAATGCCTTCCAACAACCGAACCACCGCGCACCACCTTTCCCTGTCTGGAGCACAAGCCCTCTGCACTGCTCCGATTTTCATTCCATAGTATAACGGGTTGATTATACCCTTTCTCAGGGGAATTGTAAACCTTCCCCGCACATACCGGGCTTTCCTTGGAGCAGCGAAGTCATGAGAAGTCATATCACTTTTCTTTTTGCTCCTCAAGCAGTGGCTTCAAAAATTTGCCGGTGTAGGATTCCTTGCAGGCGGTTATTTTTTCCGGGGTGCCGGTGCAGAGGATGGTGCCGCCCTTGTCGCCGCCTTCGGGGCCGAGGTCTATGATGTAGTCAGCCGCCTTGATGACGTCCAGATTGTGCTCGATGACGACGACGGTGTCGCCTGCGGCAACGAGGCGCTGGAGGATTTCCAGGAGCTTGTGGATGTCCGCCGTGTGGAGGCCTGTGGTGGGCTCGTCCAGGATGTAGAGGGTGCGGCCGGTGGAGCGCCGGGCGAGTTCTGTGGCGAGCTTGACCCGCTGGGCCTCGCCGCCGGAGAGGGTCGTGGCGCTCTGGCCCAGCTTGATGTAGCCAAGGCCCACATCTTTTATTATCTGTAGCTTCCTCGCAATCCGCGGCACGTTCTTGAAGA